>NZ_JBFUIV010000016.1:0-110349 GCF_056401715.1 Bacillus sp. P4_E1
CGAAAAAATTAGGTAAATTAGGTATCGTGTTTACGAAACAAGAAATGTTCAAAGGAACATTTGTAGAATCGAAACCACCAGCACCAAAGAAAAAGAAACCAGCTTTTACTGGTAAGAAAAAGCCTAGATAATGTGAAACTTTAATCAGTGGTGGCTGTTCCCCACTGATTATTAGCCCTCACCAATCGGGCGTTTTCGGGCAGTTAATCTCCCACCTGACTTCTTTGCTCTAACCGAATTTTGAGGTGGGAGTCTTATTGCACGGAAAATAGCGGGATAAATAAAAGGAAAGACGTAACTATGCGTAGTTACGTCTTTTTTTGTGGAATAATAGATGGAATTTTATTAACGACTATTAAAATTTCATCTATCGTAACTTTAAAAATATTAACGATTCTACAGGGAATATTGATAAAGGTGTAGCATTTCTAGTTTAGTTTGTACAAGGAAGTAACATAAAAAGAGTCGAATATTAACATGATACGAAATAATAAAAAGAAGGTACATGTATGGCTAGGAAATTAGGAATGTTTTTAAATACGAAACATATTGAAGTAAACGAAGGAATAAGAAAGGCGAGAGAATGGGATTTAGAATATATTCAACTATATGCTATGAATGAGAATTTCAATTTAGCTAATATTTCAAAGTTAGAATGGATTACTTTAAAGGATAGCTTATCTTTTAATGGGATTAAAGTCCCATCATTAGCAATTAGTTTTGGAGAAAGTGGAATTGTAGGGGCGGAAGATGAAAGTGTAATAGAGCAGTTGAAACGTGTTGCTGATAAGGGATTAGAATTAGGAGCAAACATAATAACGGCTCACATTGGAAAGATTCTAGATGTTGAAAAGAGCGAGCGATATGAAAAGATGCAAAGGGCTTGTTATGAGATAGGGGATTTATCATTAAAATTAGGGGGAGTCTTTGCTATTGAGACGGGATCTGAAAAAGCAATAGTGTTAAAAAGATTTTTAGAAAATATAAACTCAAAAGGACTAGCAGTTAACTTTGACCCAGCGAATTTAATAAGTGATGTAAATGAAAATCCGATAGAAAGTTTATTCCTATTAAAAGATTATATAGTACAAACGCATATTAAAGACTGTAAAGAATTGAAAAGCGATAGTTCAAGTAAGTATATAGAAGTCGCAGCAGGAAACGGTGAAGTAGATTTCAATATATTCTTCAAGGCATTAGATGAAATCGGATTCGACGGTTATTACATGATTGAAAGAAATGATTATTTTAACGAACTTGACGGGATGAATCAGTCGATAAATTTTGTGAAGAGGTACATATAAACTCAAAAGGAATAACAATAGCACTTGTAGAAACCTACATAGAATATAAAAACTATTAGGGGGAAAACAAATGATCCATAAAGTTGGACAAATTATGTTATACGTAAATAATCAAGATGAGGCAGTAAATTTTTGGACGGAAAAAGTAGGATTTCATGTAGTTGCAGAGGAAGATAACAAGCAAGGAATGAGATGGATTGAAATCGCTCCGACTAAGGGGGCAGAAACGAGTATTATACTACATAATAAAGAAGTTATTTCGAACATGAGCCCAGAATTAAATCTTGGTACACCGTCCTTAATGTTCTTCTCAGAAAATCTTGATCAATTATATAAAGAGCTAACAAATAAAAATGTTACTGTTGGAGAAATGGTAACTATGCCTACTGGTAAATTGTTTAACTTTGCTGATAGTGAAGGGAATTACTTTGCAGTAATGGGAAAAAATAAATAATTATATAGTTATGTGAAAATCCCCCTCGTAAATAATGAGGGGGATTAAATATTTGAAGTCAATTTTTTATTAACGAGTTGTTCTATAAAAAATGTTCCTTTTTCAATTGCAGTCTCAATATAACCAACGATTTGATCAAATGAAAACACTTGTAAGTTTTCGTGCAAGTGTTGCTCAGGGTATAGCATATCTTCAAAAATATATTGCCGAAAAGCTAAAACATTCTCTCTAGAAACCTCCTCGATATTCACAATGTTAGCCTCTTGATTAAGTAGGGTGAAGAGCTGTTGTTCTTTATCGTAATGATGCAACAATTGTGCGTTCAATAATTTAAAATCGTTATAGTACATAGGCACGATAGTTTCGTCGTTCTCAATTCTGTTTTTTAGCCAAGGTAGAAAAAATCCACTTAGCCAACTATCATCGGCAATGAGGTGGGTATAATAACCTAAAATATAAGAGGAGTCCATATGCTCTTCATATTTATGAATAAATGAATCATAATCTATTCTTCTCGTATAGTTCTTCGTTGTACCAGCGTAAAAATGTGAAGTTCCTTTTTCTTCTTTTGAATGAACAGCATCAGGAGCTACACCACCAAGTAAGAAAGAAGTTTTATCTTGAATAGATAGTTTCTCTGCAATACCGCTCGCGATAATGATATGCATAATTCGTGATCCCATGAATAACACCTCTATTTCATGTATTCATTTTAGGGAGCTGTCTGAACGTGGAGTATTACTTTCCCTGTACTTTGTCTACTTTCGACCCATTCATGTGCTTTCCCTGCATCTTGAAGAGGAAAAGATTTCGTAGCTTTAAGTTGTAAACTTCCATCGCGTAAATAACGGAAAACTTGATTCGCAGTTTCTTGAAGCAATTCAGGACGTTTTTTCCGTGTAGTGCCAAAGCTGAAACCGAGTATAGAACGGCAACTTGCGTGTAAATCTTTCGTTTGAAAACTACCAACTTCTCCGCTAGCATTGCCGAAATGGACGAGACGACCGTAATAAGCAAGGCATTCTAAACTTCTTTCGGACACAGTACCAGAAATAGAATCTAAAATAATATTAACGCCTTCTCCGTTTGTAAGTTGATTTATCCTCTCTACAAAATCTTCATCTTGATGACAAATAACATAATCAGCGCCAGCATCTAAAGCAATTTTTCTTTTTGCTTCATTTCCAACAGTACCGATAACTTTTTTAGCCCCTAATAGTTTTGCAAGTTGAATCGCTGTAGTACCAATTCCACCAGCAGCTGCATGGATTAGAACTGTTTCATCTTTTTGTAGTCTTGCAACATTTGCAAGTAAATTGTAGCTTGTAAAAGATACGATAGGGCAGGCAGCTGCAGCTTGAAAATCGACTTCATCAGGTAAAACGAAAGTAAGATTTTCGTTTGCGACAACGTATTCTGCGTAAGATCCGTTTTGAGGGAAAGCGATGACACGTTGTCCAGAATGAATATTTTTCACTTGAGAACCTACGTGTTCTACAATACCAGCTACATCTATACCTGGAATAAAAGGTAATGCTTTGTTTCCTTTTTTGCCATAGCGTGATTTAATATCGGCGAAATTAACACTAGTAGCAACAACACGAATTAAAACTTGATTGTCTGAAATAGCCGGCATCTCCACATCTGTATATTTCATCACTTCAGGACCACCGAACGAAGTTACAACGATAGCTTTCATATACATCCTCCTAAATTTGAATATATATATTATTTTAAATCTTTATTAGAAATTGGAAAATTATATAATTGTTATGCAGGGTTATAAGTGAAGCTTATGAAGTCATTGCATCATTATATTAATTTATTTGAAAAAACTTTGAAAGAAATCGAACGGAATATCGTTTTCTTGCCAATATATAGTGTAGGACAAAGGAGGGATGGTACATGAAGGGTGAAACAGTGTATTCAGATTTAATCCAATTAACTTTATCAGGCAATAAAGAAGCATATAGCGAATTGTATGATAAAACGATTCAAGAAATATATAAGACAGCACATTTTTTAATAGAAGACAAAGCAGATGTAGATGATGTCGTTCAAGAAATATACATACAGCTATATGAATCGCTTCGTAAATATGATAGCGAGAAGCCATTTAGACCTTGGCTAATTGGACTTGCGATTAAACAAATTCATTCTTATAGAAGGAAGAGGTGGATGCGACTACGAATTGTAAAAAAAGCAGAAGAGCAAAGAAAACCAGTACAAATTGATTTTTCTAGCGATGTTGTAAGTAAAATATCAAATCAAAAATTAATCGAACTCATTCATAAGTTACCGTATAAATTGAAACAAGTTATTATCTTAAGATACTTACACGATTACTCTCAAGAAGAAGTAGCACAAATATTACATATTCCAATCGGTACAGTGAAGTCTAGAATTCATGCGGCATTAAAGAAACTACGTCAAAAAGAGCAAGTAGAAGAAATCTTTTTAGGAGAGGTAGGGAATGTGAAATGAGCTTAGATTGTAGAGTTAGAGAATCTATACAAGAAGAAGCGAAGGGGATTATTGCCCCGCCGGAGTTAAAAGAAAAAGTAATTGTTCAAATAAAAATGAAGAGCGGGGGAAGTAAAAGGAAGAAGCGCCTTATCGCAGGAGTGCTTGCAGCCGTATTTTTAATCCCAACGACTGCTTTTGCTTACCAATCTATTATGGCGGATGGTATATACGGATCTTTTGAGAACTTAAAAAAACATGCCGGAGCTATAACATTAGAAGGATACATGCGTTTTAATGCAAAGTTATCACAAGCGAAAGACGAAATGGGTGCGAAGGAATATGAAGAGTTTACAAAAGAACTAAAGAAATTAACAAATGCAAAGCTTGAGTACGGGGATTCGAACGGTAATATTGATTATGATCAATTATCACCAGCTAAAAAAGAGGAAATGAAAAAGGTAGAAATGGAACTTCAGCCGTATTTTGATAAATTAAATGGCCATAAATCTAGTAAAGAAGTATTAACTTCAGAAGAGTATGAACAATATATGGAAGCGTTAATGTCATATCAAACTGTATTAGTAAAAGCGAAATCGAGTGGTGGGATAACAGTAGAAGAAGTACCTGAAGCGTATAAAGAAAGATTTATTAAAGCAGAACAGTTTATGGAGTATGTAGATGAAAAGGTGAGATAAGTAAAAAAGCTCATAGCTTAAGCTGTGAGCTTTTCTTATTGAAACGTAAATATATTAACCACCTATTCCTTTTGCTAGCAATAAGAAATATACAAATATTAGTATGACTCCATTTAATGTCGTACCAACTATTTTAAATAGCCAATTCTTTGATGCGATCGCAAAAATAATACCGAGTAATGAAAGAATACTTAGAAGCACAATAATTAATGTTAAATTTGCATTAGGTCCTCTTAAAATAAAGAAAGAACATATACTTGTGATAAACGTTAGAAACGAGAAAGTCCCTAATTTCATAATAAGTCTCCCTTGTTTGAAATGTATTTTGATTTAGTGCGCGACTTTCTTTAGTTTAACATAAATTTCCTATTACCAATTAAATATATGAACAATAAAAAACGAGTATAAAATCTATGCGATTTCATACTCGTTTTGTTATTACTTAAATTTCCTTACCACATGTATAGCAACTCTTACAAGGAGTATTGCACTTATAAATAAACCACCATAACCAACGACACTTAAAAATTGAACATTAGGTTCTTTTGCATACAAGTTAGGGGCAGAATTATCTTGATTTGCTTAATAAAGTGAAAGTGGGAAATCACTTAGTTATATTCCTTACTATTCTCCTTGTCTTTTTGTATCAAACAATCTAAAAGTGAGTAACCAGCTATTAAACTAATAATGGTAACGAAAGTTGTATTCACAAGAATAATATTAGTTAAATAAGGTAGGTATTTGCCAACTGGTGAAAAGAGTAGGGCTGGAGAAAAGGAAATGAATAGTGTTGGCAACGTAATAGCGATAAATTTATCCGGCTGAAAGCTCCAGTTTTGTTTGCTCGTTTCGCGATTAATGGATTGTAGGAATCGTAATAAAATGCCGAACAAAAGAGGGAAGAGTGTAAAGTAGAATAACCTTGGATAAAAGTTAAAGTTCACTTGCGCGTCTGTTTCTAAATAAAATTGAATTTTTACTCCTACAAATAATAATAAGATGATAAATAATGTAAAGCAGAGGTAAAGTATCAATTTTTGCATTCCATTCCACCATCCTTTATTAAAAAATATATTCAAAAAAAGAAGAGATATACAATAACTACTGTTATATATCTCTTCTTTTACTGTTAGTTGATAGTGGATTTGGATTTCTCTTGCTTCGTGAAATAATCAATAATGCCCATTGCACTAATTTCTATATCTAGATGTAAAATGTTATAAACGGAATGATTTGATGGAACGTTTAACTTTGTAAGATGAGAAGAGATTTTATCCATTAATAAAGTTTGTAAAGCTTTAGTCGCTTCATCGAAATCATTATACTTTTCAAAGACTTCTTTACCAGTACCAACGAAAATAGGTAACCAATGTTCAAGTTGGTTATATACTTCTGTAACATTGGATGATGCGCCGTAATGACCGAAATAAATAGTATCTACATTCATACTTTGAATATGATTTTTAGAAGCAATCATCGCATCTGGCTGGAATTGTGAAGGAGACGTTGATGGTAGATATAGTTCTACATCAAGGTCTGCGAGTTCTCTATAATAAATTCCTATTGTATCGCCAGTAAAAATGCCGTTTGTTAATGAATCGTGAATGCTAATATGGTGCTTCGCATGTCCCGGTGTATTATAAAATGAAAGTGTACGGTCTTCTGCAACTTTTAATGTATCACCATTTTGTACAATATGAACACGTTCTTCTTCAATTGGAAGAATTGGATCAAAAAGTTTATCAAAATCTTCTTTGTACACAGCTTTTGCGCCAAGAATTAGTTTTGTTGGATCAATCATATGACGAGCCCCGCGCGGATGCACAAATAGAGTAGCATTTGGGCACTTTTCCATCATTAACCCTGCTGCGCCTGCGTGATCTAAATGAACATGTGTAACGATAATGTTTTTTACATCATTTAAATTAATATGTAATTGCTGTAATCCGTCTAAAATATAGGGAAGAGAAGGGGCCGCACAAGTTTCAATTAAAGTAATATCGTCACCTAATAAAACGTATGTACCTGTGCGTTCATCATGTTGTAAGTCATAATCATCAATAAGATATAGATGAGAAGATAGTTGTTCTACTTTTTTCATACTTACCACTCCTTATATACGGTATGTATCTATTATACGCTAAAAATAGAAAAAGACAGAAAACGAAAGCTCGTCTTCTGCCCTTTTGTAATGTAGTTATTTCGTTTGTTCTTTATTGATAGACATAACGAACAGTCCAACAATGCCACCAACGATCGGAAGCATAATTTCTCCTGCTAAATTAAAGTAGGAGCTTAAAAATAAACCATTTACATCGATTACCCAGCCAATAACATACAATAACATCATATATAGTACGAAATAAAACTCGCGATTTGAAATCGTTTCATGTTGTGCAGTTTTCATAATGAACACCATCCTTTTCTATTATAATGGAAATATAAACTGTCACATTTTGTTCACAAATTAATTGTAAAACTTTCCATCATAAAAGTCTAGTATATTGTGTCGAATTTTCGAACGAAAATAAAGCGCTATCATTCCGATATGTGAGTACGTAATAAGAGCTGTATATTCACGAATGTAGTATAGTATAAACATAGAATGATAGTGAAGAGAGGGGTAGGAACAATGACAGTTTATGATTTTTCAGCTAAAACAATAACAGGAGAAGATAAATCGTTAAAAGATTACGAAGGAAAAGTACTGCTTATTGTAAATGTAGCTAGTAAATGTGGATTTACACCACAATATAAAGGGTTACAGGAAGTATATGATAAATATAAAGACCAAGGACTAGAAATACTCGGTTTCCCTTGTAATCAATTTGGGGGACAAGAACCAGGCACAGAAGCTGATATTACTAGTTTTTGTGAATTGAACTACGGTGTGAACTTCCCGATGTTTGCGAAGATTGATGTGAAAGGTGATAAGGCTCATCCTCTCTATACATACATGACAGAACAAGCGCCAGGTTTACTCGGTATGAAAGCAGTGAAATGGAACTTTACTAAGTTTCTAATTGGAAAAGACGGGAAAGTAGTAGGACGTTTTGCACCGCAGACGAAGCCGGTGGATTTAGAGGTTGAGATTGAGAAGGTGCTTGGGGAATAATTAGGAGTTTCACTTTATTAAAAAACGCCTCAAAGAACAATGTAGTTCTTTGAGGTGTTTTCTTTAAACTCACATTATCAAGATTAAATCACTCTATCGTAGTCGTTTGATTTAGGCAGAGAAGCTGCTTTTTTCATAAGCACTTCCCATAAGTGTACGGATGTCTTCCATGCGGCTGCGGCCTGTTCCTTTTGATACATAGCGTTCTCATAACTGAAAGTAAGTTGTTGCATATCGGCCGAATTGTAAAGTGTATCGATGTGGAGAGCGTATTCTCGGAATGTTTGACTTTCACCCCGTGGTATGCCGATTCTCGCAAATTGTTTTAAAAGTGCACCGTAAGCTTTTTGATAAACAGCATCATCTTTTCGGTATTTATAGAAAAGAATAATAAAAAATGTAATCCATTTCATTCTAGTGGTGAAGAGAATGTATCCGATGATACTAATCGGTATCGTAGAGAGGAATACGTACCACCAAGAAAAATCATTTTTGGAATTTGTAATCTTTTTAGTAGAGGCTTCTTCTGTATTTTCTATTAAACTTTTGAGCTTTGCTTCATTGTTCCGTTGGTGTATTGGCTCGTTATTAGAATTATTTACTTCGTTATTTTGTGAAGTAGAAGCAGGAGTATTATTTGTAAAATTATAGGGATTGGTAAATCCTTTTGTTGGTTCGAATGGAATCCATCCGTATCCTGGGAAATATACTTCGACCCAAGAGTGTGCGTTATTGTTCGCGATTGTATAAACATTCTCACCTTCTGCAGAGGCAAGTGTATTCTCCAGAGTTCCTTCTGTAAATCCTTTTACCCAGCGAGCAGGAATCCCAGCAGAACGAAGTAACACGATCATAGATGTCGAAAAATTATTGCAGTAACCGCTTTTTGTATCGAAAAGGAATTGATCTACATAGTCTTGGTTTTTGGCAGGGTATAAGACATTCATTGTTTCGTATACAAAAGAATTGTCTGTAAAGTAATTTTCAATAGCTAATACTTTATCATATCGGTTGTCTTTATCATTTGTAAGATTGACAGCCAAGTCTTT
Source organism: Bacillus sp. P4_E1 (assembly GCF_056401715.1). Classification (NCBI taxonomy): domain Bacteria; kingdom Bacillati; phylum Bacillota; class Bacilli; order Caryophanales; family Bacillaceae; genus Bacillus; species Bacillus sp. P4_E1. The sequence goes on from NZ_JBFUIV010000016.1 coordinate 9,084, forward strand.
TACTCGCTGCGGTAATGATTCGGGAAGTTGTGTGTACTTTGTCATGAAATAAGGACTTGTTTCATGACCTTCATTCGTTTTTACAGATTTCAAATTTTCTATGGAAAACTCCGGAACCTCATATGTTACTTTATACGAATTTAAAGTAGTAGAAGAGTCTTCGTGCATCGTATAGATTTTTTCTGAAAATGGGTCAACGCTGTATGATACATCAGAAGAAGCCTCAACTGATACTAATCCTGCTGGATAGGTAAGGTGAGGATAACTTTTTTGCATGGTGATTGTTGCCTCAGTTATCTCCGTTTTTGTATTTGGTTCGTACCAGCTCACGACGTCGTTTTTATTTTTAAAAGAAACTTTTTTTCGATTTTCAGAAACATCCCAACCTTTTCCTGTATAAAAATCTTTTGTTTCTACTCTCCAATATTGTTTGTTTTGCGTTTGTGCTGTAAAAATAATTGTATTATCCGGCTTAAAAGGACCGCCTAATTGCGAGTCATCTAGACCATATCCAATTTTAGAAACTGCTTGTTCTTTACTTGCTTCAGATGTGTTGAATTTCAAAAAATCCATTGGGTTTGGCCATTGAGGGCCAAATTTTGGAGCAAAGTATGCGATGGTTGCTGACAATACAATAAATATTGTAAGAGGTCTAAGTAATTTTGAGATTGCTCTAGCATAATTTTGTAAGTGTTCCATCTTTTTTATTCGTTCTATTTGAAGAAGACTAAGTATAAAAAAGCCGATGACAACAGTACGAATAATAGCGTAGTTTGCATTGTATAAATGTAAGTTATGAAAAGTTGTGATATAAATAATAGTCATTGCAAGAAATAACAACCCACGTTTTTTATGAATAACCCAAAAAGAGCTGAAAGAACTCAAAAACCAAAATGATAGAAAAAATAATAATGTTGGAAAAACTGGAGAAATATCTAGCAAATCCCCCTGGAAAAACAGAGAGGAATTTCGAGAAATATCAGCAAAAAATTTTGTTAGCCAAGATGGATTTATAAAAGCATTTTTATAATACAGGAAATGAATGATGAATAAGATCGTGACGATCTTTATTGGAATCTGCCACCTTGTTTGAAAAAAAGAGAGAGTGAAGCAAATTCCTATAAATATTACAAAAATATCTAATCTACCTACGTTTGTAATACCTATAAGGGGTCTTAGCCATTCTAGTAAAAGTAAAAATGCGCATGCATGCATGAAGAATCTGCTCATATCCCATTTGTATTTTGTTTGTAATGTTATCATTTGCTCACCTCAAAAAACACGTTTGTATACCGGTTCCCATAAACCACATTTACAAATATTTTTCGTTTTTGTAGAGTTTCTAGAATACTTAGTTCTCGATGTGAGAGTTGATTTGTTTTTTCTTTCACGACAAACACCATTAATTTTCTGTTTTTTATAGCGGCATAGTCAGCCGCCTTTTGAATATCGGGAGAAAGATCGCTTGTCACGAGTATAATCGTTACGGGCTCATAAATTTTTCTTAATTCCATTTCTACACTTCGAGAGAGCGGGAATACACTGTCTGCTTGTACTTTCGCTAAATGACAAAAGATTTGTTGTAACTGACTATCTCCATTGTCTAAAGGGAAAAAAGTTCGTTCTTTTCCGACAGACACGAATGACGCTGGTGAATTTTGCTTCAAGACAGCCCTCACAATAGAGGCAGTAAACGTTACGACTGATTCGAATAGAGGGGACTCAGTTCTGTCCATAAATATCATAATATTATGGCTGCGCTGTTGTTCAAACTCTTTCGTCATAATGTTGTTTGTTCGTGCAGTTGCTTTCCAATCAATCCATGAAAAGCGGTCACCAGGTTTATAGTCTCTGACACCGACAGAGATTGTAGAGTCTTTTACTAAATTTATATTTGCTGAAAGCGCTCCTTGTTCGAAATGATTTTCCAATTGTCGATACGTTATATCTACGTACTGGGGATAGATTAAAAATGTATCTGGAACTGAAAAAGTTACTTCTTTCTCCATCATTCCGAATAGATCACCAGTTTTGACACGTACGCTTGAAAAAGTGTGCTCTCCTCTAGGGATTGTGTCAATAACATATTGAAACGAAATATTCCGTTTGAATCCTGGAAAGAGTATTACCTTATTCACCTTCGTTTGTATACAACTTGTAAATTGTGAAGGTAGTTCATCTTCTATAACTAAATAAAGTAAGGGAAAAGGAAATTTTCTTTTTATTGTAATAGTGCTTAAAAATTGTTCTCCTGCTGCATATTCATTTTGGTTTGTTATTCGTTTTACTTCAGCGTCTCGTAAAGCGTAGAAGGGAAGTAGTATTGAATAAAGACCAATAGGAATCGTACTGTAAAACAAAAACCAACTTACAAATCCTCCTTGAAGCATAGCGTACACAAATGTTAAGACTAGGCATAAAGGGATTAGCAATAACTTCGTAACGTGATATAGTGCTCGTAGTAGTCGTTTCATCAAAGTTTTTTCGTCCTTTGAGTCGGCACAGTAGTTCGTGCAACGATTTTGGCGATAACTTGTTCTCCTGTTATTCCTTCAAATCTTGCTTCCATTTTTAGAATGAGTCTGTGAGCTAAAACGTAAGGAGCTAAAAATTTAACATCGTCTGGAATAACATAATTTCTGCCATGGATGAATGCATAAGCTTGTGAAGCTTTCATTAAAGCGATTGAGCCGCGTGGACTTGCACCTAGCTGTATAGAACTATAAGAACGAGTCTGAGTAACAAGCTTTACAATGTAATGCTTGATTGCTTTGTCCATGCTTACTTCCCGTACGCTTTGTTGTAAATAAAGTAATTCTTTTATTGTAGTAATAGCTTGTAAATGAGAGAGTGGATTTGTTTTTTCCATCCGGTTTAAAATTTCAAATTCTTCTTCTGGTGTAGGATATCCCATTCTTAGCTTCAACAAGAAACGATCGAGCTGAGCTTCTGGTAAAGGATATGTTCCCTCATATTCGACCGGATTTTGTGTAGCCATTACAAAGAAAGGTTTTGGTAACGATCTTGTAATGCCATCTATTGTGATAGTGCCTTCTTCCATACTTTCAAGTAAGGCAGATTGTGTCTTTGGAGATGTACGATTAATTTCATCAGCAAGTACAAAATTCCCCATAATCGGTCCAGGCTTGAACTCAAATTGGAGTTCTTTTGGATTATAAATAGAAACACCTGTTACATCTGACGGCAGTAAATCAGGTGTGAATTGAATACGCTTGTAATCGGCATCAATGGATTTAGAAAGAGCACGTACTAGCATTGTTTTCCCAACGCCAGGAACATCTTCTAATAGTACATGACCTTCAGCTAAGAGAGCTGTCAAAGCTAAGATCGTTTCTTTTCGTTTTCCGACCATTAATTTTTCAATATTGGTGATTATTTTTTCTACTATGGGATGTAATGAATCAAGCTGGGGCATCGTAATCCTCCTAATTTTATTATCGTTTCTAATTCATTTTTATGTTAAAGAAAAGGAGTTCCTTCATTTTAATGCAGTATAATATTAATCTAAGAGGTAAGTAGGAATGGTTTATATAAGTTCATATTGAGAACTTATATAAATAGGAAAAACTTAAATGTTAAAAAATCATGGTGATATACTTTATAATTTCTATGTCCCCAAAGGAAATCCTACTCGTAATTTTATGAATATTCAGATTATATATGTGGATAACATCTAGTATAATTGTTTCCGTAATTAAGGGCAATACAGTAAATAATGATTTGTAGTTTTATCCCTCTATTTGCGGGCTGATTAAAGTTTCACTTTATATAAAATATGTCTTGATAATAGTATCGTTGCAGAAAAGTAAATTCCTTATAGCATTATTGAAGTAGTATCAAAACTCTTTTTAATATATTTATATAAAAACGTAGGAATTTCTCCTGCGTTTTTTCTTATGCAAAAAAAGGTGAATCCTCCAAATACTATTCTCCTAATAAGCCCACCGCTGACCGAAATCTTCACAACAAAACAAAGTAATCTTTACTTATAAATGTTTCCCCTTAAACCGATTTCCAAATGAATTTATGACAATCTCTTGAACTGTGCGAAATGTCACATCTGTATTTTACAACCTCTTTTATAGTAAGGGTATGTAAGAGAGACGTACTAAAGGAGTGAACAGTATGAAGAAGAAACCTTCAGCATTAATGAGACGTTTAAAATATTTTTCACCAATAGATCGTTATAACGATAATCATACACAAGAAACATATGAAGATCGTGAATGGGAAAATGTGTACAGAAAGCGTTGGCAGCATGATAAAGTAATCCGTTCTACACACGGTGTGAACTGTACTGGTTCTTGTAGCTGGAACATTTATGTGAAAGATGGAATTGTAACATGGGAGGGTCAAGAGCTTAACTATCCAACAACAGGTCCTGATATGCCTGATTTTGAACCACGAGGATGTCCGCGTGGAGCGAGTTTTTCTTGGTACATTTACAGTCCGCTTCGTGTGAAATATCCGTATGTACGTGGTGTTCTATGGAGTATGTGGCAAGAGGAACTACAAAATAACGAGTCACCACTAGACGCTTGGAAAAGCATTGTGGAAAACCCTGAAAAAGCACGTACGTATAAGCAGGCGCGTGGTAAAGGGGGATTCATTCGTGCGAATTGGGATGAAGTATTACAACTCGTTTCTGCTTCATTACTATACACAGTAATTAAATACGGTCCAGACCGAAATGTTGGTTTTTCACCAATTCCAGCAATGTCGATGTTAAGTCATGCAGCTGGTAGCCGCTTTATGCAACTTATGGGTGGACCAATGCTTAGCTTTTATGATTGGTACGCAGATTTACCACCAGCTTCTCCGCAAATTTGGGGTGATCAAACTGATGTACCAGAAAGTAGTGACTGGTATAACTCTGGATACATTATGACATGGGGTTCAAATGTACCGATGACGAGAACACCAGATGCTCACTTTTTAGCAGAGGTTCGATATAAAGGAACGAAAGTCGTTTCTGTAAGTCCTGACTTTGCCGAGTCTACAAAGTTTGCAGATGATTGGATTAGTGTGAAACAAGGTACAGATGGTGCACTTGCGATGGCAATGGGGCATGTGATCTTACAAGAATTTTACGTAGATAATCAAGTGGAATACTTCACAAAGTATGCGAAGCAATATACTGATTTTCCTTTCTTTGTCACATTGAAAGAAAAAGGAGATCAATTCGTTGCTGATCGTTTCTTAAATGCTTCTGATATTGGACGTGAAACGAAGTTAGGGGAATGGAAACCTGTAATTTGGAACGAGAATACGAATGATTTTGCAACACCTCACGGCACAATGGGATCACGTTGGGATAACGAAAAGAAATGGAACTTACGTTTAGAAGATGAACAGACAGGTGCAACGATTGATCCACGTCTTTCTTTACTTGGAATGGAAGATAGTGTTGAAACAGTGCAAATTCCGTACTTCTCTGATGATGGAAATACAATATTAGAACGTACAATTCCAGTGAAAAAAGTTATGACAGAAGAAGGCGAAGTGTGCGTTACAACTGTATATGACTTAACGTTAGCAAATTACGGTGTGAACCGAGGGCTCGGCGGGCAAGAACCGAAAGATTTCAATGATGATGTGCCGTTTACACCTGCATGGCAAGAGAAAATGACCGGAGTAAAGCGAGAGCTTATTATTCAAATTGCTCGTGAGTTCGCGCAAAATGCAGTTGATACGAATGGCCGCTCGATGATTATTATGGGAGCTGGTATTAACCATTGGTTTAACTCTGATACGATTTATCGCGCAGTTTTAAATCTTGTTCTTCTTGTTGGGGCACAAGGTGTAAACGGCGGCGGTTGGGCACATTATGTTGGTCAAGAAAAATTACGACCAGCAGAAGGATGGCAAACAATCGCGATGGCGAAAGATTGGCAAGGGCCACCGAAATTACAAAACGGTACATCTTTCTTCTATTTCGTAACAGATCAATGGCGTTATGAAGATACACCTGTTGGACATTTAGCATCACCAGTTGAGGGCAACTCTCGTTATCAACATCACGGTGATTACAACGTATTAGCAGCACGACTTGGCTGGTTACCTTCTTATCCAACATTCGAGAAGAATGGAATTGAATTATATAAAGAAGCTGTTGCTGCTGGTGCAACAACACAAGAAGAAATCGGAAAATACGTTGCACAAAAACTAAAAGAAAAAGAACTGAAATTTGCGATTGAAGACCCAGATAATAAAAACAACTTCCCGCGTAACTTATTCGTATGGCGTGCAAACTTAATTTCAAGTTCCGGTAAAGGACACGAATATTTCTTAAAACATTTATTAGGTACAACAAACGGATTAATGAATGACGATAGTGACTCATTAAGACCAGAAGAAATTAAGTGGCATGAAGATGCACCTGAAGGGAAGTTAGATTTACTCATTAATTTAGATTTCCGTATGGCTGGAACGGCGCTTTATTCTGATATCGTCTTACCTGCTTCAACTTGGTATGAAAAGCATGATTTAAGCAGTACGGATATGCATCCATTTGTGCATCCATTTAATCCAGCAATCGGTTCACCGTGGGAAGCACGCTCTGACTGGGATATTTTCACCTCTCTTTCTAAAGCTGTGTCAGATTTAGCGAAGAAAATCGATCTTGAACCAATGAAAGAAGTCGTTGCAACACCACTTCTTCACGATACACCGCAAGAATTAGCGCAACCACTTGGCAAGATTAAAGACTGGAGCAAAGGTGAGTGTGAACCGATCCCAGGTAAAACAATGCCGCAAATTCATGTTGTCGAAAGGGATTATAAAACGATTTATGACAAGATGACAGCGCTTGGACCAAATACCGGAAAACAACCGATTGGTACGAAAGGGATTTCTTGGTCGGCAGAAAAAGAATATGAGCAATTAAAGAGTCGATTAGGAGTTGTTCGAACGGATTCTATTGCGAAGGGGTGCCCAGACATAAAAGAAGCAATTAATGCTGCTGAGGCGGTATTAACACTTTCTTCTACAACAAACGGTCATATGGCGGTAAAAGCATGGGAAGCGCTTGAAAAACAAACCGATTTAAAACTACGTGACTTAGCAGAAGAACGTGAAGAAGAATGCTTCACATTTGAACAAATTACAGCGCAGCCTAAAACAGTAATTACTTCTCCGGCCTTTACGGGTTCTGAAAAAGGTGGACGCCGTTACTCACCATTTACAACAAATGTTGAACGTCTCATCCCTTGGAGAACGATAACTGGTCGACAATCTTTCTACTTAGATCACGACATGATGAAAGAATTTGGCGAAACGATGGCAACATTTAAACCAATACTGCAACATAAACCATTCCGTAAATCACGCCCTGAAGTAGAAGGGAAAGAAATTACACTAAACTATTTAACACCGCATAATAAGTGGTCGATTCATAGTATGTACTTCGATTCATTACCAATGTTAACGCTGTTTAGAGGTGGTCCAACTGTTTGGATGAATAAAGATGATGCGAATGAAGCTGGTGTTGCTGATAATGATTGGATTGAATGCTTTAACCGTAACGGCGTAGTCGTAGCACGTGCTGTTGTAACGCACCGTATACCGAGGGGGATGGCATTTATGCATCATGCGCAAGATCGTCACATTAACGTGCCTGGTACGAAATTAACAAGCACCCGCGGGGGAACACATAATAGTCCAACCCGTATTCACGTTAAACCAACACATATGATTGGTGGATATGGCCAATTAAGCTATGGATTTAACTATTATGGTCCGACTGGGAACCAGCGTGACTTAAACGTTGTAATCCGTAAACTGAAGGAGGTAGATTGGCTTGAAGATTAAAGCGCAAGTCGGAATGGTAATGAACTTAGATAAATGCATCGGCTGCCATACTTGTAGCGTAACATGCAAAAACACCTGGACGAATCGTCCAGGTGCTGAATATATGTACTTCAATAACGTAGAAACGAAACCTGGAATTGGTTATCCGAAACAATGGGAAAATCAGGAGAAATACAAAGGCGGCTGGGAATTGAAAAATGGTGAAATTCAGCTGAAATCCGGTTCGAAAATAAAGCGTCTTATGAATATTTTTCACAATCCAGATCAACCAACAATTGATGATTACTTTGAACCTTGGAATTATGATTATGAAACATTAACAAATAGCCCGCAGCGTAAGCATCAACCAGTTGCTCGTCCGAAATCAGCAATTACGGGTGAATTTATCGACAAAATTGAATGGGGTCCAAACTGGGAAGATGATTTAGCAGGCGGACATATAACAGGGTTACAAGATCCGAACGTCAAGAAAATGGAAGAAGGAATTAAAACGGATTTTGAAAATGTCTTTATGATGTATTTACCACGTATTTGCGAACATTGTATGAATCCATCTTGCGTTTCTTCTTGTCCATCGGGTGCGATGTATAAACGTGAAGAAGATGGGATTGTTCTTGTGGATCAAAATGCATGTCGTGCATGGAGATTTTGTGTATCGTCTTGTCCGTATAAAAAAGTATATTTTAACTGGCAAACAAATAAAGCTGAAAAATGTACAATGTGTTTCCCTCGTATTGAAGCTGGTATGCCAACAATTTGTTCTGAAACATGTGTAGGACGTATTCGATATATTGGGGTAATGCTATATAACGCTGATAAAGTAAAAGAAGCGGCTTCTGTTGAAAATGAAAAAGATTTATATGAATCTCAGCTTACTGTTTTCCTAGATCCAAATGATCCAGAAGTAGCAGCTGAAGCGAAAAAACAAGGCATTCCTGAAGAGTGGATTAAAGCAGCACAACAGTCACCAATCTATAAAATGATTATCGATTGGAAAATCGCTCTACCTCTTCATCCAGAGTATCGTACAATGCCAATGGTTTGGTATATCCCGCCGCTTAGCCCAATTATGAACATGGTGGAGGGGAAAGGTAGTAACTGGCAAGCAGAAGAGATTTTCCCTGCTATTGATAATATGCGTATTCCAATTCAATATTTAGCGAATTTACTCACTGCAGGAGATGAATCACATATTCGTCTTACATTGAAAAAATTGGCTGTCATGCGAACACATATGAGAGCATTGCAAATTAATAAAGAACCAAATGAAGCTGTATTAAAAGAACTCGGTTTAACGAAAGAAGATGTAGAAGATATGTATCGTCTTCTTGCTATTGCGAAATATAAAGATCGCTTTGTTATCCCGACGTCTCACCGCGAACAAGTTGCAGATTTATATAGCGAGCAAGGAAGTTGTGGTTTATCTTTCGCAGGTGGGCCAGGCTCTTGTACGACAATTTCTTAAAAAAAGGGGGCAGAAAACTATGAAACAAAGTTTACAAACAGCTTTTTCTTGTTCTTCTTTTCTTCTCTCCTATCCTGAACTAGGTTGGAGGGAAGCTTTACTAGAATTACAGGAAGAGATTCAAGAAATTGAACAGGAAGAAATCAGAGCATCACTTACAACATTTATAAAAGAAGCGCTAAATAAAACAGACAATCAACTTATTGATTCTTACGTCTATACATTCGACTTTGGAAAGAAGACAAATATGTATCTTACCTACATGAAAACAGGTGAACAAAGAGAGCGTGGAATTGAATTATTAGAGTTAAAACAGCATTATCAAAAATCTGGTTTTAACGTAACAGATAAAGAACTACCTGATTATTTACCGCTTCTACTTGAGTTTCTTGCAAACGCGAATGAAAAAGATAGCGAGCCAATTATGAGTAAATACACGGAAAATATACAAGCGTTGCACGGGCAATTAAAAGAAGCAAACTGTATGTATGAACCAATTCTCGCCGCTGTTCTACTCGCTATCAATACATGGGGTGTACAGGCAAATTAGAAAGGAGAGTTGTCAAAATGATGGATCAATTTCTATGGGTATTGTTTCCCTATATCATTTTTGCAATCTTTATCGGTGGACATATTTTCAGATACAACTATGATCAATTTGGATGGACGTCAAAATCTAGTGAACTATTAGAAAAGAAAATGCTCCGAATCGGAAGTCTATTATTCCACTTTGGGATCATGTTCGTCATTGGTGGTCATGTTATGGGGATTTTTATTCCAGAGTCTGTATACCGTTCAATAGGTATTTCTGAGCATATGTATCATGTAGTAGCAATTAGTTTCGGGCTTCCGGCAGGTGTTGCTTCTATCATCGGTTTAATTATATTAACGTACCGCCGTGTAACAGTAAAACGCATCATTGCAACGAGTACAAAGGGAGATTATATTGCGCTTATTTTATTACTAATCGTAATGCTAGCAGGACTTTCTTCAACCTTTTTAAATATCGACTCAAAAGGATTTGATTATCGTACAACAATCGGTCCGTGGTTCCGAAGTCTCTTTATTTTCCAACCGAAAGTTGAATATATGATGGAAGTACCAGTATGGTTTAAAATTCATATAATTGCAGGTATGGGTCTATTCGCAGTATGGCCATTTACTAGACTTGTCCATGTATTTAGTGCCCCAATTAAATATTTAAGCCGTAGTTATGTAATTTACAGAAGACGTATTCCAAATGAATTGAAAAAATAATTTTGCTATACACGTTTAGTAATCTATAAAGAAAGCCGAGGTCTAATGGAAGGCCTCGGCTTTTTTAGGAAATAACTGTATGCAAGAAAAAAAGATTAGCATCTAAATAAGATGCTAATCAATGCTACAAACAGAAGCAGAGCAATCTTCACAAGCAATTTCACATTTTAAAAATTGTAAATCATGGATTGTAATCTTTCCTTTATGAATAGAAATCGTACCTTTTTTTTTCAAATCATTTAACATTCGATTTACGCTTTCACGCGAAGTTGCACAGAAGTTTGCAAGTTCTTGATTCGTTAATGGTAAATCGATGAGAATCCCATTTTCTTTTAACACACCATAACTATTTGTCATTCGAATGAGAGTAGAATATAGGGCACCTTTTTTGCCGTGTAATACTAGATCTCGGAACTTCGTTTGCATTCTTCTTAAATGTTCACTAATCCATTTCATAAATTCAAATACAAGAGCGGGTTTTTGGAGTAATGCTTTTTCTAAGGCTTCACGCTTTATAACGCCTACTTCAACATCTTCAAGGCATTTTGAATTTAATAAATACTTCGCATTGTCCGTGAATAATGTTAATTCTCCAATAATGTCGTATGCCGAACAAATACGGAGTGTTAATTCTTGCCCGTCAGCACTTAGTTTACTAATTTGTACTTTTCCAGAGTGGATGATATAGAGTTCTGTTGCTTCCATACCTTCTTGAAAAATAAAACTCCCCTTTTTAATCTGCATTTTATATTCAACAGATGCAAGTAATTCCTTTAAATCTTGAGATAATGTCATACTGTTTGCCACAGCAATCACCTTTCTTCTTATAAGCAATACATTTCCTATTTTGAGTGTAAATATGCTGAAAATGCAAGAGCTATTTTAAAAATAAAGTGAAATTTCAATGACCGTAAGGGGAGGTGATTTTAAGTTTTTAGTTTGAAAGGTTCAATACGCAAAGTGGATGGGACTAAAGATGTGAACAAAATTCGAACGGATTTGTGAAGAATTTTTGAATGGGGAAAGTAATGTGAGAAAAGTCACATTGAATATGTAGCTTCTTTTTTATAATGAAGGCAAATAAAAAATTTGAAAGCTTACTAATGATTGCAGTAGAAAAGAAGGGATATAGATGCACGAGAAGATGAAAGATTCTTTAGAGCGGCCACTTCAAGATTTACGTATTTCAGTTATTGACCGTTGTAATTTTAGGTGCACGTACTGTATGCCAGCTGAAGTGTTCGGACCTGATTATGCTTTTTTACAGGAAGAGTTTTTATTAACGTTCGATGAAATAGAAAGGTTAGCGAGATTATTTATAAGTATGGGTGTTAATAAAATTAGACTTACTGGCGGTGAACCTTTATTGCGTAAAGATTTACCGAAGTTAATTGCAAGGCTTGCAAAGCTAGAAGGCTTAAAGGATATTGGACTCACAACAAACGGTATTCATTTAGCAAAACAGGCAAGGGCATTAAAAGAAGCGGGATTAAAACGTGTAAACATTAGTTTAGATGCGATAGAAGATCATGTCTTCCGAAAAATTAATGGACGAAATGTAAGTACAAAACCTGTATTGAAAGGAATTGAAGCAGCAAAAGCAGCTGGATTAGAAGTAAAAGTAAATATGGTCGTAAAAAAAGGGATGAATGATAGTCAAATTCTTCTTATGGCTCGTTATTTTAAAGAACAAGAAATTCAGCTTCGTTTTATCGAATTTATGGATGTGGGCAGTACGAACGGATGGAACTTTGAACAAGTCATTACGAAGGAACAATTAATAGAGAAAATTAATCGTGTATATCCGATTGAGCCTGTTAAACCTCGTTACTTTGGAGAAGTTGCGAAATTGTATCGATATGTAGGGAGCGATGCAGAAGTTGGATTTATTACTTCTGTTTCTGAATCTTTTTGTTCCTCTTGTACGAGAGCTCGTATTTCGGCAGACGGTAAGTTTTTTACGTGCTTATTTGGAACGAAAGGAACGGATTTGCGAACGCTTCTTCGAGAAAATATTTCTGATGCTTCATTATTAAAAATTCTCCAACATACATGGGAGTGCAGAACAGATCGGTATTCGGATGAAAGAACGGCTGAAAGTACAAATAAACGTCCAAAAGTTGAAATGTCTTATATTGGTGGATAGCGAAAGGAGGATTCCCTATGCAAGAGCGATATTCAAGGCAAGTATTGTTTTCTGGAATTGGTGAAATGGGACAAAGAAAAATAAGAAAAAAACATGTGCTCCTAATCGGTGCGGGTGCACTAGGAGCTGCAAATGCGGAAGCGCTCGTTAGGATGGGGATTGGGAAATTGACAATTGCTGACCGTGACTACGTCGAATGGAGTAATTTACAGCGGCAACAGTTATATACAGAAGAAGATGCACAGCAGTGTAAACCAAAAGCAATTGCAGCGGCAGAACATTTAAGAAAGATTAATTCTGAAGTGGAAATTGTACCAGTTGTAACGGATGTTACAATGCAAGAAATGGAAGAGTTAGTAAAAGAAGTGGATCTCATTTTAGATGCGACTGATAATTTCGATACGCGCCTACTTATAAATGACATGTCACAAAAAGAAAATATACCTTGGATATATGGTGGATGTATTGGGAGTTACGGTGTAACGTATACAACTCTTCCGGGGGAAACACCATGTTTTCGCTGCCTAATGGATCATCCTATGGGCGGTGCAACATGCGATACAGCAGGAATTATTCAGCCAGCTGTACAAATGGTAGTTGCTCACCAAGTAACAGAAGCGATGAAAATATTGGTGGACGATTATAAGGCGCTAAGGGGAACGATGTTATCATTTGATATTTGGAACAATCAATGTATCTCATTAAAAGTAAACAGGCAGAAAAAAAGTACATGTCCATCTTGTGGGAATGTACGCACGTACCCAAGTTTAACATTTGGATCACAGATGAAAACTGAAGTGCTATGCGGGCGGAATACAGTTCAAATCCGTCCAGGAATAAAGAGAATTCTTAATTTAGAAGAAATTCAAAAGCGCTTACAAAAAAGCGTGAGTGTCAAAAAAACTCCATATTTACTATCGTTTCTAGTAGATGAATATCGTTTTGTTTTATTTACAGACGGCAGAGCGTTTATTCATGGGACTAATGATATGAAAATGGTAAAACGATTATACGCAAAATATATAGGATGAACTGAAAGAGAGTTTATCCTTATCAAAACGAGGTGAAAAAAGAATGCTAGAAAAACGTAAACCAATTCCAGTAGCAGAAGCAGTTGCACGCATAATGGAGTATGCTCATCAAGGTGAAATAGAAAAGGTTTCTCTTATAGACAGCTACGGTAGAATGCTTGGAGAAGATGTTATTGCAGATCATGATGTCCCGCATTTCGATCGCTCTCCGTACGACGGATTTGCGATTCGAGCGGAAGATACAAAAGAAGCAAATAGCAGTAACCCGATTCAGTTTGAAGTGATTGGTGAGATCGGGGCAGGTTCTGTTTTTAGAGAAGAGGTGAAAGCATTGCAAGCTGTACGTATTATGACAGGAGCTGCAATTCCAGCAGGATGTAATGCGGTTGTTATGTTAGAGCTAACGGAAGGATTTGAAGAAAAAGAAAAGACTTATATGAAATTAAAACGCTCTTTCGCTGCTGGTGATAACATTTCTTTTAAAGGAGAAGATGTAAAACAAAATGCCATACTTGTGAAAAAAGGGACTTCTATTAACCCTGGAGTAGCAGCGCTTCTTGCTACGTTTGGTTATAGTTCCGTACATGTTGTAAAACAGCCGGTTATTGGAATTTTAGCGACAGGAAGTGAACTTTTAGAAGTACATGAACAGCTTAAATCGGGGAGGATTCGAAATAGTAATTCCTATATGATTGCTGCTCAAATTGAGCGAGCAGGTGGAATTGTACGCTATTATGGACAATTTGCTGACGATTTAGAGACGTGTTATGAGACCGTAAAAAGAGCAATAAAAGAAGTCGATATTTTAATTACAACTGGTGGCGTTTCAGTAGGAGACTATGACTATTTACCTGCTATTTATGAGAGATTACGAGCTAATGTACTTTTCAACAAAATAGCGATGCGACCAGGAAGTGTGACAACTGTAGCTGAGCTAGAAGGAAAACTATTATTCGGTCTATCTGGTAATCCTTCAGCTTGTTATGTCGGATGTGAATTATATGTTCGGCCAGTCATTGGAACATATTTGCATAGAAAAGATCCGCACGTATATCGAGCAGAAGCAATTTTACAGAAAGACTTTCCAAAAGCAAACCCATTTACTCGTTTTGTACGAGGGAAAGTGGAAAGTGTAGATGGAAAATTGCAAGCTACACCAGTTGGTTTAGATAAATCTAGTGCAATTTCTTCACTTGCAGAGGCGAATGCATTTATCGTCCTGCCGGGAGGAACGAAAGGATTTGAAGCAGGAATAATTGTTTCGGTATTATTATTGGAATCGAACATAGGAAGTGAGTGGCCGTGGAAAGAACCACTTCGATCATATAAGTAATAGAAAAATAGATTGCTAACTTATACGAAGGTAAGAGGTGCAAAATGACACATACGTATTATGAAGTAATTGATACACCTATTTCAATTGAAGAAGTTACAAACAAAGTAATTCGGTGTGAGTGTGGTGCGGTTACTACTTTCATTGGTACCGTCAGAGAATTTACGAAAGGACGTCGTACGCTATATTTAGAGTATGTAGCATATAAAACAATGGCGGAAAAACAGCTTGAGAAAATTGGTAATGAAGTAGAAGAGAAGTGGCCTGGGACATATGTAGCAATTACACATCGCATTGGTACATTGGAAATTTCTGATTTTGCTGTTGTTGTCGCCGTTTCAACACCACACCGGAAAGCAGCCTATGAGGCGAACGAATATATTATGGAGCGTATAAAACAAATTGTTCCGATTTGGAAGAAAGAGTTTTGGGAAGATGGTGAGTCATGGATAGGTGATCAGTTAGAGAAAATAGCATATGCAAATGGTGAGCCTGAAAGGGAGATGAGAACATGATTGAAGTACTATTATTTGCACATTTGCAAGAAGAAGCAAGTAAGCCGGCCTTGTACATAGATTGTGAAAATATTACGGTTGCTGAACTAAAGGAAGTTCTCATTAAGAAATACAGCGTAGCGATTTCAAACGAGATAATGGTCGCCGTAAATGAAGAGTATGCAAATGAGGATGACATTATTCAAACTGGCGATGTAGTAGCAATGATTCCGCCAGTAAGTGGTGGTTGATTCTTTTCAGCCTAATCATGTTAGGACGTGATTAGGCTGGAGAGAATGAATATAACTATGCATACATAGGAGGGAACAGGATGAAAAGTCCTAATTTTCAATTAAGTTTACAAACTTCTAATCTAGTTATCGGTTTTATGGTATGGGTTATCTTATCATCATTAATGCCATATATTAAAGCGGATATTCCATTAACTGCGGGACAAATTTCTATGGTCACAGCAGTACCGATTATTTTAGGTTCTATTCTTCGCATTCCAATTGGTTATTGGACAAATCGTTACGGAGCAAGAAAATTGTTCTTTATTAGTTTTATACTTTTATTATTCCCTGTCTTTTACATTAGTGTTGCCAATTCTATGATGGATTTAATTATTGGTGGATTATTTGTAGGGATTGGTGGTGCTGTATTCTCTGTAGGAGTAACTTCTCTACCGAAATACTTCCCGAAAGAGAGTCACGGTTTTGTAAATGGTATTTACGGTGTGGGTAACGCTGGAACAGCAATTACTTCATTTTTAGCACCTGTAATTGCGACATCAGTTGGCTGGAGAACAACAGTACAGTGTTATTTAGTTTTACTTGCAGCATTTGCACTTATGAACTTTTTATTAGGCGATCGTAAGGAAAAAAAGGTGAATACACCATTAATGGAGCAAATAAAAGGTGTATATAAAAATGAAAAACTTTGGTTTCTATGTATCTTTTACTTTTTAACATTTGGATCATTTGTTGCATTTACAGTATATTTACCAAACTTTTTAGTATCTCACTTCGGATTAGAGAAAGTAGATGCAGGCATGCGGACAGCTGGATTCATCGTATTAGCAACAATGATGCGCCCGATTGGTGGTTGGCTCGGTGATAAATTTAATCCATTTAAAATATTAATCTTCGTATTTATCGGCTTAACACTATCTGGTATTGTTTTATCATTCATGCCTAGTATGAACGTGTATACATTTGGTTGCTTACTAGTCGCATTCTGTGCAGGTATTGGAAATGGTACAATCTTTAAGCTTGTTCCAATGTACTTCTCTGAGCAAGCAGGGATTGTAAATGGGGTTGTGTCAGCTTTAGGTGGATTAGGAGGGTTCTTCCCACCATTAATTTTAACGTTACTATTCCAACTAACAGGTCATTATGCAATTGGATTTATGGCGTTATCAGAAGTCGCTCTTGCTTGTTTAATCATTACAGTATGGATGTATAGCCAAGAGAAGCTGTTAGTGATGTTAAAGAATCATTAATAAAGAAAAAGAACCCTCCTAAAGTAATCTAGGAGGGTTGTTTTAGTAATAGGCTTCGATATGTTTTTTATTGCTAACTTAACAAACACTTGTATTCTAAAATAATGTGGTTTAAAAATGAAAAACAGAAGTTTTGTGGAATTTTATGTTAAAATATAGATATCAGATGTTATTCAATTAAAGGGTTAGTTAAAGAAAGTTTAAATCTCTTCCGAAGATAGAACTAATTTTTAGCATACAAATACTTAATTGGATCGGGGTGTTTAGATGAAAAAATTATATAAGTCCACTCAAGATAAACAAGTATCAGGTGTATTAGGTGGCTTAAGCGATAAGTATGGAATTGATGTAAGTATCCTTCGCATAGTCACTGCATTATCAGCCTTTTTTACTAGTGGATTTACGGTGTTACTTTATATAATAGCTGCAATTGTTTTGCCTACAGATAAAGATATTAAGCGATAAATGTATGAACTTAAATCTAATTCCACAATCGAGAACTCTGTTTTTTGTCTATTGAAAGTTTCCAAAGTAAAAGCAACAGTACGATTGTTATAAGACTGAAATGAACAAACGAAAAATCCTCATAAAACATTCTGAATATATCGAGAACGAAAATAATAACTTTTGAATTAAACGATGACTATTGATCGCTAACGAATCGATAAATAGTCGCCATTTTCTAAAAAACTATATATAAATATAAATATATATAAACATCCAGAAATCACAAAAATATATGAAGGTATTTATAACAAGAAAAAACTTCATATTTTTTAGGGCCAGATTTTTTGGTAAGGCTAATGGATATTGTGAAAAGGTACACTTAAAATAAAGAATAAAGTTTAGGTCGATAAGATAAAATTATGAATTTGTATAAATAATCCATAATTTTCTTTATGAGTCATATTTGATATGTTAAAGAAAAGAGAGGGGAGGGAAATGAAATGAGAATTTTTGATGCACATTTTCACATTATTGATTTTAATTTTCCGATTATTGAGAACAAAGGGTATTTTCCACCCAACTTTGTTGTAGAAGATTATCAGAATGAAACTCCTAATTTGAATGTAATTGGTGGAGCGATCGTATCTGGTTCTTTCCAAGGGTTTGATCAAGAATATTTATTAAAGGCACTAAAACAGTTGGGTTCAACATTTTGTGGCGTAACACAATTACCTTTTACAGTGACGGATGAAGAAATACTAAATTTAAATGAAAATGGGGTAAAAGCATTACGCTTTAATATTAAAAGAGGTGGTTCAGAAGATTTATCGAAGCTGGATTACTTTGCTAGAAGAGTTCATGATTTAGTAGGATGGCATAGTGAGCTTTATATGGATGCAATAGAGTTGCCCGAAATTGCATCCACTATAGAAAAGTTACCAGCTATATCAATTGACCATTTAGGGTTATCAGAAGAAGGTTTACCATATTTATTAAAACTAGTTGATAAAGGGGTACATGTGAAAGCTACTGGTTTTGGTCGTGTCGAATTAGATGTTGAGAATGCCTTAAAATTGATTTATGAAGTTAACCCAGATGCACTTATGTTTGGAACAGATTTACCATCTACAAGAGCAAAAAGACCTTTTGAGTATGGAGATATCAAATTGATTCAACAGCTATTTGATGAACAAGCTACCGATAAAATCCTGTATACGAATGCTTTCAAATGGTATTTTGGGTAGCGTCAGGGGCTACATTTGAATTAACTGTATCCATATTTAGTAAAGAGTTTAATCCAACTATAATGTATTTAGAATGGGGTATTAAATGTTTGTTTTTATTATATTAGACGTGATATTACCAATATTAATATTGATTCTAATTGGTGCAATCTTACAAAGAAAGTTCCAATTTAACTTAAAGCAGCTATCTACACTTATTACTTATTGCTTGATGCCAGCGGCTGTATTTGTGAATATATATGATATTAGTATAGAAACAGGTTTGTTGCTCCAGATAATATACTATTTAATACTTTACAGTCTGAGTGTGATGATAGTAAGTCATTTCATTTCAAAAACATTAAAGTTAGAAAAAGGAGAAAGTGCAGCTCTAAAAAATAGCATTTCGTTAATGAATTCCGGTAATTATGGATTACCAGTAAGTCAATTGATTTTCAGTCACAATCCAGTGGGGGTTTCCATTCAGATTTTCATTGTGATTTTCCAGAATCTTTTAACTTATTCATATGGGATATATAACTTACTATCAGCAACAAAAACAATCGGAAGTATTATTCAATCATTTCTAAGACTGCCTGTATTTCATGCACTCATATTAGGGGTTCTCTTTCAATCTTTTACAATTCAAATACCTAATTCTATCTTTCTACCTCTTAATCAGCTTGCGAATAGTTTTGTTGCAATAGCACTCATATTGCTAGGAGCGCAATTATCCAACATTAAGCTTAATTTTTTTCATCGAGTCATAACATGGGCTTTAATTGGAAGATTATTGATGGGACCATTATTAGCACTTGCCATGATATACCTACTAAACATTGATGGTATTGTTGCACAATCATTATTTATTGCAAGTTCTTTTCCTACTTCAAGAAATACAGCAACTATTGCTATGGAGTATCAAATAGAGCCTGAACTACATGCACAAATCGTTTTATTTTCAACACTTTTCAGCATTATTACAGTAACTGTCGTTATTTATTTGTCATATATTTTGTTTTGAATATACGTGCAAAAACGGATAGATTTGAGGCGGTAAATGATGGACGGAAATCCCATCGATATGAGAAGAAAACAGTCTTTGATATATTGGGTGTCGTTTACAATTGTACCATGTCTGATAATCAAGCGGCTTAATTCAAAAAAGGAACCAAAACAAAAAGAACAAACGCTTCTAAAAAACGTTTGTCCAAAGGTAATTACTATTTTAGCTAAGAAATAGATTATTATTTGTGAGTACGAGAAAGCTTTTTTATAAGTTTAGGAAATATAGATGTTAGTTCCTGCTTCAAACGCTTTGTAAACGATGGATCCTTACCTGAAGTTGAAATCGTTACAATATATTCATCATTTCGGATGACACCAGGTGTGTGAAAGGATGATTCTGTGCCATCACTTACAACGTTAACCCATTGGAAATCATGGGAGGCCTGTTTGACCATCATATTGACATCATGTTGATTTGTAGCTGCATAAATAAGGTGAGCATCTTTAATATCATCATTACTAAAAGTTTTTTGCTTCCAAGTAATATAAGGAAGTTCCTTCATTTCCTCGCAAATCTCTGGGCTGATAACGGTGACAAAAGCGCCTGTATCTTTTAATCCAGACGCTTTCCAATATGCAATTTTACCACCACCAACTATAACAACAACTTTTTTATCTAAATTAAACATAAGAGGATACATATTATACATACACACATTCCTCCATTCGTTCTAATAATGCCAACTTCATATATGTATCAAATTGAAGACAATTACAAGTCGTGATGTGATCATATTTTTTTGTATGCAACTTAATTTTTTGAAGCAACAAACCGGTAAAGAGAAGGTACGGCATGACATATACATGGGACGCAGTCGATGTTATCGTCTTGAGCTCAGCAGTAAAAGAGGGCGCTCCTTTCGTTAAAAAGGAGCACGATACTGGCATACCGAGTTTTCGTTCGACCGCTGCTCCGATTTGTTGTAACTCATGTATCGGCTGTGGATCACTACTGCCTCGTCCTACGAGTAAAACGCTACTATCTTGCTTTGGCATAGTTTCACGTATTCTTTTCACTACAAGTTCAACCATATGTGGATGCGTACTAAAAGGTGGTACAACTGAAAATGTTATTTGAGGATATTTCTTTTGTAGTTGCTCTATTTCAAAAGGAATATCACGTTTATAGTGAGCTGCTGCAAATAATAAAACAGGTACAATCATTATTTCAGTTGCACCCTCTAGTATTGCTTCTGTAACTGCATCCGAAATGGTAGGTGTCGTTAGTTCTAGAAAAGCTATTTTTTGACTCCTTTCGTTACGTTCTTTCATAACAGATTGAATAAAGTGAATGAATTGTTCATTACCTTCTCGCAGGCGACTACCGTGTCCAACATATACAATTCCTTTCATCGTACCACCAAATCTTTCTTCATAATCATGTCTTGTAATTGCTCATCTACATTATGAAAACCAACTTTATTCGCATAGTGTAACGTTGGAATGTCGGTATACGAGAAGGGAAGAGTAAGAATATCGATAAAGCCAAGTCGTTTTATTTCTGATAAAAATGTATCAAGTGAAGCACGGCCGTCAAACACAATGCTATCCCATGAGAACTCAGAAAGCATACGAGAATGAATTTCATCGAAGCGATGATCAATTGTATACTCATGAGTCATCATATAAGACCCAGCACCAATTTTCTCTTGAATAAAAGCAATTCGATTAATATTTCTGCTTAAATAAATAGTTGTACCGGAAGAGAACTCTGCTTGTTTACTTAGTAGCCCATATTGCATAAGTTTTTCTTGAGTGGCAACGTTCATATACTGCAGTTTCGCCTGTAAGGAACGAATATCTTTCTGGTGTTTACTACATGATCGCATCAAGATTTCTACACTTTCATCTGAACAAAATACAAGGCGATCAACGTTAAAAATTTCATTGATTTGTTCAGATGTTAATGTGTATTCTTCCCTTTTGAAAGTTGGAATTTGATATGTTTCTGCACCGCATTCTTGTAACTTTTGCTTCATTAAACTTGTTTTATTTGTTGCGGATGCAAATAAAACTTTTTTACCATGTAATGGTTTACGTTCTTTCCAAGCGATTTGATCCCGTAAGGAAACGACATCACCAACAATTGTCATAGAAGGGTTAGAAATATTTTCGTTTTTGACGATAGGAACAATGGTTGAAAGTGTTCCTGTGACAACGCGCTGTTTTCCAGTTGTACCCCATTCAATGACTGCTACTGGCGTATCGTCTTTTTTTCCTGCTTGTAGTAAGTTTTCGCAAATTGTAGGTAAGTTTTTTATACCCATGTAGTAGGCAATTGTGTCGCTATTGTGGGATGAATTATATTTTCCATGATCGGTTAAAGGACCTTTTGCATGCCCAGTTAGTAAAGTAACGCTATTACTGTAGTTGCGGTGGGTGAGGGGGATACCTGCATAGCTACTAGCGGCGATGCTAGATGTAATACCTGGTACAATTTCATATGGAATGTCCGCTGCTGCTAAAGTTTCTGCTTCTTCACCAACACGGCCAAAAATAGATGGATCTCCGCCCTTTAAGCGGACAACGATTTTTCCTTCTTGTGCAAATTGAAGGAGATGAGCGTTAATCATTTCTTGTCTCATAGTATGATTCTTTGGCATTTTTCCGCAATAAATAAATTCACATGTTTCTTTTGAATAATTAAGAAAGAAAGGGTTTAATAAACGGTCATATAAAACGATATCTGCACGCTTTAAGCAATCTATCGCTTTCTTTGTAATAAGCCCTTCATCACCTGGTCCTGCACCAACTAAATATACATATCCGTTCATAATCGCACCTCATCATTTTTTATTTAAAAGGAAGCCAGAGGAGGCTTCCTTTCGTAAATTACATGTTTATCCCGCTATTTGCCGGGCAGTAAGACCCCTATCTCAAAATTCAGCGAAAGCAAAGTAGTTAGGTGGGGATCAACTGTCCGTAAAAGCCCGATTGGTGAGGGCTAATAATCAGCGGGGGATGAACCAATCCCCGCTGATTAAAGTTTCACTTTATATAAATGTCACCGTCAATAACTTCTACTTCGTACGTTTGAATACAACCGTCATCCGGTTTTTGGACTTCACCTGTTAGTAATGAAATTTTCCAATCATGTAGTGGGCAAAAGACGAATTCCCCAGATACAATTCCTTCCGCTAACGGTCCGTTTTTATGAGGACAACGATTTTCTACAGCTCGAATATCGCCATTTGAAAGGCGGAATAGGGCGATAGACATACCTTTCATTTGTACCTCTTTACCGATTTGAATAGGAAGATCTTCTGCACGCATAACTTTTATTTTTTCTTTCGTTTGTATCATATAGATCACAGCTCCTTATTTCACAGTTTCTACTTCATACATCGCTTTTAAAGACTTCGTTTCTAGTGCTTGTCCCCAAGCTTCCGTATATGTGCTACGAGCTGTTTGGAAACGATCATTTAACATCGTGACCATACTTGTATCTTGTAGTATTTCTTTTATGTGATCGAAGCCTAATCGTTCTGTCCAATAGGCAGTACGCTCCCCGTAAATACCAGTTTCACGATAATATTGCATGTAAGCTGTAGCGATGCGAAGGACATCGTCTTCAGTAGGGACGATCATTACAAAATCAGCCTCGCGTACTTCCGTACCACCATTTCCACCGATATACAGTTGGAATCCATTTTCAACACACACAACGCCGAAATCTTTCGTAAGTACTTCCGCACAGTTACGTGGACAACCTGTTACACCCATTTTCATTTTATGAGGTGTATCTACCATTTCTAATGACTGTTCAAGGAGCATACCAAGTCCTAAAGAATCTTTCGTACCGAAACGACAGAAGCGAGAACCAACACATGATTTTACATTACGAAGCGATTTTGAGTACGCATATCCAGAAGTCATATTTAAGTCAGCCCATACGTTAGGTAAATCTTGTTTCTTAACACCATATAAGCCGATTCGGCTCGCACCTGTAATTTTCACAAGAGGAACGTCATATTTTTTTGCGACTTCAGCAATTTTCATTAAATCATCTGCGGTTGTAACGCCTCCGTACATACGTGGAATAACAGAGAATGTACCATCATGCTGGATGTTACCATTCATTCTTTCATTAACGTAACGGGATGATTTATCATCTACATATTCTTCCGGAATCGCCATACGTAAATAGTAATTTAAAGCAGGACGACATTTCGAACAGCCGTCTTCATGTGCAAAACCGAGTACATTTCGTACTTCTTTTGGCGATTTTAAACCTTTCTCGTGAATGGCGGCTACGACTTCGTCACGTGATAAAGTTGTACATCCGCACATACCAGCAGACTGCGCAGAAGCATCAAAAGCATCTCCGAGTGTATGAGCTAGAACTTGTTCCACAAGCGGACGACATTTACCACAAGACCCTGCGGCTTTCGTGCATCCTTTAACTTCTTCAAAAGTAGTTAACTCTTGTTCTAAAATGGCATGAACGATTGTACCTTTCGTAACGCCATTACATCCACAAATTGTGTCATCCGCACTCATTGTAGCAACGTCAAGTTCACTTTCTTCACCAGCTTTGTGAAGAAGGGAAGCGGCTGTATATTCTTGTATATCTTCTTCTTTCTTTAACATGCTAAAGAGGCGTGTACCATCAGTTGCATCACCATATAAAACGATACCGACGACTTTATTGTCACGAATTAATACTTTTTTATAGGAACGTTTACATTCATCAAAGATTGAAATTGCTTTCGTTTGATCATCTTCATAAATTTGACCAGCAGAGAATAAATCACAACCTGCAACTTTTAACTGTGTACCGACGATGCTGCCCGTATATCCATTAGTTTGTAAATTCGTTATATGTTTTGCTAATATTGCGCCTTGTTCATAAAGAGGGGCAACAAGTCCATATGCGATACCGTCATGTTCTGCACATTCTCCAACTGCATAAATGGATGCATCATTTGTTTGCATATAGTCGTTAACTACAATGCCGCGATTTACAATTAAACTAGCATCTTTTGCTAAATGGGTATTCGGGCGTATTCCAACAGCCATCACGATTAAATTACAATCTACAACTTCACCATCTTCAAATTGAATGCCCTCAACATGGTCTGTACCAAGAATCTTTACAGTTTTCTTTTCCATTAGAAACTTCATGCCTTGCGCTTCTAAATCTTCACGCAATAGGGAAGCTGCTTTCGTATCTAGTTGTTGCTCCATTAAGCTAGGCATTAAATGAACAACATGTACGTCCATTCCTAAGTCAATAAGACCTCTTGCGGCTTCTAAACCGAGTAATCCACCACCAATGACAACAGCCTTTTTCTTTTCTTTAGCGGTATCCATCATAAATTGTGTATCTTCAATTGTTCGAAATCCTGTTACACCAGGAAGAGGGGAACCTTCAACTGGTAAAATAAAAGCACTAGAACCTGTTGCGATAATGAGTTTGTCGTATGTAACAGTACGATTTTTTTCTGTAATAATAATTTTTTCTTTTCGGTTAATACTTTGAACTCTTTCATTTGTATACAAAGTTATTTCATTTTCTTCATACCAACTATATTCGTTCATAATGATATCTTGCATATTTGTTTTGCCTTGTAGAACATGAGAGAGCATAATGCGATTGTAGTTTGGATGTGGTTCATCTCCAAAAATAGTAATCTCATATGAATCACTATCATGTTTTAATATTTCTTCCATACAGCGTATGCCAGCCATACCATTTCCGATCATAACTAAACGTTTTTTCATTTTCGTTTCCCCTTTTTATGTGAAATGTTGAACAAAGGATTATATTTCTATTATAGAAAATTAAAAAAGAGGGAGATGTGATATTTATCACATTTTTATAATGATTCACAAATTGTTAAAATTCGGATTTATGTGAAGGGAGAAGCGAAAGGGAATATGGTTATATGGGTAGAGGGGAAGTGTAAATATTTTTTACACAATGAAAAAGC
This sequence comes from Bacillus sp. P4_E1, assembly GCF_056401715.1. Lineage (NCBI taxonomy): Bacteria > Bacillati > Bacillota > Bacilli > Caryophanales > Bacillaceae > Bacillus > Bacillus sp. P4_E1. The sequence continues at coordinate 34,812 of NZ_JBFUIV010000016.1, forward strand.
AGGACAGGAGCATTTATACTCATGTCCTGCACTTTATTTATGCTCTTGAAATTGCACGCGGAAATAAAATATTATTTTCTAAATGAATATGCTCAAATAAATCAGATTCAATGGCTTCAAGGCGCTGGTAAATAAGGCGATAAGTGCCGCAAGCTCCTTCTGGTGGAGTAAAGTCATTTGTCACCTTACGAAGTTCTTTAATAATATTGCCAGCGTGGTTATGTTCATTTTCGAGCGCATCTACTACTTTACGTAACTTTGCATAGTTTTCATCAGTTGGATTTTGTTCGAATTCTAAAATTAATGGGAAATCTTCCGTTTCTTCTTTAATTAAATGTTGTTCTAATTCCATTTTAAGTTCATGAAATAGTTTATGAATTTGAGCTAAATGAGGCTGACTTACCCCATGAACGCGTAATACTTTCGTCACATATGGACTTAACTGTGGCAACTCTTCATTTAAATAGCGATGATGCTTATTTACAACATAATCAATCAATTCTTGATAAGAAGCATTTTTCCAATCAATTTCAGATTCGTTTAATAGTTTTGTTTTATGATAAAGCGTATTTAACTCTGTAATTACCTCTGTTGCCGATAAATTTCTTTCATTAATTGCATCAATAAGTGGTCTACTACCACCACAACAAAAATCTATTCTATATGATTTAAAAAGATCACTAGCTTTCGGAAATTGTGTAACAATCTTACCGATAATTGAAGTTTCAGTAAATGTATGTTTCATATGAATGCCTCCATAAAGTTTAAATGTAATATCTAAATTAAGAATAGCGTTAAATTAAAATCAATGTGGTGATTTAAATCACTTATTATGTGTCATTTTTGAGAATAATAAAATGAGTTTTATAAAAGGGAGAGGGAGGGTAATTCGTCGCAATAGTTTCTGATAATAAAAAAAGAAGCTTACTAGAAGCTTCTTTTTTACTACTATTTTTCACATGCAACTCCATCGCCATCACGATCAAGTTTAGAGCTATAACCTGGTTGATCTCTATATAATGGAGCTTTTCCAGCGTTTTTAACTTCAGTACAATTTTTGTAAGTTACATTACTATTGTTACTTGCAGCTGGTTGTGTTTGAGCTTGCTGTACTTTTTGCTGATCCTCTTGTTGTTTGCGAGCTTGTTCATCAGCCTGGCGTTTTTGCTCTTCTTGTTGTTTGCGAGCTTGTTCATCAGCCTGGCGTTTTTGCTCTTCTTGTTGTTTACGAGCTTGTTCATCAGCCTGGCGTTTTTGCTCTTCTTGTTGTTTACGAGCCTGTTCATCAGCTAGACGTTTTTGCTCTTCTTGTTGTTTACGAGCTTGTTCATCAGCTAGACGCTTTTCATCTTCTTGCTTAAGAGCTTGCTCTTCGGCTTGGCGTTTTTCATCTTCTTGTTGTTTACGAGTTTTTTCGTCCGCTTCTTTCTTTTCTACTTCCTTTTTCTTTTTGTCATCTTTTTTCTCTTCACTATTAGAAGCGACTTGTTTATTCGTTACTGTCGTTTTTTCAGAAGAAGGACTTGAAATACCTGATAGCGCAACAAAAATGACAAATAAAACAGCTGTAATTATAAATTGCTTTTTTGCTACACCGGTTTTCTTAATTACAGATAAGATTGCTAGAACAAGGAAAAATATAAATAGAATGAAACTTAAAGTAGAAAAAAATTCTACGACTGGGTGTTCAGATTTTGTTGAGCCAGTCATTATTAATATAATTGAAATCATAAAAAGAATAACAGTAGGACGACCATATTGTTTTGCTTTTCCATTTTTCTTAAAGAATGAAATGATACATAAGATTAAAAGAATAAAAGCTATAAAAAATAAAGCTACACCAATATTACTCAAAACTGCCATTTTCATACCTCCATTTGTAAGATTTTCTCTATTGATTATATAGGGACTTATTGGATATTACACGTTTTATATTAATTTAGAAAATTAATATTTTTAATAGATGTATAAACGTTTATTTCGTATATAAGGAAAAATAGATATATTTACTATTACATTTTAAAAGAGATTTCATAAATTATAGTATATCGATTGAAAGGAGGAGATTTGAATGGAATTTCAATTATTAGTGAATTGCGTGTTACAAGAAGGGAATGCTTACTTTTTAGTAACAAAAGTAGACGATGTTATTACGTTGAAAGTGCCAATTACAGCAGGAGTAGCAGGTTTATTCTTAGCTTTAGGTGTACCAAGATGTTCTTAATTTAGCTTTTGATAGTAAAAGGATGAGGGACAAGCCTTCCCCTTTTACTATTACATAATTTTTTTATGTAAACTAAATAAGACTTTTTAAGTTTTTTAATATTATTTTTGCCATAGCACGTTTAAAACGGACATGCATATACTATAATGTTTCATTGGCCTTTGATGATGAACGATAGTTTTAAAAAGTGTATCGAAAGTAGAATTGATATTCTTTTCAATAATGAAAATAGAAGAGGTGCTAGTATATATGAAAAGACGAACGTATGATATTCCAGTCGTATTACGAAGAGAATGGTTTTTAATAGAATTAGCGCATTTAACAAAAAAATATGGGATTGAAATAGCAACTAGTAAAATAGAAGATGCACCATTTCTAAGAGATCAAGTTACAGAATTCAAAATAGGAGCGGGTTTGCAATACGATAAATATGATGATGAGTACATCATCGAGTTTTAAACAAAGAAGCTGCGTATAAAAGGTTATTAAAGAGACCTTTTATACGCAGTTTTTTTTGTAAAGAGAAAGCTTTATTGAGAAATATTCAAAACGCTTATTGTAAAAAGGAATGAAGAAATGTTGAGAGAATAACGTTTGATAAGAAAGGAATGCGGCTATTAATTTCTTATTATATTGTAACGTAAAAGTAATTGATTAAATGGAATTTAAAACAATTGGTGTTCAACGGAATGGTAGCGTTTTCTTTCAGGAGAAAAAGGGGGATGTTAATGGGAATTATGAAAAGGAGTATCGCATTATTTATTGTACTTTGTTTTATGAGTCCGCTGGTTTTTAGTGCAAATGTACACGCGGAGGTTGTAACAGAGCTTAAGACTGGCTTTCCAGATCAAGAAGTATTTACTCCTGGAGAATGGTTTTTAGGTCAGAAACCTGCTAATTATGATGAGAATAAAACACCAATTCTCTTTGTACAAGGAAGAAATGGTAATGCGGATAGTTGGTATGGAAAGACAGTATATCATGAGATGAATGATATGTACGATTATGCTTTGAAAGCAGGCTATCAAACTGTATTTATTCAATTATATGATGCCGCGGGCAAAGGATCAGCTAGCCAATGGGACAATGGAAAATTGTTAGCACAAAAGCTTGAAGAGATTTATAATCATTTTGGCAAAAAAGTAAATATTGTAGCTCACAGTAAAGGTGGTATTGATACACAAGCTGCGTTAGTTGGATATGGAGCGAATCGATTTGTTGGAAATGTTATTACTCTTGCCACTCCGCATTACGGATCCAATTTAGCGGATTTATCATATAGTTGGTGGGCAGGATGGCTTGCCTCTATATTAGGTCAAAAAGATGATGGGACATATTCATTGCAAATAGGTGAAATGGCAAAGTTTCGTTCTACAATAGATAATAATCCTGCAGCTAAATTAAACCGTTACTATACGGCTACTGGGACAAGCTGGGGACCTGTTTTTTCAGCACTATCTATGGGCGGGTTGTATTTGTCATCATACGGTTCTAATGATGGATTGGTGAACGAATGGAGTGCTAAGTTACCATATGGAACACATTTATTTACAGATTCACGATTTGATCATGATAATATACGAAAAGGTTCAGCCGTTTTCGCACGAATTGAACCATATTTACGGACAGTAAATGTGCCAGTACCAGCTTTATTAGCCCCGAGTAATAGTTCAGAGGATAAGGTAGAACAATTAAACACAACTTCTAATCAAGCTATTTTAGGAGGAGAGTTGTCACAAAATGAGTGGGTAGGACAAACTGTCGCAGTTGATAAAAAAGCAGAAGGGGTAGTTTCTATTTTAACAGCTTCTTCAGATGTAGAAATACAACTAATATCTCCAAAAGGAAAAGTTTATACAAATAAAGATAGTGCTGTATCTACTGGTGAAGGTGAATCTCTCTTTAAAGGAGCCACTATAAGAACATTTAAATTTGATAAAATGGAAGCAGGAGAATGGCAAGTTAAAATGATGGCGAAGCAGCCGAAAGATGCATATTTAATCGTGACCGATTACAAAAAAGATGCTCCGTTCGTCCTTCAAATGCCGGCAAAGGTTAAAGTAAATAAAGCAGAGTATAAACTCAAAAAATCACCTGTAGCTCCAGAAATGAAAGGCGATCTTTCAGTAACAGTACGAGTAATTAATAAAGATGGAAAATTAGTTTCTGAATCAAATGAATCGAAAAACATTAATACAACTACATTTACAGGTGCTTTGAAAAATATAGAACAGCCAGGTGTATATAACGTTACAATTGATATGAAAGGAATGAATAAGGAAGGACAACCTTATAATCGTACGATAGTTAAATCGGTTTATGTGGAGAAGTAGGAAAGAATGAATCGGTTTTAATAAAAAAAGTGCCGAATTCTTGTGGCAGAAGGATTTCGGCACTTTTTCATGTTTATTAGATGAATAGAAAAGTGAAATGGGAGTTTATGTTCTATAAGAGGACGATAGGAATCAAAAAAACGTTATGCAATAAAAAAAGATACTAAATTAGTATCTGAATGTGAGGGAATAGTATTAACTTAGTTTTGTAACTGTTAATTCAACTGAATTTATACCATTATCACAAGTTACAATACTTTGATGATTGAAACCACTATTATTTCTAAGTTGAAGAGTTGAATTAGCAGGCACCGTAACAATAGTTTCGCCAACTAGTTGAAGGCATTCGTTATTTGATGAAGTATTCATTTGAAAAGCGAAATCACCTTGACTATTAGCAAGTGGATTATTATTTAAAAATATAGTTATGACTGGAATATGGGGAAATACAGGATTTAACGTAGTGTTAATACTTGAAATGAAAGAAATTCTATAATCACCAGCTTTACTAAATTGTATAGTAGTCGGATTTAATAAGGAAACTCCCCCTGCCAAAGGGCCAACGTGATTAAACGGAAAAGAACCGCCAAAAGGAACAGTTATAAACTCAGTTTGCCAAAAAGTGCCGTAAGCAGGCTTAGATGATTTATGTGAATGGTCGCATGAACATTTTTTATACGAACTGGAAGATTGATGGCACGAACATTTTTTATATGAACTAGAAGAAGAGTGGCATGAAGATCTTTTATATGAACTTGAAGAATGATAGTATGAACCCAATATATTACCTCCTATTATTAATAAATGTATAACACATAGTAGTTTATGCAATCGAAAAGCAATTGGCGTGTATACTTGTCCATATATAAGGTAATAGATTTGGGATAAAAAGCTGGCATAATATAAAGTGCTCTAATGAGGAGATATAGTTTTCAAAAAAATGGAGTTAGAATATTCTATGTAATGAATTTTGGAGAAGAAAAAGGATGAATATTTAGCAGATAACTCTATCCAAGGTTTTAAAATGTTGAAGTATTTAAACTTTAAGATAGTATATCGCCAAAGTAAAGAAGAGAAGTATTTAAAGGACAGCATTTTAGTGAAACAGAGAAATGGATAAAGCGATGATTAAGTTTTTAACTTAGTCGTCGCTTTTTATTTATGTAGTTGTGCAGGAAGAAGGCAAAAAATATCGAATGAATGTAATTATACAGAATTGTTTGTATTTATTTCGAATAGTAGTTAAAGATACGTTAGTTATATTTCAAACAGTAAGAAAAGAGAGATTAAATAATAGAGGGAGCAACTTACATGGAAAATATATTAAAGGTATCCTCAAAATCAAGTCCGAATTCAGTGGCAGGTGCAATAGCGGGCGTACTAAGAGCAAGTGGCAAAGTAGAAATCCAAGTGATTGGAGCTGGTTCTTTAAATCAAGCGATTAAAGCAATTGCGATTGCAAGAGGTTTTGTAGCTCCAAGTGGCATTGACTTGGTTCTTGTTCCAGCGTTTCAAGAGGTTACTATCGATAATCAAGAAAGAACAGCAATCAAATTAATTGTAGGTCCTAGAAGGAGAAGGTCTTAATAGCGAGCATTAATATAAGGGGATTTGAAAAGGTCAATAGACTCCAAAAAGTTAGACACGTTATTTCATTTTACAGTTCCTTGGGCGTGGATACAGTATTGTACCGGATTTATGACTTTTAATTCCTCTTTATATTTAGCGGGTTTTTCTAGAAACTTAAAAATGCCAAATCCTTTGTGACATAAGGGATTTGGCATTTTTGAGGTTTTTATGTTTTATAAAATCAACAATTCTAAAACTGCTCATTCTTCTCCCAAGATTCTACAATATAATGAGCAATCGTTGGGTTGAATCCTTTACCAACTAAGAACATAATCGCAGCAACTTCTGTTAAAGCATGTTTGTGTGATGTATGTTTCGCTTCATTCAAGCCGTAATCTACCCAAGGTTTTACGAAATCAAGTACAGGTTTCTTTAAAGGTAAAAACTGTGTACCGACAACTTGTTGGATTTGTTGTTGCGTTGGTTCTGTAATAGGTCCAGGTGGTAAAATTTGTGGTTGTGTAATATCTAAAGTCGGCCCAGGTGGTAAAATTTGTGGTTGCGTCGGATCAATTGTTGGTGGTTTAGGTGGTGAGACACGTGCGTCATAGTTTGGTTGATACATTTGTTGTTGGTATGGATTTTGTTGATATTGTGGTTGCGTCTCGTATGGAGTACCTTGAAATTGAGGTTCTTGGCTAGGTTGTGCTACGTATGGATTTTGAGGATATTCATAATTTGGACGTGTGTCATAAGGGTTTTGAGGATATTCAGTTTCTTGATTTTGCGGTGTTGCGTATGGATTTTGTTCGTATTGTGGCTCTTGATGTTGTGTCTCTTGCTCCTCATATTGTTCAGCATATCTTTGTTCCTGATGTTGAGGATAAAGAGGTTGTTGTGGGTAAGGTGGTTGGTTATTATAGAACATTTTTATTCCTCCTTCATAATGATGCCTACCACCTAGTGTATGGGCGGACAAGAAAATATGTGATGAAAAAATGCGGGCGTGTTACAATAAGTAACTGGGTGAAGATAAAATGATAAAACAAGAAAAAATACAAAAAACAATAACTTTCGTAAAGCATATTTTAGAAAAAGATGCGAGTGGGCATGATTGGTATCATATTGAACGCGTACATAAATTGGCGATTTCTTTATCCGAGCAAGAAGGGGGAAATCGTTTTATAATTGAAATGGCAGCATTACTTCACGATGTAGCAGATGAGAAGTTAAATGAGAGTGAAGAAGCAGGAATGAAAAAAGTTTCTGATTGGTTAGAAGAGTTACGTGTTGAAGAAGATGAAAGTAAGCATGTTCTTCATATCATCGCCAATATGTCTTATAAGGGCGGTCATGGTGGCACAGTTGAGTCACTTGAAGGTAGAATTGTTCAAGATGCGGATCGTTTAGATGCTCTTGGTGCAATTGGAATAGCTCGAACGTTTGCATACGGAGGAGCGAAAGGGAGATTAATGTATGATCCAACTATCCCTCCTCGAGAAGTGATGACGAAAGATGAATATAGAAAAAATAATGATCCATCTTTAAATCATTTTTATGAAAAGCTTTTAAAACTAAAAGATTTAATGAACACGAACGCAGCAAAACAAGAGGCTGAAGTTCGTCATCGTTATATGGAACAGTTTATTGAACAATTTATGAAAGAGTGGAATGCACAAATATGAAAATGTTAACTGTGGAGAACTTATCGAAATCATACGGAGAAAAACCGTTATTTGATGGATTATCATGTAGTATTACAGAAGGACAACGTGTCGGAATTATCGGTGTAAACGGTACTGGTAAATCAACGTTATTAAAAATTATTGCAGGATTAGAAACTCCTGATACAGGTGATATGACGCATTCACGCGGATATACAATTAGTTATTTATCACAGCAACCAGAGTTTGATGAAAAACTAACAGTATTAGAGCAAGTGTTCCATGGTGATACACCTTTAATTCGTCTTCTTCGTGATTATGAACAATCGTTATTAAATATCGAAAAAGATCCAAGTAATGAAAAAGTACAGGAACAATTATTTGCAGTGCAGCAACGTATGGATGCGATGAGTGCATGGGAAGCAAATGCGAATGCAAAATCGTTATTAACGAAATTAGGAATTACTGATTTTACAGCAACTGTTGGAAACCTATCTGGTGGACAAAAAAAGCGTATTGCAATGGCGCAATGTTTTATTGAAACACCTGATTTATTAATTTTGGATGAGCCTACGAACCATCTTGACCATGAGACAGTTGAATGGTTAGAAGAATATTTAGCAAGATATACAGGTGCGGTATTACTTGTAACCCATGATCGTTATTTCTTAGATCGTGTGACAAACCGTATTTTTGAATTAGATAACGGTAAACTGTATAGCTACGAAGGAAACTACAGTACATTTTTAGAAGCGAAAGCACTTCGTGAAGAGCAAGAATCGGCACAAGAATCAAAACGCCAAAATTTATATCGTCGTGAACTTGCTTGGATTCGCCGTGGTGCAAAAGCCCGTTCTACGAAACAAAAGGCGCGTATTCAGCGTTTTGATGAGCTAAAGGGACAAGAAGGACCAGCAGCGAAGCAATCAGTTGATATTGCACTAAGTGGAAGTCGTTTAGGAAAGAAAGTACTTGAATTAAAAGATGTAACGAAAAAATTTGGTGATAAAACAGTATTACATAACTTTAATCATATTGTGAAGCCTGGTGATCGTATCGGAATCATCGGAGCAAATGGAAGCGGAAAATCATCACTATTAAATATGCTTGCAGGAAAATTCTCTCCTGATAGTGGTGAAATTGAAGTAGGACAAACTGTAAAAGTTGCCTATTATACGCAAGAAAATGAAGAGATGAATTTAAACCAGCGTATGATTGAATACATTAAAGAAATTGCGGAAGTTATTCATACGACAGACGGAAAAGTAATTGGCGCATCTCAAATGTTAGAACGTTTCTTATTCCTACCGCATTCACATGGAACAACGCTTGGTAAACTATCTGGTGGCGAAAGAAGACGGTTATATTTATTGCGTATTTTAATGGGAGAACCAAACGTACTATTACTTGATGAGCCTACGAATGATTTAGACACACAAACATTAACAGTGCTAGAAGATTATTTAGAAGATTTCCCAGGTGTCGTTTTAACTGTATCGCATGACCGTTACTTCTTAGATAAAGTAGTAGATGAATTGTTCATCTTTACTGGCGAAGGCGAAGTGCGTGAATTCCTAGGTAGTTATACAGAGTATTTAGAAATGGAAAAAACGAGAGAACTCATTGAGAAAGCAGAAGTTCAAAAGGAGAAAAAAGTAGTAGAAGAGGCTCCGAAACAACAACGTAAACGTAAACTTTCTTACAATGAGCAGCGTGAATGGGAAACAATTGAAGATACAATTGCACAACTAGAAGAGAAACTTGAATCAATTGGAGAAGAACTTACGAATGTTGGATCTGATTTCACAAAGGCCCAAGAATTATCTGAAGCAGGGCAGAAGATAGAAGAAGAGCTAGAAAAAACGATGGAACGATGGAGTGAACTATCCGACATCGTTGAAGGATTAAAATAAAAACAAGCTGCATATATTGAAAAGTAAAGAGAAAAACTTTACACTATTGGTAGAACCTATTTTAGGAGGGAAAAAATGAGAACATCTAATCCAATGTTGAAAAAAGAGGCATTCCGTAAAGAGGGAGCAAATACTTCTGCGATGACTATTGGCGGAACAGTAGGCAAAACGTTTATTATGCTTATCTTGCTGCTTGCAACGTCTGTCTATTCATACATACAGATGACGCAAGGTACGATGAAGATGCCAGTATTAATTGGTGCTTTAGTTATTGCGGCAATCGTTGCATTTGCATCTATCTTCTTCCCGCGCATATCACCAATTGGTGCACCGATTTATGCGGCAGTAGAAGGGGTAGTGTTAGGAAGTATTTCAGCAGTTTATGCAATGAAATTTCAGGATTCTATCGTTTTAAACGCTGTATTACTAACAATCTCAATTCTATTTGCGATGTTAGTTTTATATGCAACACGCGTAGTGAAGGTAACTGATAAATTCCGCACAGGTGTTATGGCAGCAACAATGGGAATTATGGTTATGTATTTAATCGTATTCTTATTAAACATGTTCGGTGTTTCTGTTCCATATATTCACCAAGGTGGAACAATTGGTATGATCATTAGTGCAGTTATTATTGTAGTTGCTGCATTAAATTTATTACTAGATTTCGATTTAATCGAAAATGGTGCACGTAGCCAAGCTCCAAAATATATGGAGTGGTACAGTGCAATGGGTCTAATGATGACGCTAGTATGGTTATACTTAGAAATTCTTCGTTTCGTTTCTTACTTTACGAAAAATGACTAATAAAAAATCCTGCATGAAATGTGCAGGTTTTTTTATTTTTAAAGATAAATTGAAAATATGGATGTTGGCGACTTAAATTGAAGGGGGATGGAATATGATGAAAGAGAAAAAAGGGATTATGAAAAAACTATTTTCTAAAAGTTTTTTCATAGAACTAGATGACGCTTTAACATATCCATCAGCAGAAGTTATTCGTTCAGCTATTGAAAGCTATGCGGCTAAATGTAATGAACAATTAAAAATTGAGAGTAAAGTTAAACCGATTACTTTCTACTTAGAAAATGTAATGTACCGCGCTGAAATAAAGATGGCCCGCGGAGGATATTACATATCTTGCAGTAAAGTATAATGTTTTTGGAAACCTTACATGTTTAAACTATGTAGGGTTTCTTTTTTTGATTTGTAAGATATAAAGTAATAATTTTTGCTTACAAACATATCATTTTGCGCTTTTTACCCTTCCAACATTTTTCTTTACAATGAAGAAAAATATGTGAGGTGGTATAACTTATGATGAATCGAGTTGTATTAATAGGTAGATTGACAAAGGAGCCAGAATTATACTACACAAAACAAGGTGTCGCTTATGCACGAATATGTGTTGCGGTGAATAGAGGTTTTCGAAATAGTTTAGGTGAACAGCAAGTAGATTTTATTAATTGTGTTGTATGGAGAAGGTCGGCTGAAAATGTAACAGAATATTGTACGAAAGGCTCACTTGTGGGGATTACAGGGCGTATTCATACGAGTAATTACGATGATGAACAAGGAAAGAGAGTATATAGAACTGAAGTTCTGATTGAGAGCATTACATTTCTGGAGAGAAGGAGGGAGGGGGCATCGCAATAAGATGTAAAGAGTATTAAAAGTTAAGAGGGCTTTGTAGCATAGCCCTCTATTATTTTTGATTGATACCTTCCCAAACAACATCTAACTGTTGATTGAGTATATTTTTCGCATTTGTTTCATTAGAATTTAATAGGGATTGGGACATGAGTGTATAAAAATAAGTACTCATAATAGTAGAAGTGATAATATTTATATCCCATTGACTGTTTAATTTTCCTGTTTCTTTCGCTGCTGTAATAATTGAAGACAAACTTTCTTGTAGCTGTTGTATACTTTTTAATTCATTTTCTACTAAGTAGTTAGATTTAATAATTTCAAAAACAGCATGCTTCATTAATTCTCCATGTCCAGTAAAGCGATCTAGTAAGTCTCCTAAAACAAGTTTGATTCGTTCTTTTGGATGTTCCACATTTTCATACGTTTTTAAACTTTCATTCCATAGTTCAATTTGAGAATCACCTAAAAATAATAATATGTTTTCTTTTTTCGGAAAGTAGTTGAAGAAAGTTCCTTTTGCAATCCCACATGCAGTAGTAATATCTTGAACCGTTACATTTTCGTACCCACGTTCTTGAAAGAGCTGTACTGCTTTTAGGAATATAAGTTCTTTTAATTCTTTTTTTCTCGTTTCTCTAAGCATATAATCGACTCCTAATACAAACAATTATATCTGTTTATTAGAGTATCTCAAATGAAATCTTATTTCATGCCTCCTAATTTTACTGTTTAATACAATTGAAAGAAGGATAGAGAGAATTCCGTTCATACTTTTCGTTGGAGTTTGTCATAAATGAAAACTGTATAGTTCATGTGCTTGCCTATCAGAAATCCATTTCGGAATATGTTTCATTGCTTGGTTTCTTAGTATAGTTAAAGGTTTACTTTCTATTTGCGCCATTTTTCCAACTTTCCACGCAGTGTTTGAGATTTTTTCAATTCTTTCTCGTCTTTTTTGTTCGTATTCTATAAATGCTTGGCGATAGTGGGCATTATTTTTGATGCATTCAGCAAGAATAATAGAATCTTCAATTGCCTGACAAGCCCCTTGGCCTAAATTAGGTGTAAGTGCATGGGCAGCATCCCCAATAAAGACGATGCGTTTGTCAAAAAACTGTTTCATTGGAATAATGTCTACAATATCACGATGAATCATATCAATGTCAGAGGCGTTATTTAAAATAGATGGGATGGGGTTATGGTAAGTTTTGAAATGATTATACAAATCTGCTGTTGTGTAATCCTTGTATTTGGGATCTCTAGCTTTAGCGTTTATGAGCGCATACCAGTATACTTCGTTGTTTGGGAGAGGGACGATACCAAATCTACCGTTTGTTCCCCAAGTTTCAATAAAATCGTTTGTTAAAGATAGACTATGAGCTGGAGTTACGCCGCGCCAACACGTATAACCGGCATAACGATAACCGTCACTTTGTGTTACTTGTTTTCGAACGACAGAATGAATACCATCTGCAGCAATGAGTATATTGCCGAGTGCTTCACTACCATCTTGAAATAATATTTTTAAGGCGTTTTCTTCATTTTGTTCTATTTTTACGCACTCTTTTCCCCATTCGACAGTACCTTCTTGTAGTTCGGAAAGTAGCCATTGATGTAAATCTTTTCTATGAATGGAGTACATTTTTGGATAACAAGCTGGAATGGTCAATTTACTAAATATAGTTCCTTTTTCGGATACAAGGTTAAAACCGTCACTTTCGTTGCCAAATTTTTTTATTTGTTCAGAAATTCCGTATGGTTCAAGTGCTTGCATCGCATTTGGGGCAATGATAATACCTGCACCAGCAACAGTAGTTTCAATATTTTTGTCATATACTTTTACATCTAATCCTATTTTTTTTAAGGAAATTGCTACACAAAGACCAGCAATACCACCACCTATAACCATGACATTATTCATTTGTTATCCCTCCACAATTAAGTGACTTAACTCATAAAATGACCACGGTCATTTTATGAGTTAAGATTAGTACCTTTTTTTGTTATTGTCAATTAGACTTTTAACTATAGTTCCGGAACGATTAGGTGAAAATAGAAATAATTGAAATTCTAAAAATGTAGAAGAGGAATTAGTAAAATTAAGCATCCGAGTAGGAGTATAGAGGGATAACATGTTACAATACAGCTAAGAACACGCAATAAAGGAGAGTTTTTTACGTGAAGATTAAAGCAATTGAACCGACGCCAAGTCCAAATACAATGAAAGTTATTTTGAATGAAGTATTACCATCAGGAGCGCGTAATAATTATACAAATGAAAATAAAGAACAAGCACCAGTGCAAGTGCAAGAAATTTTGAAGATTGAAGGCATTAAAGGTGTGTATCATGTTGCAGACTTTTTAGCAGTGGAGCGAAATGCGAAGTATGACTGGAAAGTTTTATTACAACAAGTTCGTGCTGTTTTCGGTGAAGAAATAGTGGAAGAAAGCGAAGAACAACAACTTTCTCATTTTGGAGAAGTGAAAGTGTTTGTTCAAATGTTCTTTACAATTCCGATGCAAGTGAAGTTAACAGATGGAACCTCAGAAGAGCGTGTTGGTTTACCTGATCGTTTTAAAGAATCAATTATGAAAGTGCAAATGTCTGCACCTAACGTTGTGAAAGAGCGTAAGTGGGTAGAGCAAAGTACACGTTACGGTAATTTTGAAGAAATCGGGAAAGAAGTAGTAGAAGAAATTATTGCTGCTTATTCAGAAGAACGTGTAAATGAAACGGTTAAAGAATTATTAAACCAGGCAGGTGCTGTTGAAGTAACGATTCAAAAGCGTGAGCCATATAAARTAACAGAAGAGATGATGAAAGATTCTGACTGGAAAAACCGTTTTGCAGCTTTAGAACAAATGGATCCAACGGAAGAAGATATGATGGTATTGAAAATGGCATTAGATGATGAGAAAGTATCTATCCGCCGTTTAGCAACAGCTTATTTAGGTATGGTAAAAGGTGAAGGAGTATTGCCGTTATTATATAAAGCGTTATTAGATCGTTCAGTAAGTGTTCGTCGTACAGCAGGAGATTGCTTATCAGACGTAGGTGATCCAGCAGCGATGTTCGTTATGATTAAATCTCTGAAAGATTCAAGTAAATTAGTACGCTGGCGTGCAGCAATGTTCTTATTTGAACTTGGTGATGAAAGTGCAATTCCGGCACTAAAAGCAGCAGAAGATGATCCGGAGTTTGAAGTGGCGATGCAAGCACGTTTAGCTTTAGAACGTATTGAAGGCGGCGAAGAAGCAAAAGGATCAGTATGGAAGCAAATGACGGAGTCTCGTAAAGGGGAATAGTTTATGATTGTTTTCTATGATAGTTGGTGCCCAATGTGTACGGCGGTTGCAGAACGTACGAAAAGATTAGATAAAAAGGGTAAGATGAAATTTGTTTCATTTCGAGATGAAGATGTAGTTGAGAAGTATGAACTTTCTCAAGAATTACAAAGTAAGATGGAACAAAGATTGTATATTTTAAAAAATAATAAGTGGTATGACGGAATTCATAGCATTAACGTATTAGCAAAGGCCGTTCCATCTTATTGGTTTGCAGTACCTTTTATAAAACTATCTATCGTACTTGGATTTGGAAGTAAAGTATACGATTATATTGCCAACAATAGAAAACTTGTCCCAGTTGGACACTGTCGTGAAGGGGTTTGTGAAATCCCTACAAAAAAATGAAATCATCGTTATCTTTCTTTTGCACCTATTAATAGAGCGTGATATGATAAATTTGGAATGAAAGTTGAAGGAGAGATACAAGATGTCAAATGCATATGAAGAATACATGCGTCAAATGGTAATTCCAATGCGCCAAGAGTTAGTGCGTTCTGGATTTGAAGAGTTAACTACAGAAGAAGCTGTAACAGAATTTATGGAGAATGCATCAGGTACAACTTTAGTAGTTGTAAACTCTGTTTGTGGTTGTGCAGCTGGTTTAGCACGCCCATCAGCAGGTCAAGCGGTTGTACGTGCTGAAAAACAACCTGATCATCTTGTAACTGTATTTGCAGGTCAAGATAAAGATGCTACTGTAAAAATGCGTGAATACTTCGGAGAAATTCCTCCATCTTCACCATCTATGGCATTACTAAAAGGAAAAGAAGTTGTTCACTTCATTCACCGTCATGAAATTGAAGGCGCAACAATGGACGAAATTATTACAAACTTAGAACAAGCTTTCGAAAAGAATTGCTAAAGTAGGGGGAGAGTGAATCTCCCTCTTTTCTTTATATAGAGGTGAAAAAATGATAGTAACAACAGCAGGAAGAACAAATAAAGAAATGAAAGATTATGCAAACAAGGTAGCAGCAGAATTAAATCTTTCTTTCGTTAAACGTAATGACATACCAGTACATAAACTGCATGAGCAGTATGAACAAGATGTACTTGTCGTAGGGAAAAATCGATTAGCCATTTATCCAAAAGGTACGGAAGAGTCGTTTTTCTTTCATCCAAACTCAGCGATGTTTCGTGTGAAAAGGTTAATGCGCGGAGAACATGATCCATTTATACAAGCTGCTAAATTAGAGAGCGGAATGACAGTATTAGATTGTACGCTCGGTATGGCATCAGATAGTATTGTAGCTAGTTATGTTGTTGGTGAAAGTGGAAAAGTAACAGGGCTTGAAGGAAACGAATATATGTCTTACATCATGGGAAAAGGCTTGCAAACATGGTCTTCATCCGTTTCTGAAATCGATGAAGCAATGCAAAGAATCGATGTAAAGCAAACAGAGCATTTTGCATTTTTAAAACAATGTGAAGATAATAGTTATGACGTTGTTTACCTTGATCCAATGTTTGAAGAAACTGTCATAGAATCAGATGGAATTAAAGGATTAAAACACTTCGCTTTGTATCATGATATTACTGACGAAACAATTGCGGAAGCGAAGCGTGTGGCGAGAAAGCGTGTCGTTCTGAAAGATCATTTTCGTAGTTCTAGATTTGAAAAACATAATTTTCACGTATACAAAAGAAAAAGTGCTAAGTTTCACTTTGGTGTAATTGACCCTTGCTAATTGTTTGAAAAGATGTATAATAAGCAATAATTAATTAAATATACTGTCTGTGATGAAGAGAGTAGTCTTTTTCAGAAGGAAAGCGAGCTAGGGATGGTGTGAGCCTAGTGCAGAAGAAAAAGATGAAGCGCACTTCGGAGACGCTTCTTGAACGAATAGTAGAGTAAGCCGAGGCCCCCTGTCCTCGTTATAAACGGGAAAGTGGTTCGAAATGAACAACAAGGGTGGTACCACGGGTTAAAACTCGTCTCTTTTTTAGAGACGAGTTTTTTGTGTTTTAAAAAATAAGGAGGTTATAGTATGAATTATAAAACGCAGTTTGCGAAAAGTTTATCGAATATTTTTACAAATGAATTAACACAAAATCAAATTTTAGATTTAATCGAAACACCAAAACAAAATGAATTCGGAGATGCAGCGTTCCCATGCTTTTCACTAGCGAAGCAATATAAAAAATCACCAGCTATTATAGCGAAGGAATTGGCGGAGAAATTAAATGATCCGTTCTTTACGAAAGTAGAGGCTGTGGGTCCTTATGTAAATGTATTTTTTAATCGTGAAACAGTAAGTGATAAAGTATTAAAAACGATTTTAGCGGAGAAAGAAGAGTACGGTCAAAATCACTTTGGATGTGAAAAAACGGTAGTTATCGATTATTCCTCTCCTAATATCGCGAAACCTTTTTCAATGGGGCATTTACGTTCTACAATGATTGGTAATTCGCTGAAACATATCGCCGAAAAATGTGGGTATGAAGTTGTCGGAATCAATTATATTGGCGATTGGGGCACGCAGTTTGGAAAGTTAATTACTGCATATAGAAAATGGGGAAATGAAGAAGTTGTTAAAGAGGATCCAATTCGTGAGTTATTTAAGTTATATGTTCAGTTTCATGAAGAAGCAAAAGAGAACAAAGAACTAGAAGAAGAAGGACGCTCATGGTTTAAAAAACTAGAAGAAGGAAATGAAGAAGCAGTCGAACTTTGGAATTGGTTCCGTCATGAGTCTTTAAAAGAATTTTCTCGTATTTATGAACTTCTCGGTGTGGAATTTACAAACTTTCAAGGAGAAGCTTTCTATAACGATAAAATGGAAGACTTTATTGGGATGTTAGAAGAGTACGACTTACTGGAAGAATCAGAAGGGGCATTAGTCGTTAATTTAGAAGAAGAAGGTATGCCGCCATGTTTAATTAGAAAATCAGATGGTGCTACCATTTACGCAACACGTGATTTAACAGCGGCATTGTATCGTCAAAACACATACGAATTTGATAAAGCGTTATATGTTGTAGGCCCAGAACAAAGCTTACATTTCAATCAATTTTTCACTGTATTAAAAAAGCTTGGTTATGACTGGGTCGATGGTATGGAACATGTACCGTTCGGGTTCATATTAAAAGATGGTAAGAAAATGTCGACACGTAAGGGCAGAATTATTTTATTGGAAGAAGTGTTAGAAGAAGCTGTTGCGCTTGCGGAACAAAATATTGAAGAGAAAAATCCTAATTTAAAACAAAAAGAAGACGTGGCAAAACAAGTCGGTGTTGGAGCAGTTATCTTCCACGATTTAAAAAATGAGCGTATGCATAATATCGAATTCTCATTAGAAAATATGTTGAAATTTGAAGGAGAAACAGGACCATATGTGCAGTACACACATGCGCGTGCTTGTTCAATTTTAAGAAAAGAAAGTGTAGAATTTGAAACTTGTACGTTTGCATTAAAAGACGATTATAGCTGGAGTGTCGTAAAATTACTTAATAAATTCCCGCAAGTAATTGAAGCGGCCTTCAACAAAAATGAGCCATCTACTATTTCAAAATACGTATTAGATGTAGCACAAGCGTTCAATAAATATTATGGAAATGTTCGTATATTAGAAGAGAACGAAGAGAAAGAGAGTAGACTCGCATTAGCTTATGCTGTGACGGTTGTATTAAAAGAGGGATTACGTTTACTTGGGGTAGGGGCACCTGAGGAGATGTAAAATAAAAATTTTGTAACAAAAAGGCAAATCAGACGGTCATTAACCTGATTTGTCTTTTTGTATTTTCTTAAATAAATTCTTATTTATAAAGTGTTATACGCTACGAAGTGTAAGAATTCTATAATTTTGTTACGAAATCAATTAAAATATTTGTAGAGAGGATGGTTCGTATTGATTCGAAGTTTTATTTTAAATATTCCTTGTCATAGACTACCGGAAAGGAGTTTTCTTAAACTACAAAAATACATGCCTTTATGTGCGCGATGCACAGGTATGTTTATTGGTTTATGTATGTTTCCAATTTACTTTTTAATAACACCTTCGTTTAGTCTCTCATTAATGCTATCCTTTTTTGCTCAAATTCCATTATTAATTGATGGATTCACCCAAAAGTGGAAATGGCGAAGCAGCACAAATTTGCTAAGAGTAACTACTGGCTTATTAAGCGGTAATGGTATGGGATTATTTATTGCAGCTAGTATTATATGGATTACATCTTAAACCACATATCAACGGAGGTAGCTACTTACATGTTTTGGATTTACATAATTCTAATTTTTATATCAGGTGGAAGTGGAATTGGTTTTATCATTCATGAAAAATATATAGAAGCAACAATAGCTTTTGTTATTTGCCTATTATTTATGGTGCTACTATATTTTTATTTAAAAAGAAGCAAAAAAAAGAGAAATTTAGATTGTGACGTAATAGATTGTACCGATTGCTCAGATTGTGATTGTACTATCTAAACTTCTATGTATTTCTTTTTTATGAAAAGGATTATATATCGTTTCAGGTATGTAATCCTTTTTATTTTTTTAAAAATTAGTTTGTCAAATAGGTGGAGAGTAAAGAACATGTACGATTTAACGCAATAATTAGAACTAAAAATCTCTAAAAATATTAGAAACATAGGAATACGTTTATTGAATGGAGAACTTTAGTTTTGTATATAAAAGGAGGTGTTGTACTTGGAAGAGTATGATTGGAATAGTAAGCTAGAGTATTTAAGAAATACGAGAGATTTATATTATAACGATGATTATTTAAGTTTTTTAGTAAATACAGTTTGGAAGATTTCTGAGCCAGTACATATTGTTGATTACGGTTGTGGGTATGGCTACTTAGGATTAATTTTGTTGCCGTTACTTCCAAATGGATCAAAGTATACAGGTATTGATAGCGGGGAAGCATTAATAGCTGAAGCGAGAGAGTTGTTTCGTTCGCTTCCATATGAATCAGAATTTATTGAAGGAGATGCTACAGAAATTGAATTGGAAAATAAATATGATATAGCTGTCAGTCATGCTTTCTTATTACATATGAATTCGCCCAAAACGATGTTGCAAAAAATGATAAATTCAATTAAGGAGGGCGGACATGTTATTTGTTTTGAACCACATTGGATTTCTAATATGTCCTCATACACGCTAGACGGATTAATTCAATCGGAAATTATCCAGCTTGGTGTTTTGCAGAAGTTATTTGAAGAAGATGTACACAGAAGTGGTAGAGATGGCAATATTGGCATGAAAATACCAATGTATTTAAGTGAATTAGGTGTTAAAAATATTGAATGTAGAGTAAGTGATAAAGTGAATTATTTAGATTCTAATTTAAATCAAAATGATAAGCAAGGATTATATAATTCTCTAAAAGAAGAGGGGATTGCTAGTAATCCAGGTGAAAAACAACAATTTATAGACCGTTTAATGAGTCGGGGCTTAACATTTGCTGATGCACTCGCTCAATATGAAGCAGAACTACGATTTTTTGAATGTTTCATATACATGCATCTTTAGTATATGCTCCGAATATGAAAATTACATTTGGTGAAATAAAGAAGTAAATATCATATTAGAAAAGTAAGAGAGAAGGAGAATTGCTATATTTCTAATAAGGTTATCATTATTATCAAGATTTTTCGGTAAATCGATATATCTTATCAAATCGTTAATATAATTTCATCCACTGAATGAAGCCTCAAAAAAGAAGATAAAACCCATCTTCGAATAATATATGTTATTTCATCAAATTAAACAAAATAACGAGAAAAAGTATCGTTTTTAAGATATTTAGTTATAAACTTGAATAATATTAAATAATATCGTTCATTATATGAGGTTTTAGTTGAATGCATACTATATGATGTGTAAAATCTAAGCAAGTAGGTTAGAATACTGCTTGCAAATGGCAGTATAAATAATAATTTGAGGTGAATGCATGCTAGATTTTAAGCAATTAGAGATTTGTTTGAAAGAAAAGAGATTCGTAGATGGATTACATGAGATAAATAATGAAATTGCGCATATAAAAGAAACGAATAAGTTATCATACGTGAAGAAATGGCTTTCTAACGTCTCGTCAGCTAAGGAGTTTGATACATTAATTCGTCTTGCTGATGAAGGTTTGATGCATCAATATAGCTCCTTTTTAATTCGTTATACTTATAAAAAATTCCCAAATATGAGAACGCTCTCTTTATATTGTGATGAATTAATTGATGAACGTAAAATTCTTGATGCTGAACAATTATTAAAAGATTCTTTGGAAAAGGTAAATGAAGAAGAAACTGATGCGGAGGTTTTAACGAAAGCATACTTTACGTTAGTTAGATGTTTGTTAGATATGAAGCGAAATGAAGAAGCCTATGCCTATATGCAAAAGGCGGAAAAGTATAGTACACGTGCAGTTTTTGATAAATGGGGTTACTTATTTATACAGACTGGTGAGTGGGAGAAGGCAGAGGAACAACTTTTATCCGGTCAGCAGCATAAAGATTGTGAAGAGTTAGCTACGTACTTATTGGCGCAATTATATGCATATAAAGGTGAACAGCAGCGAGCGTTACAACTCATTAATGATGCGATTGCAAAGTTTCCTCAAGTACCATATTTCTATTTTGAAAAAGTAAAATATTTATTAGATTTAGAGCGCTATGAAGAAATGTTAGCGGTAATAGATAAAATTAATCATATGCTTCCGCATCATGCATATACAACTTATTTTATACATTTACGTGCAGAAGCATTTTATAAAATGAATAATATTCACGATTTGCAAGCACTATTGAAAAGTGAAAAGAGTTTGAAAAATTCTCTATATCATCATATAGAAAAAAATCCTGATGGAAAAAAGGTTCGTTTACCGATAGTTCCGGTTGTACAAAAGGATAACTATTGCGTTCCGACAAGTTTGGAAATGATGTTAGGGGTATGGGGAGAAAAACGTACGCAAGATGAAATTGCACAACATATTTTTGATGTAACAGGTTCTAAGTTTTCAGATACAGTTACATATATAGAAGAGCAAGGTTACGAATATCGTTATTTTCAAGGGAATGAGGAAAATTATAAGAGATTACTCAATCAAGGTATTCCCGTTTTATTAAGTATAGATATTGAGCACGCTTCCCATGTACAAGTGCTTTCTGGTTATGACGATGTACTGCAAGCTTTTTATATTCAAGATCCGAATTTCTTGGAACCGATTCTTGTGGAATATGATAAGTTGCAAGAAAAATATCGTTATACAGATTGTTTAGCTATTACGTTTATACCGAAAGATAGAATAGAACAACTTTCATTTTTAAATGTGGAAGAACACACTTATTATAAAACAATCTTTTCTCTTACAGATCATTTAGGTGAGCAAGATAAAGAGGGGATTGAAAAGTTAGTACTATTTTTAAAAGAAACAAGTGAAAATCCAAACACTTGGTTATATACGATTAAACATTTAGATGCTGAAGTAGATAAAGATTTTATTCAGTTTTGTATAGAAAAATTAATGAAAAAGTTTCCGAGCTCTGACTTTGTGAAATTGCATAGTGCACAGTGTTTTATTCGTCTGCAGGATATGGAAAAAGCAGGACAGATGCTTCAAAGTGTGGAGAAGAAAAGCAATCAAGCGTTGTATCATTTTATAAATGGACGTTTCTCTTTTGAGCAAGATAATTATGCAGAATCGATTGCTAGTTTTCGTTCATCATTACAATTGGATGCAGATCAACCAGTTGCGTGGAGTTTCTTAGCATTATCATACATGTATATGGATCAATCCGAAAAGGGGCTAGAATATTCTCTAACAGCTATAGAACGTAGCCCGGAAAGGTTTACACTTGTAAATCACGGTTTAATTTTAATAGATTTAGAACGATATGAAGAAGCATATGGATTCTTTAATGATTTATTAAAAGAATATAAATATGAAGCGCACATATGGTATGAACGTGCAAGATGTGCTCAGTATTTAGGGAAAGTGTATTTGGCGGTAAAAGGACTTAAAGTGGCGATTCAATTAGATAAAACAGCAGCCTATTTATATACGAAGCTTTCGGAAATCTATGAATCGGATTTGGATGATGAGAAAAATACGAAGGAAATTCTATTACAAGGAATTCAAAATTGTGAAGATCAGGCGTCTTTATATGTTCGTTTAGGAGATTTTTATTTTCAAAATGATGAACTTGAAGAAGCGGAAACTATATATAAGCGTTCTTTAGAAGAAAATAATGAAGATGTATATTCTCATTTCGGTTTAATTCAAGTTTATATGGCAAAGGAACAATATAAGGATGCAAAAAACTATATTGTCAGTATTAATAAGCAATTTGAAGACAATCAAGATTTCCTTATGAATGCTGGTATGGTGCTATGGGATGCTGAAATGGCATTAGGTGAGGATGAAAAAGAGTTAAAACTTGCACTTTCTAAATTAGAGAACGGTATACGAAGCGTATACGCTAATATAGCGAGCGTGTTGGATGAGTATGTAAATCGAATAAAAGACACAGCTTTTGTGCAACGAGGTATAGCGTTTTTAAGAACGTTAGAAAAAGAGAAAACGGAAGTAATTGAATACGGTTGTTACGCTGGTGTTTTATATGAATCTATTGGACAGTATGATCAGGCGATAAAACGGTATAATGATGCACTTAAGAAAAAACAAGATTCATTGCCGTATTTTCGAATCGGTGAAACATTCATGGCGTTAGGGCAATTTCAAGAAGCAAAGCATGCGTATGAAACATGTTTAGAAATGGATAAGAATTTCACAGGTGTACATGTGCAACTAGCAGAAATATATGAAAAAGAAGAAAATAGTTCTAAAGAACAAAGTCATATGGTCCAGGCAATGAAAGAAGAGCCTTTGCAAATTAATATGGAATATTTGGCACAGCTTTCAGTAGATTTGAATCTTCATGAAGAATTGCTAGTTGAACTAGAACAATTAGCAGAAGAGGTACCAGAAATATGGCGTTTAGATGCAATTGCATATGTATATGGTGCGATGAATGAGGTAAATAAAGAAAAAGAATATATCGAATGCGCAATGAAAATAGATGAAGCGCATGTGGAAGTACTATATCATTATGCGAAAATGCTAGTTAAAAAGCAGAGTGCAGAAGCAATCGAAGTTGCGCTGAAAGTAATGCATAAAGATTTGGAAAGTGAACGTATTTTTGGTGTGTACGTAAAAGCAATGGAGCAACATAAAAAATTATCCCAAATACGAGACGTACTTCATACGTTAAAGGTGAAAAAAGCAGAAAGAAGTACAGCGTTTATGTATGCAGCTACTGCGGTTGCCGAAAGATTAGTAGAAAGACAGCAAAATGAGCAACCGAAAAAATCTATATTTACAAGAGCATTTTATCGCATGAAAAATCGTGCGAAGGAAATTTCAATGATTACAGTTGTTATCGATTTATTTGAAATCTCCTTAAAGTTAAATCCGAAAAATAGTATGGCAGCGCAGCGTTTCGCAATATTTTATGAGAATGCGGCGATGAATAAAGAAGCTATAGAGGTTTTACAAACATCGTTAGAAAATAAGTGGGATTATGATGTAGCGAAGCAACTTGTAAATCTTTTCATTGAGTGTGAAGAAGAAGATATGTTACGAGACGCTTTTGAATTAACGAAACAAATGGTTCGCGAGCTACCGGATGATTATGATACTCTTCTTTTACAAGCGAATGTATTATGTAAGCTAGGCGAAGAAAGAAAAGCCGAAAAAATTTACTTGCAATTAATTGAGAAAACACCATTTGTAAGTAGAGGATTCCTTGCTTTAGCAGAAATATATCAAAGTCAAGAGAGAATTGAGGACGCGATTCAGTTATTAGAAGACGCTTCTGTATATCATCCGAATGAAACGGCAATTCTTCTTGCTTTAGCATCTTCGTATCATAGAGCTGGGCAAACGACAAAGGCAGAAAAAATAACAAGTGAAATATTAGTAATTGATGCTACTGACTTGTTAGCAAGATACGATCATGCTTGTTATTTAACATCATTAAACAGAAATGAAGAGGCAAGAGATGAACTTGAAATTGTGCTTCGTGAAGATGAAACAGGATTTTTCGCTGAACTTGCAGAGGAAGATGAAGATTTAGCAGGATTGCGAGAATTTGAAAAGTAATTGTATAAGAATAGAGAAAAAGGTTATAAATAAAAATATATTTCGAATTAGTTGACAATTAATTGTTTAATGGCATAAAATAACTTTTAATAAAGTATACAAATCTGAAGACGAGAAAGAGTAAAATAGTGAGCTGTTCTCCAGAGAGCCGGTGTATTGCTGAAAGCCGGTGTGCAGACGTTATTTGAAAATCATCTCCGAGGAGCCGTGGCTGAATAAAGTAAGCTCGGACGGATGTCTACCGTTACAAAGAACGCGTATATTAGTACGTTGCTAAGTGCTATTAGTGAAAAGCTAATAGAATTAGGGTGGTAACGCGGGTAAACCCGTCCCTACTTCATAGGGGCGGGTTTTTTGTGTGCTTTTAAAACATTCAAAGGAGTGATTGTAGATGAAGAAAGTAGATGTAAAAGAGTCGGCTGTAGGGAGAGAAACACGTATTCGTAAGCAGTGGAACGAACAGGGCATTTTTGAACAATCAATTCAGAATAGAGAAGGCGCACAATCGTTTGTGTTTTATGAAGGACCACCAACGGCGAACGGTTTACCACACGTCGGCCATGCACTTGGTCGGGCAATTAAAGATTTAGTAGCAAGATATAAAACGATGGTTGGATATAAAGTGTTAAGAAAAGCTGGCTGGGATACACATGGATTACCTGTAGAATTAGGCGTCGAAAAACAACTTGGTATTTCAGGTAAGCATGAGATTGAAGAGTACGGCATTGAGCCATTTATTCAAAAGTGTAAAGAGAGTGTATTCACGTATGAGAAGCAGTGGCGTGAATTTACGGAGAGCATTGGATATTGGGTAGATATGGATGATCCATACGTTACTCTAGAGAATCCATATATCGAAAGTGTATGGAATATTTTAGGGACGATTCATGAAAAAGGTTTGTTATATAAAGGACATAGAGTTTCTCCATACTGTCCAAGCTGTCAAACATCGCTTAGTTCACATGAAGTTGCACAAGGATATAAAACAGTGAAAGATTTAAGCGCAACGGTTAAGTTTAAAGTAAAAGATAGTGAAAATGAATATTTCCTTGGATGGACGACAACGCCGTGGACACTTCCAGCGAATGTTGCACTTGCCGTACATCCAAATATGGAATACGTTAAAGCGAAACAAGAAGGGTATGTATACATTGTTGCGAAAGAGCGTGTACAAGAAGTATTAAAAGAAAACTATGAAGTATTATCTGTTCACAAAGGCGAAGAATTAGTAAACACATCTTATACAGCACCGTTTCCGATGAAGGAAGTTACAAATGGGTACCACGTAATTGCAGCAGATTTTGTAACAGCAGATAGTGGTACAGGACTCGTTCATATCGCTCCAGCATATGGGGAGGACGATTATAAAGTCGTTCAAAGTGAAGGGTTATCATTTTTACATGTTGTAGATGAGAAAGGTGAGTATACAGAAGCAGTACCGTTCTTAAAAGGAAAGTTTGTAAAAGAATGTGACGTTGATATCGTTCGTTATTTAGCGAAAGAAGGGTTACTATATCATAAAGAAAAATATGAGCATAGCTATCCGCACTGTTGGCGCTGTGATTCACCATTACTTTATTATGCAGGAGAAAGCTGGTTAATCCGAACAACTGAGATTAAAGAAACATTTTTACGAAATAATGATTCTGTTAAGTGGTATCCAGACCATATGAAGCATGGACGGTTTGGTAAGTTTTTAGAAAACATGGTGGACTGGAATATTAGCCGGAATAGATATTGGGGAACACCGTTAAACGTATGGGAATGTGAAAGCTGCGATCATCAATTCTCACCGAAAAGCATTGCCGAATTAAGAAAGCATAGTACGAAAGAAACGCCTGAAGATTTAGAATTGCATAAGCCGTATGTAGATGAAGTAAAAGTGTGCTGTGAAAAATGCGGAAGTACAATGAATCGTACACCAGAAGTAATCGATGTTTGGTTTGATAGTGGTTCCATGCCGTTTGCGCAATATCATTATCCATTTGAAAATAAAGAGTTGTTTGAAGAACAGTTTCCAGCAGATGTAATTGCAGAGGGAATTGATCAAACACGCGGCTGGTTTTATAGTTTATTAGCAGTATCAGCGCTATATACAGGAAAAGTACCATATAAACGAGTGTTATCACTAGGGCATGTTCTAGACGAGGAAGGACAGAAAATGTCTAAAAGTAAAGGAAATGCACTAGATCCAGTTGATTTAGTAAATCAGTTTGGTGCAGATGCTTTAAGATGGGCTCTACTTGTTGACAGTGCTCCGTGGAATGCAAAGCGTTTTTCTGAAAGAACAGTACTGGAAGCAAAATCTAAATTTGTAGATACGTTAGTCAATGTATATAGCTTCTACGTTTTATATGCAAATTTAGATGAGTATAATCCGAAAGAAAAGTATGAAGTTAAACGTACGAAATTAGATGAATGGGTATTATCAAGATTGCATAGCACAACGAAAAAAGTGAGAACAGCACTTGATGATTATCAATTTACGAATGCAGCTCGTGAAATCGCGGCGCTTGTAGATGAAGTCAGTAACTGGTACGTAAGACGATCACGTAATCGTTTCTGGGAATCTGGTATGAATCCTGAAAAAGCAGCTGCGTATGAAACGCTTCATGAAGTGCTTGTAACAATTAGTAAATTAATCGCACCATTTACACCGTTTGTAGCTGAGGATATTCATCTGAATTTAGAAGGAAGAAGCGTTCATTTAGCAGATTATCCGTTTGTAAACGAATCACTTATCCAGCCTGAGTTAGAAGCAGAAATGGATGCTGTTTTACAAGTTGTTGAACTTGGAAGAAGTAACCGTAATCAACATTCATTAAAAGTAAAACAGCCGTTAGCAGAACTTGTATTACTAGCGCATAATGAAAATGATATGGATTGGGAATCTTATCGTGATATCATCATGGATGAGCTAAATGTAAAAGCGTTCCATGTTGAACTCGATGAAACGAAATACACGTCCTATCAATTAAAGCTGAATTTTAAAACGGCTGGGCCGAAGTTTGGTAAAAGTGTGAATGCAGTAAATGGCTGGCTAAAACAATTATCAAAAGAAGAAGTACAACACTTTGTATCTACAGAAAGAGCAGTTTACGAAGTAGCACCAGGAGAAGAAGTAGTTGTAACAGCTGAAGATGTATTAGTAGAGAAAGTTGCGAAATCAGGATTTTCAAATACGACTAACGGTCAATATACGGTAATGTTAGATACGAATGTAACGGAAGAATTGTTACAAGAAGGAGTAGCACGTGAATTTATTCGTGCAGTTCAAGAATATCGTAAGCAGTTGAATTTACCGGTTAATTTACGAGTGGATGTAATTCTTGATAC
This sequence comes from Bacillus sp. P4_E1, assembly GCF_056401715.1. Taxonomy (NCBI): domain Bacteria; kingdom Bacillati; phylum Bacillota; class Bacilli; order Caryophanales; family Bacillaceae; genus Bacillus; species Bacillus sp. P4_E1. The sequence continues at coordinate 62,955 of NZ_JBFUIV010000016.1, forward strand.
AGAAGAAGAACTACAGCAAACGTTAACGAATCATAAAGATTTATTGGAAGAAAACTTACTCGTCAAGCAATTTACATTTGGTCACTTAACGAATGAGGACGATGAACTTTCTTTAGGTGAGACAAAGATCCGAATTAAATTAAACGCGGCTAATTAAAGAAAAAAGGAAGTTGGAATCATTCCAACTTCCTTTTTTGTATGAAGATAAATTAATCAGTTATTTTCCGCATAATCCATTCGATAGGTCCTCTAGAAAAGTTCCTTCGCCATAATACGCTAAATAAAATACTGAAAATGAAAAATGCAGTAGCAAATAATAAAACGAAAAGTAGTGTTTGATGTTCCATACGATTTAATACAATCAATGCGCCAATACCGATAAATACATGACTTACATAATGCGTTAATGTTAATTGTCCTGTTTGTATAATGGAAGTAACAAACCAATTATTTTCATATTTTTCAGCAATGTAGAGGCAAATTATTAATATAGCAATAGCAGATCCTGTAGCGGATGCGACGTATAATATATTGGGCAAAATGGGTCCTGTGTTAAACAAAAATGTAGCTGCCTCTTTGCCGATGTATGGAATAAAGAAGTGTGTAAGTCCTTTTGATAAAAGTTCTGTCAGTATTGTGATTGTAATACTGAGTAAGAGTAATCTTTCTCTAATATTTTTATTATGAAGATCTAATCTGCCAATTATCATACCAATTAAGAAGAAAGAAAACCATGGGAAAATAGGGTGATAGCCATTAAAAAATAAGTTGCGGAGAAAACCTGTTAAGGTCCAAAAGTCTATATAGTTTATAAATGGGATTGTGCCTCCCCATCCTTCGAAGGCGTTGAAAGTAAGTTGGAGATATTGTGCAGCAAGTAAAATAATGATAGAAAGCCATATTAGTATAGTTCTTCGTACAGTAATTAGTAATGCAGCGATGAAAAGATAAACGCCGTAGTAGTGTAAAATATCACCCGTCCATTCCATTACATACAATAATAATCCTAAAATAAATAAGAATAGTGATCGTTTCCAAATCAATATTCGGCTGGTATTGATTTTTATTTTCTCTTGGCTAGCAACAGATGATTTAGTCATTAAAGTTATGCCAATCCCAGCAAGTATAACAAACAAGGCAGAAGCTCTACCTTCAAAAAGTGTTATAAAGGTTTTTAACAGAGGAGGTCCATTTCCTTCCGCCCCTGTTATCACCATGAAATTAACTAGTAACATTCCAAACATTGCCCACGCTCTAGCAAAATCTAAGCCGATAATGCGCTTTTTTGTATTCACTTCAATCCCTGCTTTCAAAAATGCTATTTACAGCTTCAATCCATATTTGTTTATAATCCATATCTAAATGTAACATCATAAAATTCCCAATATTATCAAGAACTAATGCTAACATATGAGCTTTTGAAACTAGATTTTTATTTTGAATGAGTTGAAGTTCATTTGCTTTTGTTAGGAGTGATTCAAATCCGTTTAAATATTCTGTTTGTACAGTTAGTAATCGATCTTTGTACATATCGTTTCTTGAAGATAGTAATACATATTCTTGTAATACACGATTAAAATAAGGATCTTTCTGTTGTTCGTCTATCATTTTAAAGCCAATTTCAACACATTTCTCAATGAAATTCTCTTTCGTAAATTCTTCTGTATGAAAGAATGAGGAGAACTGCATCGCTGCACATAATTCATTAAAAATACTTTCAATTAATGCATCTTTAGATTTAAAGTAATAATAAATAGATGGCTTGGCAATACCAACTTCTTCAGCAATCATTGTATAGGTCGTTTTGGCAATGCCGTGACCGGCAAATAGTCGATAACTTGCTTCGACTATGGAAGAGAGTGTTTCTTCACTTTTGCTCATGATAAGTCCTCCTAATAAAAAAGGTTACATAAATCGTATCATTCATTAATATTATTTTCAACCTACCGTTAGGTAAAAAATAACTTATTTTTTTACACATTACTTTAAAAAGCATAAGGTAAAGAAATTTACAAAAGAAATATATTTCTACAGTATTTTTCTCGTTTTACACATAAATATTGAGAAAATTTCACTTACCCAAAATGTAAAGGTAATAGAATTGTTTGTATAGAATTACTCGTAGATTCACTTTATTTCGTTACTTGTGGACAGGAATAGCCTTATAGGAATGGGGTAAAGTTTTCAATTTATTAGGGGGAGTGGTTTTATGTTAAACAAAAAAATGGTGGCAATGGCAATGACTGTGCCATTAGTAATGGGGACAATTTCTACTGTTTCAGCACTGGAAAAACAACAGCAAGTAAAGCTAGAAGCTTATTCACCACAGAAAAAAGCAATTGAATATTTAAAAGGACATGCTACGGAATATGGATTGAAGGCAGACCTTTCAGACTTGCAATATATTTCTACAACAGAAACATCAGTAGCTTCATATGTTAGGTTCCAACAAGTGGTCAATGGTGCGCCTGTATTTTCAAAACAAATTACAGTTACTCTTAACGGAGAGGGAAAAGGCTTACTTGCGGTTTCTGATTATCAGCCTGTTACAGGTGTGAAGGAAGTTACGAAAAAAATTAGTGAAAAAGATGCAGAACAAAAATCGATGGCGTATGTTGGAGGAGAAAGTGAGCAAAACTTATGGGCTCCTACAGAAAAAGAATTCGGATATATTGTTGAAGAGGGAGTCGCTATTCCTGTATATAAAGTGGTAGTCCATTCTAATAATCCATTCGGTGCATGGGAAACATTCATTGATGCGGAAAATGGAAAGTTAATTAAAAAAGTTGATATAAACCGAAAAGCAGAAGGAACAGGAAAAGTATTTTTACCTAACCCTGTCGTATCTAGTGGAAGTTTAGCAGGGTTAAAAGATAATAATGATGCAGATTCAACAGCATTAACGAATCAATTGAAAACTGTTACGTTAAAAGGTTTAGATGGTACAGGATTTTTAATTGGTGAGTATGTTACGATTTCTTCAAAAGCGAAGACGAAATCTACAAACTTACAATTTAACTATACACGTGCAAATGATAGTTTTGAAGATGTTATGTCATATTATCATATTGATACATTACAGCGTTACATTCAAGGATTAGGCTTTCAAAATATTAATAAACGTTCGATTAAAGTGAATGTAAATGGTACAACTGACGATAATTCATTCTATTCTCCATCAACGAAAGCTTTAACTTTCGGTACTGGCGGAGTAGATGATGCAGAAGATGCTGGCATTATTGCGCATGAATATGGTCATTCTATTCAAGATAATCAAGTGCCAGGCTTCGGAAGTTCACCAGAAGGTGGAGCGATGGGAGAAGGATTTGGAGACTTCTTAGGTGCTACTTATGAAGATGCAGTATCGACAACAGGATACGGGAAAGCATGTATTGGAGAATGGGATGCGGCTGCTTATTCTAGTTCAGATCCGACGTGCTTACGCCGATTAGATACGAATAAAGTATACCCGAAAGATATAACGAATGAAGTGCATAATGATGGGGAAATTTGGGCTCAAGGTCAATACGAAATGGCGCAATCTTTTGGACGTGATGTAGCAACAAAAATTATTTTACAATCACATTGGTCATTAACGCCAAATGCGAAATTCCGTGATGGAGCGAAAGCGATTAAGCAAGCAGATGCTCTTTTATACGGCGGACAACACGCAGCTGAAATTGATCGAATTTGGACAGCGAGAGGAATTAGTACGAATTAATATAAAACGTCGTGGCGTTTAAAAGCCACGACTTTTTTATTTGCTTAAGAACTGGTACTAGTAAATTAAGCTATATCAATGATAGTGTGAATTTATACGCATTCCATTTATTTTTTTGCGTCTTTAAAAACAAAATGCTCTTTAAATTTTCTAGACTCGACTTTTTGACCGTTTCGCATCGAGCGGAAAGGGTGTTCTTGCCAAGTGATTATAACGTCAACCTCATCTGATTTTGTAGAAACAGGGAAGGTAGCATGTCTAAATCCAGTTTTTCCACTTGCTAGACGACCTTCTTTTAGGGAAAAGAGTTCGTATTTTGTTTTCATATTTGGTTCATTGCGGAAGACTTCAACTTGTACGTTATATACTTCGTTTTCTCCAACATTCTTTACCGAAAATTGATATGTTTGAAATTTATCTTTTTTAGCTTGAAGCATATTTTCACTTGTTTTTTTCGGTTCATCAATATTCACTTGCCATTGATCAGAGTTTTGAGAGATTGGTAAAGATTTTGGTGAATAGGCGTATGTTTCATTAACTACAACTAAGCATAATAATAGGAGAAAGAAACTAATTGTTTTTTTCATATAAACACCTCGCTACAAAATTTTTATTAATATGCGTAAATGAAACGGATTTTATGTAATATAATGGAAAAAGGTGATACTTTGATTCAAATGAATTTGAAAAAACTTGAAGAGGTAGTAGATGGAGAAGGATTACAAGAATCGTTTCATCATATAGAAATACATGGTGTCTGCATAGATTCCAAAAACATTAAAGAAGGAAATTTATTCGTTCCAATCATTAGGGAGAAGGATGGACATGGTTATGTGAAAGAAGCAATGGATAATGGAGCTGTCGCTTCATTATGGAAAAAGTCTTACGGTACTCCGCCAAAAGGGATACCAATTATATTTGTAGATGACACTTTGTTTGCTTTGCAACAATTGGCACAATTTTATCGACAAGGGCTAGATGTAAAAGTAATCGGAATTACTGGTAGTAATGGCAAGACAACCGTAAAAGATATAATAAGCACGATTTTAAGTACAACTCATCGTGTGCATAAAACAAAGGGCAATTTTAATAGTCAAATCGGTTTGCCGTTAACAATTTTAGAAATGAAACGAGATACAGAGTTTTTAATACTTGAAATGGGAATGAGTGAGAAAGGACAAATTCGAAATTTATCACAAATAGCACAGCCAGATGTAGCGATAATTACAATGATTGGACAGTCTCACTTAGAAACACTTGGATCAAGAGAAGAGATTTCGAAGGCTAAATTAGAAATTATAGACGGATTAAAAGAGGAAGGATTGCTCTTATATAATGGTGATGAGACATTACTTTCTCAAAAAAATAATGTACTAGTTCTAGAATGTAAGTCATTTGGTGAAAAGGATACAAATGATTTGTTTCCAACAAACGTGCAATTAGATGAATATGGTGTTCATTTTAAATTAAATGATTCAAAAATACAGTATGATGTCCCCTTACATGGAAAACATAATATTTTAAATACGATTGTTGGAATCGCTGTAGGTCAATTTTACAATGTCCCTACAGAAAAAATACAGGATGCATTGAGGCAAATAAATATTACTCATATGCGCTTTCAATTTTTAACTGCTAAAACAGGTTTTACGATTATTAATGATGCATGGAATGCCAGTCCCTCGTCAATGAAGGCTGCAATTGAAACGTTACAGAAATTAAATGCCTATAAGAAAAAAATCATTGTCATTGGGGATATGTTGGAGTTAGGGAAGGCAGCTGAAACTTATCATAGAGAAATTGGTAAAATGTTAAATCAAGAGAATATTTCATATGTGTTTACTTATGGAGAGATGGCAGAAATAGTGGCGGAAGAAGCGATGAAGACATATGCTACAGGACAAGTGCAGTCATATAATAATAAAGCTAAGATAGCAGAGGAAGTATTGAAAATTATAACGAAAAAGGATGTCGTATTATTGAAAGGCTCTCGTGGAATGGCTTTAGAGGAGATTGTGCAAAATTGGATATGAAAAATCAGAATATATTTTAAAAAAGCTTGCGTTTTATAAAATAAAGAGATAGAATACTCTGTAAATATAAAAAGTGATGATTAGGAAAAGTACATGATGTAAGGGTCTACAGAGAGCAATCGGTTGCTGGGAAGATTGCGATACCGCATGATGGAAAGACACCTGTGAGTGTTGCTTTGAACGTGATAATTAGTAAAAGCAAACGGTACCTACCGTTATCAGGGCTAAGATGGTCATTATGACAATTTGGGTGGTACCGCGGAAAAATCCGTCCCTATTTATAGGGGCGGATTTTTGTATTCTTTGAAAGGAGGTGAGTGACCGTGGATGATGACGATGACAACAATAATGTAAATAAAAATAAAACTATTGGAGGGAAATGTAATGGATCAAATAATGAAGCGTTCACTCACACGAGAATGTACGAAACATGGCGAGAAGGTTGTATTACTACAAGGATGGGTAAAAAAGATTCGTCATCTAGGAAATGTTAGCTTTTTATTATTAAGGGACCGAACGGGAGTTATTCAATGTGTATTAGAAAACGAGTTAGCTGGATATAGAGTTGATGTTGAAAGTATCGTCCAAATAATTGGAGAAATAGTAGAGACACCGAAAACAGAATTAGGTATTGAAGTACTTGCGCGTGAAGTGAAAGTATTAAATGGTGCAGAACCACTTCCATTTGAAATAAATAAAAAAAAGTTACAAGTTGGCCTAGATCAATTATTGAATGAGCGAGTATTATCGTTAAGGCATGAGCGAATCGCGGCGATATTTAAAGTGAAATCTATACTCGTTCAAAGTTTTAGTGAGTTTCTAATAGAGAACGATTTCACACGTATATTTACTCCGAAAATTGTCTCGCAAGGCGCAGAAGGAGGAGCGAATGTTTTTAAGCTTCCATATTTCCAAAAAGAAGCATATTTAGCTCAATCACCACAGTTTTATAAACAAATGATGGTAGCCGGAGGACTCGAACGTGTTTTTGAAATTGCTCCTGTGTACCGGGCTGAACATCATAACTCTTCAAGACATTTAAATGAATATATATCGTTAGATGTAGAACTTGGATTTATTCATGATTTTCATGAAGTAATGCAATTAGAAACGGATGTTTTACGATATATGTTTCAACAAGTAGCAAAAAACTGTGAAAAAGAATTACAACTACTACAAATAGAAGTACCTGTCATTACAGAAATTCCTAAAATCACATTGGCAGAAGCGCAAGAAATTTTGAAAATGAAGTATCGGAAAGAATCTCCTGAAGGGGATTTAGATACAGAAGGTGAAAAGTTACTAGGGAAATATGTGAAAGAAACATATAATAGTGAATTTGTATTCATTACACATTATCCGAAAGAAGCGAGACCGATGTATACGATACCGAATAAAGAAAATCCAACTATTACTGATTCATTCGATTTATTATATAAAGGATTAGAAATTACATCAGGTGCACAGCGAATTCATAACTATGATATGTTACTTGCTTCTTTTAAAGAAAAAGGATTACATCCAGAGAAATTTCAATCTTATTTAAATACATTCCGATACGGTTGTCCACCACATGGTGGTTTTGGGATAGGATTAGAAAGGGTTGTATATAAACTTTTAGAGTTAACAAATGTCCGAGAGGCGAGTGCTTTTCCGAGAGATTGTACACGTCTTATACCATAAAAAAGCATCTTCGCGATTATCGCGAAGATGCTTTTTTACTGTTCTTTTATTTTTACATTGAAAGTTTATAAAAATCCTTTTCGACAAAAAAATAATATATCCCTTGACAGTTATAAATATAACCGATATACTTCATATTAATTTCAAAAGAAAATATATTCTAAATATTAAAATGTGTTGAATAGGAGTAGTAAGGTCATGTATTTGTGCAGAGAGCTATGGGTTGGTGCGACATAGTCAAATGACATCCTGAACTCGCCTAGGAGCAGTAAGGTGGAACGGAATCACATTCTTAGTAAATCTTAACGGTTAACCTTCGATATTAGGTTTGTAATCAAACGATTACTACTAAGGTGGATTCATAATGGAATCAATAAGAGTGGTACCGCGTTAAGTGAATGGCTTAGCGTCTCTTTATATAAAGAGATGCTGGGCCATTTTTTATTTTATAGAAAAAGAAATGGAGGGTTTATTCGGATAGGTATATAAAATTTGTTTATTTATATAAAAGGATTTAATTAGGAGGAAAATAAGATGAAACAGACGGAGCAATGGACTTCGAAATTAGGTTTTATAATGGCAGCAGCAGGATCAGCAATTGGACTTGGCGCAATATGGAAGTTCCCTTATATTGCTGGAAAGAGCGGGGGAGGAGCATTCTTTTTAATCTTTATATTATTTACTGTATTAATTGGATTACCGCTACTTATAGCTGAATTTATGATTGGACGCAGTACACAAAAACAAGCAGTTGGAGCATTTAAGAGTATCGCACCAAATACAGGATGGCACTGGATTGGACGTCTTGGCGTTGGAACTTGTTTTATATTACTTTCATTTTATAGCGTTGTAGGTGGATGGGTTTTAATATATTTTTTCAGGGGAGTAACAGGACAACTTATTACTCCGGGACAAAATTACGGTTCGTTATTTACTGAAACAATTGGAAATCCGGTTTGGGCTATCACTGGACATTTCGCTTTTATGTTCATTACGATATGGGTTGTATCAAAAGGTGTACAAAATGGAATTGAAAAAGCAAGTAAATATATGCTACCAGCATTGTTCGTTTTATTTGTCGCTCTTATTATTCGTTCATTAACACTGGATAATGCGATGCAAGGCGTGAAGTTTTTCTTACAACCAGATTTCTCGAAGATTACTTCAGAAAGTATTTTATTCGCAATGGGCCAATCATTCTTTGCGATTAGTATAGGGATTTCGATTATGGTTACGTATAGCTCGTATTTAAATAAAAAAGAAAGTTTACCAAAATCAGCAATAACAATTGTTGGATTGAATTTATTCGTCTCTTTATTTGCAGGTCTTGCCATTTTTCCAGCAGTATTTTCGTTAGGCATGGAGCCGACAGAAGGGCCAGGCTTACTATTTATCGTATTACCATCTGTATTTAGTCAAATTCCATTCGGAGGATTGTTCTTGACTGTATTTCTTGCGCTATTTACATTTGCGACATTAACATCGGCATTTTCTCTACTAGAGACGGTAGTTTCAGCATTAGCAAATGGTGAACAAGAAAGAAGAGCTAAACTATCATGGATCATCGGGTTCTGCATTTTCCTAGCAGGTATACCATCTGCCTTATCATTTGGAGTATGGAGTGATATTACGATTTTTGGGAAGAATATTTTTGATGCAGTAGACTTCTTATCTAGTAATATATTAATGCCGCTGGGAGCATTATTTATTAGTATTTTCGTATCATTCAAGATGGAAAAGAAAGTGTTAGAAGCTGAATTTTTTGTAGGTGGAAATTACGGAAAGATAGTATTTACTATCTGGGCATTTTTACTTCGATTTGTAGCACCACTTGCGATAGTTATCGTATTTTTAAATGTAATAGGGATTATTTAAGTTTAAATGTTATAATATTCAGTAAAAAAAGAAGGTGATGATAATAAAAACAAATTTGATTGAAGTTGGGAAATATATGATCATTAGAGGAAAAAAGCTATACGTTGAAACACATGGAAGTCCTAAAAATAAACCAGTATTATTTTTACACGGTGGTCCAGGTGAAAGTTGTTATGATTTTTCATTTCATCAAGCAGAGCGATTAAAAGATTCCTTATATGTAATTATGATAGATCAAAGAGGCGTTTGTCGATCAGAAGGAATTACCGAAGAAGAAACTTTTGGACTATGTGATTTAATTGAAGACTGTGAAGAACTAAGAAAAGTATTACAAATTGAGAAATGGTCTGTAATTGGACATTCTTTCGGTGGATATTTAGCGTTGTTATATGCGTCGATGTATCCAAATTCAATAGAGAAAATAATATTTGAAGGTCCGACTTTCGATTTTGCATTAACAAGTAGGGCCTTACTACAAAAGACAGGAACTTTATTAAAAAAGTATGGAAAAGAATTAGTGGCAGAAGACTGCTTTGCTTATTCATCTAATAATGCTAGTTCAGAAGAGTTGTTAGAAGCTTATATAAGATTAAGTGCTGAATTAGAAGAAAAAAGAATGGAGATTTACAATTATAAAAAAGATGAGACAGACGATAGTTTATATAGTGATGAAGAGTGGGAAGTATTTTCAAATCGCTCCAAAATCCATTTTGATAGATTAAAATCAGAGGGAGCATGTCATACGTCATTATTATCTAAAATAAAAGATATACAAAATCCAATGTTATTAATTGTAGGAAAACATGATGTAGTAACGTGTGAAAAACAAATTGAAACATTTAATAAAGATGCTCAAAATGGGAAGCATATCATATTCGAAGAGAGTGGCCATACACCACATTATGAGGAAGCTGATCGATTTGCTGAAACAGTCATTCATTTTTTGAACTAAAAAAGAAAGAGCGCTTCGTATAATGCGAAGCGCTCTATTTTAAATTTCTGGATAAGTGATTGTAATATTAGGCCATTTACTTTGCCATTTCTTTTGATTAACTCTCTTGTTGTACATATGTATTCGTTCTTTCGTTTCAAGAAAATGAGGTGTAGGTTTCACTTGTAATGAAAGTACATCTTCTATTCCGCATGGGGATGTTAATATGACTTTGTTTTGTTCGTCCAAAGAAACACCAAGAGCGGTTGCTGTTTCAGGGAATTTAGAAATAGCATCAACAGAAGAAGAATATGGTGGCATGTTATTCACTACATGCATACGAGCTTGATTTTTAACCGACCAAGGTATAGAAGTATCCATATTTATCAATGTTTTCTCTACCGATTGTTCATATGTCTCATCTTTATGTAATGGATCAAAATAGATGACATCAACGTCCGGTGTAGCAGTTCTTACTTCGTAGTTATGCAAAGTATCCCAAAGTTTAGAACGAACAAACCCGGCGCAAATCCACCAATCAGGTAGCTCTAGTGATTTTGCTAGTTGTAATACGTTCATCATCCATTTGTCGTTTTCTATTAAGCGAATTATATCTTGCTCTGTTTGTATCTTCATTGATAAATTCACCTTTCTAGTAAATTAATGCATCAGTTCAATAATCCATAAAATCCAGTAAGCACCTGGTACGAACAACAGTTGTGCGAGTAAAGTACCGAGAAGTCTAGATATCATTAGCCAACCATACATTTTACTCATAGATTCAGCGCCATTTTCTGATTGTAAAGCACGTTCTGTCAAAAGTGCTATACGTGGATCGAGTAACACTGTTAATAAAATTGTAGCAAAACCATTCACAAGGCCAGAAGCTGTACTTGCATTTGTTGCGTAATCTGGATTTAGAAAAGAAGCATAAAGGGCAGAAAGAACACCTGCTGTATAAATTGCAGTAGCAAACATGTTAATAAGCATAATACGCTTTGGGATACCACCGATACGCAATCTATGAATCATTTCAAATCTTGGAAAGCGCACATATTTTTTTGTGTACTTTAATTTTTGAATGTTATTTGTTTTCATCATTCGAATGAAAGAACCATCTGTTTCAAAGTTTTGAATGACATATCCAAATAGTTTTGTCAAAGTTGGATAAAGAATAATCGCAAGTAATGTACCGATGGAAGCAGATAATAGTACAAGTCGTATAGTATGCTCTAAATTAATAGAAGCATCTCGTTTTGCGTCATCGACAATCCCGCCAATTAAAAAGGCTTGTAGTAAATTTGACGTTCTTGAAATAAGTAATACCATTCCTACGACAGATAAGGCAACGACAATCTTTTTTAAACGGACACCAGCTAATCGAATACTATAAGAGCTAGTTTCAACTGCGTGGATAACAATTGTGAAAGCCATTATAAAAATTAACGTAATTGACATGTGATTCACCAGTTTCTATTAAATTAAGTATAACTTTTTTACTTTATCATATCTTTTGTGATTTTGTAACTGAAAGTATAAGGGTTAGAAAAAGTAATTTTCTGAAAAGTTAGATGGTGATAGTATAGTAAAGGGGTAAGTAGGAGAATGGCCTTAATGGGGTACATATAAAATCAGTGGAGGAATTAAATATGTATACAACATTTCTATTTGATTTAGATGGAACATTAACTGATCCGAAAGAAGGGATAATCAATGCTGTTCTATACGTGTTAGAAAAAATGGGGATTGAAGAAGTGAATATAAGTGAGTTAGATTCATTTATCGGTCCACCAATGCAACAATCTTTTGCAGATAGATATAATATGAATGAAATAGAAGTAGAACGAGCGGTGTTTTACTTTCGGGAATATTTAAAGCAAAGTGGTTTATTAGAGAATAAAGTATACGATGGAATTGGAGCCCTATTGCAAGAATTAAAGGATGCTGGCAATCGTTTGTTTGTAGCAACTTCAAAGCCTACCGTATTTGCGAAACAAGTAATAGAGCACTTTCAGTTAACATCTTTTTTTGAAGAGATTGTTGGGAGTAATTTAGATGGGACAAGAATAAAAAAGGAAGAAATAATTGCTCATATTTTACAAACAAATGAAGAACTTCAAAAAGAAGAAATGGTGATGATTGGTGATAGAAAGCATGACGTAATCGGTGCGAACAGTAACGGAATTGCTTCAATAGGTGTATTGTATGGATATGGTAATGAGAATGAATTGAGCGATGCTGGGGCGATTCATATAGTGAAAGATGTCGAAGAGTTACAAAGATTTTGTATAGAGAATAGTACGATAAACTATAGAAATAGAACCTAGAAATCCCTTTATAACATATGACGATGAAATCGTTTTTGTTTAAAGGGATTTTACATATGTAATCGAATACTATAATTAGACAATTTTAGCATGAAAAATTTGTAATAAAGTAAAACTTTAATTAGTGGAAGTTTTGTCCATCCGGCACTGATTATCAGCCCTCACCAATCGGGCTGTTACGAGCAGTTGAAATCCCGCCTAGCTTCTGCACATTTGCTGAATTTTAAGGTGGGAGTCTTACTGACCGCAAATAGCGGGATAAAAAGAGGAGGAATGTCATGAAATAAAAGGGTTCGAAATACGAGTAACAGTTCGTTGTTAAAAGATTGAATTTTCAGTTTAAAAGGAGGGTTATAATTGGAGCTAGTTATTATTTTATTAGCACTTAGTTTACTCATGTTTGTAGCATATAAAGGATTTTCTGTAATATTATTCGCACCGATTTTTGCATTATTTGCGGTATTTTTGACAGAGCCTAGTTTTGTATTACCTTTCTTTTCAAATATTTTTATGGAGAAAATGGTAGGATTTATTAAATTATATTTCCCTGTGTTTTTACTTGGAGCAATATTTGGGAAAGTAGTAGAAATGTCAGGAATCGCTGATTCCATCGCAAAGACGATTGTAGAGTTAGTTGGAGAAAAACGTACAATTTTAGCGATTGTTTTAATGGGAGCTATTTTAACGTATAGCGGTGTTAGTGTGTATGTAGTGGTGTTCGCTATATTTCCGTTTGCGGCTAAGTTGTTTCGACAAGCGGATATTCCAAAGCGTTTAATCCCCGGCACAATCGTTCTTGGAGCAGTAACATTTACAATGGATGCGCTTCCTGGATCACCACAAATTCAAAATGTAATACCTACAACTTTTTTTAAAACTGATATTTATGCAGCACCGATACTTGGTATTTTAGGCGCAATTTTTGTTTTAACGTTAGGTTTACTATATTTAGAGAGTAGACGTAAGAAGGCAAAAGCCGCAGGAGAAGGGTATTTTGGTTTTAACGATGGAAATTCTGAAATGGCAGCATCTTTGCAATTAGAACAAAAAGATATGCCGATATTAAGCAGTATTGAAATTACAAGAGTACAGCAAGTAATTGCGTTTGTACCACTTATTTTAGTAGGTGTAATGAATAAAGTTTTCACAATCATGATACCAAAGTGGTATCCAGATGGTTTTGATTTCTCAGCTATTGGTATGAAATCATTTGGAAAAGTTGAATTAAGTGCGGTAGTTGGGATTTGGTCTGTAGAATTGGCACTTATTATAGGGATTTTATCAACGCTTTTATTATATTGGAAACGAGTAGTAACTGGATTTCAAGCTGGATTGAATACAAGTATTGGTGGAGCGCTACTTGCAACAATGAATACAGGCGCGGAGTTTGGATTTGGTGGTGTTATTGCAGCACTTCCAGGCTTTGCAATTATGAGAGATAGCATCTCTGCAACTTTCACGAATCCATTAGTAAATGGGGCAGTAACGACGAATATTTTAGCTGGAATTACAGGTTCAGCATCAGGCGGAATGGGAATTGTGTTAAGTGCGATGGGGGATAAATTTATTGCAGCGGCCAATCAATATGATATTCCATTAGAAGTTATGCACCGCATTGTATCAATGGCATCAGGCGGAATGGATACATTACCACATAATGGTGCAATTATTACTATTCTAACGGTAACAGGATTAACACATAAACAGTCATATAAAGATATATTTGCTATTACAATTTTGAAAACGATTGCTGTATTTGCAGTCATCGCATTCTATACTTTAACAGGGATCTATTAATACTAGTTAATATACGAAAAGAAAATATTTATTAGATTGATATTTTACATAATAAAATATTTATTGTAACTACTCAGTCACTCTATGAAAAATCGGCAGAAAAGTTTTTTAAGTTGGTCGAGAGAGGACCCGGCTATTTATAGGAGCGGTCAGGGCCTTTCCTGCCACGCACAAAGTTTTAAAACAAAGTATAGTTAATAAGGGGGCTTATTTTAACTGGAATAATAGACTTTATCAAACTTCTGAATGAAATGCATGGCTGAGTAGTTGCAAATATTTATTATAGATAGAAGGGGTGGAGTACTTGCAAGAAGTTGCTGAGTTTCGTATGCCGAAGTCTGTATTATATGGAAGAAATTCGTTTGAAAAACTAGGGGATCAATCAAGAAAGTTAGGGAAAAGGGCTTTTATTGTCAGTGATACAATTATGGAGAGTTTCGGTTATGTTGAAAGATGTGTGGATCACTTAAATGCGAAAGGGATTACTGTTATTACGTACAATGAAGTAAACACTGAGCCTACAAATTTACACGTATTGGAAGCGTTATCTATTTGTAAAGAAGGAAAATGCGATTTTATCATAGGTATTGGAGGAGGAAGCTGTATTGATGCTGCGAAAGCAGTAGCAGTGTTATATACAAATGGTGGAGAAATTGAAGATTACGTCCAAAAGGATATAGAAATAGAATACAATCCACTACCGCTAATCGCAATCCCTACGACTTCTGGTACTGGATCGGAAGTAACAAGTGTAGCAGTAATTACAAATAAAAAAACAGATGTGAAAATGATGATAAAACATCCAAGCTTTATCCCTCATGTTGCTATAATAGACCCGATTTTTACAAGTTCGGTACCACCTCATATTACTGCAGCAACGGGAGTAGATGCATTATGCCATGCAATTGAAGCTTATATTTCTAAAGTTTCACAACCTCTTACAGATGTTCTTGCTCTTTCAGCTATTGAAAGCATTATGAAATATTTACGTATCGCATATGAAGATGGAGATAATATGGAAGCAAGGGAAGCAATGATGATTGCTTCATTACAAGCTGGGATTGCTTTTTCAAATGCATCTGTTACATTAGTGCATGGTATGTCCCGTCCAGTGGGAGCATTATTCCATGTACCACATGGAATATCGAATGCAATACTATTACCTACAGTTTTAGAGTTTACAAAAATGAGTGCAATAAAAAGGTTAGCAGAAGTAGGACGTAGCTTAAACAAAGATTTGTATTCTCATTCTGATGAAGAAGTAGCGAACTACACGATTGCTGAAATTAAGAAACTTTGTTTTGATCTTCGTATTCCTAATTTAAGAGAATACGGAATTGACGAAGTTGAATTTGAAAATGCTATTTCTAAAATGGCGAAAGATGCAATTGCAAGTGGTAGCCCAGGAAATAATCCACGAGTTCCTTCTTATGATGAAATCAAACAGTTGTATCGAGAGTGTTTTAATTATCAATATGAAGATGCTATAAAAACATCAGGGCTTTAATTTCAGAATATTATAATAAAATTTCCTTGGAAATAGTTAAAACAAGACTTTATATTATAAATTTAAAGTCTTGTTTTATTGTGTATAATATACATAATAAAATATTGTTATTGGTTTTATAAAAATAGTTTAGGTAGGTGTTTTACTATGAAAACGATAGGTCTTATAGGTGGTATGAGTTGGGAATCAACTTCTGAATACTATCGAATTTTAAATGAAGAAATAAAAAGTAGATTAGGTGGATTACATTCAGCAAAATGTCTGATTAATAGTATGAATTTTGAAGAGATTGAACGATTCCAGTCTAGCGGAGATTGGGAGGGAGCAGGAGAAGTATTAGGGAATACGGCGTATTCATTGCAGAAAGGAGGAGCAGACTTTATAATCATTTGCACAAATACAATGCATAAAGTAGTTGAGAAAATAAAGGAGAATATTAACATTCCAGTATTACATATTGCGGATGCAACTGCAAAAGAAATAAATAGAAAAGGTATTCAATCGGTTGGTCTGCTTGGAACAAAATATACGATGGAGCAAGATTTCTATAAATCACGTATAGAAGAGAATGATATAAAAGTAATAGTACCATTAGGAAAAGATAGAGAAAAAATAAATGAAGTAATATACAAAGAATTATGTTTAGGAAAGATAACATCTCAATCTAGAGAGTATTATAAAAGAGTTATAGAAGAGTTAGTGCAAAAAGGGGCGCAAGGAATAATATTAGGGTGTACAGAAATAGGGTTATTAATAAAGCAGGAAGACATATCAGTTCCGATATTTGATACAACGCATATACATGCGATTGAAGCAGTCAATTTCGCTTTAGATAATAGATTGTAATTATATTATGTAAACTCAACTCATTTGTCTGGAAAACATTCAGAAAATATTTTATAATGTAAGTGGTTACATTTAAGGGGGAATGCGGATGTTTTCAGTTCAGCCAATCGCATTTGTACATAATGAAAGAAAGGAAATAAAAGATGATGAGTGGGGAGAAGTAAGATCCTATATTACTTTAACTGATATGTATACAGAGGAAAGTATACAAGGGATTGAAGATTTTTCTCATATTGAAGTTGTCTTTTATTTTCA
Source organism: Bacillus sp. P4_E1 (assembly GCF_056401715.1). Taxonomy (NCBI): domain Bacteria; kingdom Bacillati; phylum Bacillota; class Bacilli; order Caryophanales; family Bacillaceae; genus Bacillus; species Bacillus sp. P4_E1. The sequence goes on from NZ_JBFUIV010000016.1 coordinate 79,930, forward strand.
TAAAGTAACTGATGAACAAATTCAATATTTTGCTAGACATCCTAGAAATAATAATGATTATCCTAAAGTAGGCATTTTTGCACAGCGCGGGAAAAATCGTCCGAATCGCATAGGAGCTACAATTGTAAAGGTGATCAAAAGAGAAGGTAAATCAATTATTGTTGAGGGGTTAGATGCTATTGATGGCACCCCTATATTGGATATAAAGCCGATAATGAAAGAGTTTATGCCGAAAGAAGAAATTCTACAGCCTAAATGGGTAACGGATATTATGAAACAATATTGGAAGGGGAATAAAACAAAATGAGAATATATGAGGCAACAATTGCAGATTTAGATGGACTAGCATCTGTTTTTAATAACTATCGCGTATTTTATCGACAAGATTCCGATATTGAAGGAGCAAAAGTGTTTTTACGAAATCGAATCGAGAGAAAAGAATCCATTATTTTCGTGGCAGTTGAAGATGGAGAATATATCGGATTCACGCAACTATATCCATCATTTTCTTCTATTTCGATGAAAGAGTTATGGATTTTAAATGATCTGTTTGTACAAAAGGCGAAGCGCGGAGCCGGAACAGGTAAAAAATTGTTAGAAGCTGCAAAAGAATTTGCCTTAGAAAATGGCGCAAAAGGTGTGAAATTACAAACAGAGATTGATAATTTATCAGCTCAGCGATTATACGCTGAAAATGGATACTTGAGAGATAATCGTTATTTCCATTATGAATTAACTTTTTGAAATATATATAGTTAAATGAGACGTTTTCAATGTGAAGACGTCTCATTTAATTTTTTTATTGATGATTTAAAATCCAATTTGTAGCATCTTCAAAGTTTTCTGCGATGTAGTTTGGTTCAATATGTGCCCATTTATCTCGGAATGTATGTAAAGCATCATATCCAGCGCCAGTTTGAACTAATATAGTCGTTGCATTTACTTTTGCCCCAGCAACAATATCCGTCCAGCGATCACCGATTACAGCGCATTTTGTTAAATCAAGCCCATGTTTTTCCGCTGCTTGCAGGAGCATACCTGCGCTCGGTTTGCGGCATTCACATCCATCACCATGTCTATGAGGACAAAGGTAAATATCATCAAAACCAAACTCCTTTAATTCTCTCGTAAAATCATTCGCAGTTGCTTTTCCATCCGCGATACCTGGTTGATTCGTAAAAGAGAGTAGTTTAATATTTTGAGCTTTTAACTTTTGTAAAGATTCCTTTGTAAAAGGAAATAATGTGAAAGAACCTGGATAATGTATTGTAGTATCACCGCCAATTGTTCCGTCACGATCAATGAATATTGCTTCAATGTTTGTCATAGTTATAGTCCTTTCAATTTAAATTAAAATCTACAAACATTAAGTATTCTCTTGAAATATGCTTTTTCCTGCTACAGAAATAAATATATCAGAAGTGATATAATACTATATTAAGAGGGATATGTTATCATTTTCCTTGATTGTAATGTAAATGGAAAGAAGGTAAGTATTATGTTAGAGGTGAATATCCGCTCAGCCGGATATGAAATTGGTGAAAAGACAGTTCATGATATTGCATTTGCAATTGAAAAAGGAGAGTTAGTGGCTCTTATTGGTGCAAATGGCGCAGGAAAGAGTACGACAATTAAATCGATACTCGGTTTGCTTGTCAATATGGATGGTGAAATCTCGTTTGGTGAAAAGAAAAATCCATATGCATATGTACCGGAGCATCCCACTTATTATGATTATTTAACTTTATGGGAGCATATTGAATTGTTAATGGCTGCCCGTGGAAATGAAGAGGGAAATTGGGAGGACAAAGCAAGGGAATTATTACATACGTTTCGAATGGAAAAACATATACACGAATACATATCAAAATTTTCAAAAGGTATGAAACAAAAATCGATGTTAATATTAGCATTTTTAACAGAGCCAGATTTTTATATTATTGATGAGCCTTTTATCGGTTTAGATCCAGTAGCCACGAAAGACTTTTTGAATTATTTATATAAAGAAAAAGAGCGAGGAGCAGGTATATTACTTTGTACGCACGTGCTGGATACGGCTGAAAGAATTTGTGAAAGGTTTTTACTCATTTCGCAAGGTACATTAGTAGCAGATGGGCATTTAGAGGCGATCCAATCGTTAGCAGAAATGCCAGGAAGTACACTGTTAGATTGTTTCGATGCAATTGTAAGGCGGGAACAAAATGATTAAACAACAGTTTAATAAAAGGTTACGTCATGAATTGCAAAGAAAATGGAAAGCGATTCGTTCTGTAACAGATTGGACAGTAGCATTATATATTATTATTCCGGCACTTATATTTGCGGGGATCTATTATCGTTCACTATGGATGAAAGAATTATCGATGGAAGAGACCATTTATTTTGGGTTAGGTTTACTTGCGTTTTATTTTGTCACATTTTCAAGAGGAGTTCGCTCATTTTTTGAACAAGCAGATAGTTTATTTTTAATTTCATACCTAAATCATATGCGAAAATTAATGAAGCTTGGCATTATATATACGTTAATTCGGATTGCAATAACGAACGCAATTGTAGTGTTCATTATGCTGCCTATATTGATGAAAAGTATGGGAGCAACAATTATACAAATCGTACTGTTCTGGATGTTCTTTACTGTTTTTCGATTTATGCTATCGTTGTTGACGAGATTCATAAATGTACGTGTGGGGAAACGATGGGTTTTATTGATTATAAAAGATGTTATATTCTCTTTAAGTTTAGTCTATTTTGGAATCAGTGTATTTTTCATTTTTAAAAATCCATTGTATTTCATATTATTTACCGGCCTAGTAGCTGTACTTACTGTAGTCTTAGTAAAAGAAAAGATGAATTATAAAAAGTTCTTTTTTAAAGAAGTTGAGAAAGAAAAAGAAGAAAGTATGCGCTGGACTGTAGGGATTATGCAAGTTGGTGGTCATGCAGCTAAGCCAAGTAGTTCGAATAAAAAACCGTGGATGTTCCCTCGGTCTAAAAAGATATTAGGAAAAAATTCTGATTCGCGTATTGTAGAAGCTTTTTTAAAAGAATTTTTGCGTACAAGTAGTGCTTTAATGTTTTATGTTCAAATTGTATGTATAAGTACTGTAGGTATTATCGTGACTCCGCAGTGGATAACAGCTATTATTCTTGTATTTGCTATAGTTGCTATTTCTCGCTATGCGCGTGATTATTGGAATGAATTTACGAAGAAAATGTTTCTACATTTATATTGTGATGAAGGAGAATTACTATTATTAAGGTGGAAGGCGGATCGTTATTTGCTACTTCCAGTCGTATTCATATACGGGACGGTCATCCTTTCTCAGTTTTATTTATTACCAGCAGTAATTATTGGAGTTATTTTTATAGTATTCATTGGTTGGATTGTATTTTTACCATAGAAAAAGAGCCGGAAGCGGCTCTTTTTCTAGTCTGTAACACACTGGTAAATAAAATATACTAAAAGGAGTATGCTTGCGGCTGAGTACACGACATCTAAAGTCATCTGATTGTCCCCCTCATTGTTGTTGTATTTATAGTGTATGAAATCTTACAATTTCATATTCAAGTGAAAAATATGTGAACGTTAACAAAATTGTAAAGTGCAAAAATTACAATCATTTTGTATAATAGAAGAAACAACCGTTATATAAAATATAATGAGTGAAAGGGGAGGGAACATAAATGCCAAATTGGTTTAGAAAAACCTTAGTCGCATTAATTACCGTATTTACGTTTGGTTTAGTGACGCCTCCTTCCATATTACTTGATAATGCCAAAGCTGCGGACAAGCCTACGAGCACAGCTGGGCAACAAAATTTGGAGAGTACGTCCTATACATATGAAGAAACAAATGATAGGTTAACCACCGATACTTTTGTTAACTATGCGATGCAAGAAGCAGAGAAGCAATCTATGCAAAAATTCGGCTCTAAAATTGGGCCTGTAATTGAAGATGAATTTAAAGATGTTGTATTACCTAAAATTGAAGAGGCAATTGCGGAACTTGCAAATGATGTGCCAGAAGAATCGTTACAATCATTAGCGATTTCTCAAAAACCAGCTGGTGGAAATAATGAAAAGATTTTTCATGTTTATGACACGAAATCAGGAAATGACTTACTGCGATTTCATGTGAGGAGAGATCATCCACCGCAAGATGGATATTATTTTAATTTCCACTATCATCGTTTTGATGATGGATATTCAGGACACCATGAGTTAGGAAATATTTATTGGAATACGAATGTACCGCCGAAATGGTTGTCTTAAAAAGAACGAGAGAAAATCTTGTTCTTTTTTTCTTTATGAAAGGATACGACATTTATGTTGTTGAATAACATAGGTTTAGGAAAAAAGAAAAGGGAGTATGGGGATGCAAAAATATATCGTTTTTGACTTTGATGGCACATTAGTAGATTCACAAAATATATTTGTACCAATTTATAATCAACTTGCTGAAAAGCATGGATATAAGACAGTTAGTGAGGAAGAAATTGAGACTTTACGAAAATTGACTATTTCTGAAAGATGTAAAAAACTCGATGTACCACTTTATAAACTTCCTATATTGGCGTTAGAGTTTTATAAATTATATCAACCTGCTATAAAAGATCTCGTTTTATTCCATGGGATGAAAGATGTATTAGATGAATTACATAAAAAAGACTACGGGATTGCGATTATATCTTCGAACTCAGAAGAGCATATTAGGGCATTTTTACATAGTAATGGCATAGAAAATATTCAAGAAGTGTATTGTTCTAAAAATTTGTTTGGTAAAGATAAAATGATTAAAAGATTTTTAAAGTCGAAAAAGCTAACAGAACAAGATTTGTTGTATGTCGGTGATGAACAACGTGATATTACAGCTTGTAAAAAAGCTGGTGTGAATGTCATTTGGGTTTCTTGGGGGTATGACGTAATTGAGACAGTAAAAGGAGACGCGCCAGATTATATGGTTAATACGCCAGGGGAAATTGTGCAAGTAGTACAGGCGGCACATTCTTAATATAAATAAACTTCGAGCAGTTATTTATCATATTGAATTTTGGGTAGCAAAGTTTCTTACTGGCAATAAGGTGAAGGTTATACGTGGTCCAATTGAAATGAATCATTATTCGGATGTTACTATACAATAGACTTTTATGACCCGAAGGGCTTTATTGTAGAGGTTGCGTATACAGCGAATACAGAAATGTAAGGAGAATAGACATGAAGATAATTACAACGTGGAAAAACGATATACAAATAGTAAAAGATGCTGCAAATATTGAAGAAATCTCTAAAGGTTTCTCTCCTGATAAAAAATATATTATTACGACTACTGATGATGAAAAATATTTATTACGGACAGGTGATATAAAAGAGTATGATAGGAAAAAAATAGAGTTTCAAATTTTAAATGAAATGGTAAAACGTAACGTGCAGGCTCAAAGACCAATTGAACTCGGTATATTGGAGGAAGAAGATTTATGTTATAGTATTTTTTCATATTTAGAAGGAGAAGATGCTAAGAAGCTATTGCCTACATATACGCCAAGAGAACAATATGATATTGGTATAGCAGCAGGAAAAGACTTAGCAAAAATGCATACACATGAAGCTCCTAAGGATATACTCCCATGGTATGAAAGAGCAATGAAAAAACATCGAAAATATGTAGAGGCATATAAAACATGCGGAATACAAATTAAAAATGATGATAAAATCATAAAGTTTATAGATGAAAATGAAAAATATTTAAAGAACCGCCCAAATCGATTTCAACACGATGATTTTCATTTAGAAAATATAATTGTACGTGATGCGAAATATGTAGGTGTTGTTGATTTTAATGGCTACGACTGGGGCGACCCACTTCATGATTTCGTAAAAATAGCATTATTTGCAAGAGACATTAGTATCCCGTATTCAATCGGACAAATAGAAGGATACTTTAATGGGAGAATACCAGAGGAGTTTTGGAAATTATATGCGGTTTACGTTGGCATGACGGTTTTTTCTTCAGTTGTCTGGAGTTTACGAGCAGCACCGCATATGTTAGATGATACGTTAGAACGTCTTACTATAGTTTTAGAGGATCATAAAAACTTTGAATTATCAAAGCCAATCTGGTTTGATAGTGAAATGATGAATAAAAAATAAGGATAGCAGGTGGGAAATCTCACACCTGCTATTTGTAAATAACTCATGAGACGGTCTCTTTACATACTATGTATGTAGTTTTTTTATGAAGGAATGAAAACCTTGACGTCTACTTTATAATATAAAAAGGGGGTGGGAAATTGAAAATCAGGCAAGGCAAATATGAAGAAATAAAAGTACGCGATAGAGTTCTAGGAATGGTTGAATATATAGAGGATACGATGTTACCTACTGGTTTTCACTATTATATTCCTCCTCACTGGCATAGAAGTATTGAAATTAGCCTAGTCGTATATGGAGAGGTTTTCTTGTATGTGAATGGGCAAAAAAAGAAAGTATCCGCTGGCGAATTTATTTTTGTGAATAGTGGCGATGTTCATGAATTCGAAAAAGTTAAAAATACAAGTTGTGCAGTAATGATGTTAATTATTTCTTATGAATTTCTTAAAGAGGTAAATGGAGATTTTGATAAATATAGATTTAATATAAAAGAATCAGTTGTTCAGAAAACTAACCTCCAGCAAATATTTTATGAATTAAAGGAGTTAGTCACAAATTCTGATGATTTAAGTTACATAAAAATTAATAGTTTAATTTATGAAATTGTTTATATTCTATTGCGATATTGCAAAGAAGGAGAGAGTATAGACAATAATTATCAACTTGGAAATAAACAGAAAGAAATGATTACGTATATTTATAAACATTATGATGAAGAACTTAAACTGAAAGATGTAGCTAAACATTTTTTTGTAAGTGAAGAACATTTTTCCCGTATGTTCAAAAAATCGTTCGGATCAAATTTTACCACTTTTTTAACGAGATACAGGCTCTATAAAGCGTATGAAGATATTATTAATAGTACAAATTCTATACAAGATATAGCAGTAAAACACGGATTTCCAAATGTAAAATCATTTATTTCACAGTTTAAAGAAAAATACGGATATACACCATTACAGTATAGGAAAAATATCATATCAAAAAATGACAATAATCGAATCAAATATGAACAACAATAAAAATACGTTCCATGGTACATTTTGTACATGGAACGTATTTTTATTTAGTAAACGGGAAGTTATATAATCCTGAATAATGAAAGCGTTTGAATTTAGAGGGGAGAAATATTAGATGACTAGAAAATATGACTTAGACTTATTAGAAAAAATGCAAGAAAAACAAGAAACCATCAATGTACAGGGGGCGAAAGTTTTAGTAAAAAACATACCAGATTGTGATGAAAAAGGAGCGATGGATCCACGTCTTTACAAGGACACGAAGGTTCAAATGAATGTAATGAGGTTTATGCCTAAAAATATGATGAAAATGGACGCTTCTGAAAAATCAGTAAGGAATATGCGAAAACAATTCAATGGAATTAAGAGTGTTCCAATTGTCACTAAAGACGTTAATATTACGCATAAAACAGTGAAAGCGGAAGATGGATATGATATTCCGATAAGAATTTATAACAGTGTTTCTAAGCGAGAGAATGCGCCAGTTTTATACTTTATTCATGGTGGTGGATTTATGGCAGGATCACCAGATGTAGTAGAAGAACTTGTGAAATTGATCGTAGAAAAAACAGATATACTAGCCGTTTCTGTGGATTATCGATTAGCTCCGGAAAATCCTTTTCCAACTGGGCATACAGATTGCTACACTACTTTAAAGTGGATTTATGAAAATGCTGAAATACTAGGCGGTGATAAGAATAATATCTTTGTGGCAGGTGATAGTGCAGGAGGGAACTTAACACAGTATTGTACAACTAAAGATATGGAAGATGGTAGGAAGTACGTGAAGGGACAGTTGCTTCTGTATCCTACACTTAATATGTGTGACTATGAAGATGAATTTTATTCTTGGAGTATAGATAAATATGAAATTGCTCCTAAGTATAAAAAAGGATTAGAAAAAATGCTTAATATAATGCATTCAATGATTGGAGGTATGTCAGAAGTACTTGGTACGAAAGAAATTCATTCGAAGTATTTAAGTCCATATGTTGATGTATCCCCAGACTATCCAAGTACATTTATTACGGTAGGAGAGCATGATTTTTTAATGATTGAATGTTTAGCGTATGCAGCTAAATTGACTAAAAAAGGAGTGGATACTGAAACGGTCCTTTATCGTGGTTTAGGGCACGCTTATGGAGATAATGTAGGGGTTTATCCTCAAAGTGAAGATTTAGCAATTGAGATGGGGAATTTTATATTAAAGCATAGTGGAAAGTAGGAGAAATGATGGGAAATAGAAAAGTGATATTAATTTCCAGCTTCGCTATTTTACTATGTATCTTTGCATTTACAGACTTACAAATATCCAATAGTTTATATGAACCAACTAATAAGATACTAGTACCAATGAGTCGTATTGTGGTAGGAGCCCATTTTGCTTCAGATGTTACAGTTGGAGTCGCTATTTCAGTTACTGTTTTTATGTGTTTGAAAAAATTTATATGGAAAGATAAGAAAAATAAACGCACAAATAATAATGATGTTCTTCCACATTCATTGAATCGGTAATAAGAAAGTCTTTTCCTTTGAGGGAATATAATAATTAATGCATGGCTTGTTCATTAAGCTGTTTTGTTGAACTACTCACCACTTAACATTCTCACGGACTGTTTGAAGTGGGAGTTTCCTAAGTACAGAAACCTAACGGTTTCTAATTCATTAGGCTATCCCCGTAGTTCCTACGGTTAAGAGACGAATTGCTTCATTTCTAAGATTGAGTGCTGCATTTCGATCTCTATCGTGATGTGCGCCACAAGAAGGGCAATCCCACTCACGAATGGTTAGATTTTTAACGTCTTTGTTTTTGTATTCGCAATTGGAGCATAATTGACTAGAAGCAAATGTTTTAGATACTATAACAACTTGTTTGCCATACCATTTTGCTTTATATTCCAACATAGTCCGAAATTGTGACCAAGATACTTCACTAATCGCTTTTGCAAGCTTTCTATTTTTGAGCATGTTACTGACTTGTAAGTCTTCCATACCGATAACATCGTGGTTTTTGATGATTTCAGTAGAAAGTTTATGTAAGTAATCAGCTCTTGCATTTGCAATATGTTCATGGATTCGTGCAACGTTCACACGTTGTTTATTCCAGTTCGAAGAACCTTTTGTTCTTCTAGAAAGGATACGTTGTGCTTTCGCTAACTTCTCTTCTAATGTACGGAAGAATTTAGGGTTCTTGTATGTTGTGCCATCAGAAAGAATGGCGAAATCTTTTAATCCAACATCAATTCCACAAGTGGAATCAGTTTTAGGCATTTCTTGTACGCTTGTTTGAACAAAGATAGATACAAAGTATTTACCACTTGGGTTACGACGAATCGTTGCATGCAAGATACGCCCTTCTACTTCACGACTTTTAGCAAAGCGAACAAGGCCAAGTTTCGGTAATTTTATTGTGTTGCCTACAATTCCAATATTTCCGTTTGTTTGCTTAGTTGTGTAGGATTGAACTGTATTCTTTTTAGACTTGAATCGAGGCATATCATTCTGTTTCTTGAAAAAACGTGAAAAAGCATCTGCGAGGTTTTTTAATGTGGATTGAAGAGCGATACTATCTACTTCTTTTAACCAAATCGTATCCTGTTGCTTCTTTAATTGAGTAAGCTTGGCAGAGCAAGAAAAGTAGGTTAACCCTTTTCTTGCTTCTTTATACGTATCATTCCAAAGAGCAAGGAAATAGTTAAATACAAAGCGACTGCAACCGATTGTTTTAGCAATTAATATTTCTTGTTTCTTATTCGGGTAGATACGAAATTTATATGCTTTATTTACTAACATAGGTTGCACCTCACTTTTTCATCGTATATCTACAGTATACAAAAAAACGTAGGCTTACGCCTACTGACATTCATCTCCCACCTAAAATTGGTGTTTCACACCTTCACATTTTTGAGGAAGGAGTCTTCTGTCAGAAAACGATAAATAATTTAGCATTTGGGTTATCCTCATTTCATTTATTAAATTCAATAATAGGATTGGTTGCAAGGTGAATTTCTAATTCCGAAATAATAGAGGGAAGAGTAATCTTCCCTCTATTTAATTTGTTATTTAATTTTCGTAAATGTAAGAGGCTGAGTACTTAAAGTTGCAGGTACGTGTAATTGAAGAGTCGGGAATTCACCATTTACATTCATATCATAAGCGAATAAAAGCCCCATTTTCATTTGGAACAAACTAATTGATGCTGAGAAGATGTTGTAATGATGATGTTTTAGCTGAAATTCCATATCCATAAATTGTACATGTAGGAAATCATCTTGTTTGTATACTTTCAGTGTTCCATAAGCGGGATGCTCAAAAGTTCCAGTGTAGTCATCTAATGCATGAGAAGGGGTAGTCCCTTTTATTGGTTCGGGAAGTGATGTAGTTGCCTCTTTCATCATTTCTTTCATTTTTTCACTATCTTCTACAGCGCGTTCATGCCAGTCGATATATTCTAGTCCGAGAAGTTCGTCGTAAATATGTTTTGTAATATAAGTAGGGAGTACAGTTTGCCCTGAATTTGTTAATACGATAATACCGATATTTTCGTTGGGCATAAATGACGCAAGTGCAGAAAATCCATCAATATTACCACCATGATGAATAAGTTTATAACCGCGGTAAGCACTAATAAACCAACCTAGTCCATAGCTATTTAATGGTGATTCACTCGTTGATAACATTGGCTGATCCGGGATTGGAGTGTGTGGTGTATACATTTCTTGGAGTAGTTCAGTAGAAATCAAATCATGATTTTCTGTTTTTCCTTCGTTTAAATGAAGCAAAACCCATTTTGCCATATCTTCAATGGTAGAATTAATACATCCAGCCGCTCCAACTGTATCAATATTTCGGAATGGAATTTCTTTCATTTCACCATTATCTTCAGTGTAAGGTAATGCGTAATCATCTGTATTTTGTGAGTCTGTAACAGATAAGTTTGTATGCCTCATATTTAAAGGTTCTAAAATATGTTCTGCAACGTATTGCTCCCACGTTTGATTCGTAACGTTTTCTACAATATAACTAATTGTCGCATACATTAAGTTGTTATAAAGAAATGCTGTGCGGAACGGTGCATCAAGTGATAAATGTTTTATTTTTTCAACAAGATCTTTTCGAGTTAAGGAAGAACTGTACCAAAGAGCATCGTGACGACTTACCCCAGTACGATGAGAAGCTAAATCTCGTCCTGTAACTTGCGAGTTAGCGAGCATATCGGATAGAGAGAAGTTAGGTACGTAAGTTTGGACAGGAGTATCCCAATTAAACTTTTTTTGCTGTGCTAATAAGCTTAATGAAAGCGTACCGAATGCTTTCGTCGCAGAACCGATTGCGAATCGTGTCTGCGGAGTAACAGCCTCTTTTTTCTCTATGTTACGATAGCCGAAACCTTCTGAAATAATGACCTCACCATCTTTTATAACAGCTACAGCCGCTCCAGGAACGTGTAAATCCTTCATCATCTTCTCAACCTTATGTTGTAACGTACTTAAAACAGGAGTTTTGATTTTAGACATGCTTCCAACCTCCAAATATAATTTTTATGTTCCGCACTATACTTTCTGTAATAGAAAAGTGAAAACCTTTTTTAATATTGAAAGTTAATAATTTTGTAAGAAATATTGAAAGAATTTTTATTAATTTGGATTATTAAATTCGCTGTTTTTCATGTTATGATAAATCTCATATACGATTGAAAGAAGGTTTTTCTACATATGAAACATGCTGAATATGAATACTTAAATTTATGCCGTCATGTAATGGAGCACGGTACGAAGAAAGAAGATCGTACAGGGACAGGTACTGTATCTGTATTTGGATATCAAATGCGTTTCGATCTAAGTAAAGGATTTCCTTTATTAACGACAAAGAGAGTGCCATTTCGCCTAGTAGCAAGTGAACTGCTTTGGTTTATGAAAGGTGATACAAACATTCGCTATTTATTGCAACATAATAATAATATTTGGAATGAATGGGCGTTTAAGAGCTGGGTAGAAAGCGATGAGTATACTGGCCCTGATATGACAGATTTCGGTCTTCGCTCACAACAAGATGAGGAATTTAAAGTGCAGTACGATGAGCAAATGGAATTGTTTAAAAAGAACGTTTTAGAAGATGATGATTTCTCGAATAAATATGGTTATTTAGGAGATGTATACGGAAAGCAGTGGCGTGCCTGGAAAACGACAGCTGGTGAGACGCTTGATCAATTAAAAGATGTAATTGAAATGATTAAGAAAACACCAGATTCACGCCGTCTAATTGTGTCTGCTTGGAATCCTGAAGATGTACCAAGTATGGCATTACCACCTTGTCATACGCTATTCCAGTTTTATGTAGCGGATGGCAAACTTTCTTGTCAGTTATATCAAAGAAGTGGTGACATATTCCTTGGAATTCCATTTAACATTGCAAGTTACTCATTACTAACACATTTAATCGCACATGAATGTGGTCTTGAAGTGGGAGAATTTGTTCATACAATTGGAGATGCACACATTTATACGAATCATTTTGAACAAGTAGAAAAGCAATTGGCACGTGAACCACGTCCATTCCCGAAACTTACATTAAATCCAGATGTGAAATCTGTGTTTGATTTTGAAATGGAAGATTTAACGATTGAAGGATATGATCCACACCCAGCAATTAAAGCACCGGTTGCAGTATAATTGTAGAGGAGATGAAAAAATGATTGTTTCATTTATGGTCGCAATGGACGAGAATAGAGTAATTGGCAAAGATAATAATTTACCTTGGCGTTTACCAAGTGAATTGCAGTATGTAAAGAAAACAACGATGGGCCATTCACTTATTATGGGGAGAAAGAACTACGAAGCGATTGGTAGACCACTGCCTGGAAGACGTAATATTATTGTAACACGTAATGAAGGGTATCATGTTGAAGGTTGTGAAGTAGCACATTCTGTAGAAGAAGTGTTTGAACTATGCAAAAATGAAGAGGAAATCTTTATTTTCGGCGGAGCACAAATTTATGATCTCTTTTTACCTTACGTAGACAAGTTATATATAACAAAAATCCATCATGCATTTGAAGGAGATACATTCTTCCCAGAAATGGATATGACAAATTGGAAAGAAGTTTTTGTTGAAAAAGGTTTAACGGATGAAAAGAATCCGTATACGTACTATTATCATGTATATGAGAAGCAACAATAATAAGAAGGATTGATGTGAAATTCACATCAATCTTTTTATTTGTATTCGTTAATATAAGTTTATAGATGATATTCAATAGTGCTATAATGAAATCTAGCATGTAAAAATGCTAAAATTTTCAAAAGTATTCATATAGAAAGAGGAGGAGAATCGATTGAAAAAGATATGGGGGATTCTTTTTCTTTGCTTAACGTTCATGTTAGTTGGATGCGGTAAAGAAGAAAAACCACAAGAAGCGTTTGATACATATACAAAAGCATGGAATAAACAAAAATTTGCAGAAATGTATGATCAATTATCAGAAAAGGCAAAAAAAGATATTTCAAAGAAAGAGTTCACTGAGAAATATGAAAAAATTTATTCTGGCATTGAAGTGAAAAACTTAAAAGTAGAAGCAGGAGAAGTAAAAGAAGATAAAAAAGATGAAGGTCCTGTTCCTTTTAAAGTAAGTATGGATACAGTTGGTGGTAATATCTCTTTTGGCCATGAAGCAAAAATGGTGAAAGAAAAAGATGGAGATAAAGAATCTTGGAAAATAGATTGGACTCCTGATTTCATTTTCCCTGGCATGACAAAAGATAGTAAAGTGCGTATGCAGGCAACACAACCAAAACGTGGTGAAGTTTACGATCGTAATGGAAAAGGTCTTGCGACGAATGGGAAAGCTTCTGAGATTGGAATTATTCCAGAAAAATTAGATGAAACTGCTCCGCAAACGAAAGAAGCAGTAGCGAAGTTGTTAAATATGTCTGTAGAAGAGATTGATCAAAAACTAGCTGCGAAATGGGTAAAACCAGGGTATCTCGTACCAATTGGAATTTTGCCTGAGGGAGCAACGCAAAATACGTACATCGATTTACCTGGTGTTGCAGCAAAACCTGTAAATGTTCGTACATATCCGTTAGGGGAAGCAGCAGCGCATCTTACTGGTTATATCGGAAAAGTAAATGCAGAAGATTTAAAAACGCTTCAAAAGAAAGGCTATCAAGCCGATGATCCAGTTGGTAAAGCTGGATTAGAGCAAGTATTGGAAGAACAGCTACGCGGGAAAAAAGGTGGCCGTGTCTTCATGGAGGATGCACAAGGAAAAGAAATTAAAAATTTAGCGAAAACAGATGCTGTTGATGGAGAAAATGTAACTTTAACTATCGATAGTGTTGTTCAAGAAAAAACGTATAATGAAATGAAAGGAGAAGCTGGTTCAAGTGCGGCAATTAATCCGAAAAGTGGAGAAACAATTGCTCTTGTAAGTAGTCCAGCTTATAATCCTAATTTAATTGCACGAGGAACATCAAAAGCACAGCGCGAGGCTTGGAATAATGACCCGAAAAAACCGATGACGAATCGATTTACACAATTATCGGTACCAGGTTCTGTATTTAAGCCAATTACAGGTGCAATTGGTCTTGAAACAAAAACAATCGATCCAAAAGAAGAATTGAAAATTGAAGGACTGAAATGGACGAAAGATTCTTCTTGGGGCAATTATTACGTAACACGTGTAAAAGATGCAAATCCGATTGATTTTGATAAGGCAATGAAATACTCGGATAATATTTATTTCGCACAAGAAGCTTTGAAAATTGGAAAAGATAAATTTATGGCTGGGGCGAAAAAATTCGGATTTGATGAGAAATTACCAATTGAATACGGATTCCCAGCTTCTAAAATCGCAAATGATGGCATAAAAAATGATATTCAAATGGCAGATACAGGATATGGACAAGGAGAAGTCTTAATGACTCCTCTTCATTTAGCTTTAACGTATGCACCGATTGTAAATGATGGAACGATTCCATCGCCATATCTTATTAAAACAGATAAACAACCAAAAGCTTGGAAAGAGAACGTGATTTCTAAAGAAAATCAAGATATATTGAAAACGGCTTTAACGAAAGTAATTAACGATCCAGATGGTACGGGGAAAATTGCGAAAATTGATGGTATGACCCTTGCTGGTAAAACAGGAACAGCAGAATTAAAAGTATCAAAAGAGGCAGAAGGAAAAGAACTAGGTTGGTTCGCTGCGTTTGATTTAAATTCACCTGATATGGTTATTACAATGATGATTGAAGATGTAAAAGGTAGAGGTGGAAGTAATATTCCAGCTGAAAAAGTGAAACATGTTTTTCAAAAGTAGTAATTGAAGAAGACTATCTCCATGAAATATGGAGATAGTTTTTTATTTGATTAAAACCTTAATATTTATATACAAAAACTAACTGAAATAATATAACTTATTAACTTACGAAAAAAAAGTAGCTATTTTTATTGACATCCATTAAAACTTTTTGTATTATACTTACATAAGGTAAGTTGTTTACTATAAAATAATAAATCTCGAATTAAAGATAAATTAGAAAAAGGGAGATAATACAATGACAAAAGTACTATTTATTACAGCAAATCCAAATTCAGCAGAAGGTTCTTTCGGTATGGCAGTAGGAGAAGCTTTCATCGAAGCATATAAAAACGAACATCCACAAGACGAAGTTGTAACAATTGATTTATTCAATACAACTGTACCAGCAATCGATGCAGACGTATTCGCTGCTTGGGGTAAATTTGCAGCAGGCGAAGGATTCGAAACTTTAAGTGAAAATCAGCAACAAAAAGTTGCAGCAATGAACAATAACTTAGAAACATTTATGCATGCAGATCGTTATGTATTCGTGACTCCAATGTGGAATTTCAGCTACCCAGCAGTAGTGAAAGCATACTTAGATAACTTATCAATCGCAGGTAAAACATTCAAATATACTGAAAATGGTCCAGTTGGCTTACTAGAAGGCAAAAAAGCACTTCATATTCAAGCTACAGGCGGCGTTTACTCAGAAGGAGCATACGCATCTATGGACTTCGGTCGCAATCACTTAAATGCGGTATTAGGATTCATGGGTGTATCAGACACTGAATATATTGCAGTTGAAGGAATGAATGCAAATCCTGAAAAAGCACAAGACATTAAAGAAGCAGCAATTGCAAGTGCACGCGAATTAGCAAAACGTTTCTAATATAGAAAACTTCAAAATGTCCAAACACTTGTTGTTTGGACATTTTTTCTTCTTTTTCCTTCGTTTGTCTAGTATAATGAAGGTCGGAATGATAATAGGTGGGGGTTCTGTATGATTCAAACGTTTTTTAAAATCTTTTATTTAATTTTAATCGTAATTGCGATTACACCAAGGTTGTGGCGTATAAAAAGAAAAGCAAATGCGATGTCACCGCAAGAAAAAGATAGTGTTGTGTATAAAACAACAAACTGGTTTGGTAAGAAAATGGTGCGTGTAACTGGATCGACTGTAGAAGTAAAGGGACTTGAAAATGTTCCGAAAGACAAGCCAGTGCTAGTTGTAAGTAATCATCAAAGTAATATGGATATTCCTGTGTTACTAGGTTACTTAAATAAGCCAATTGGATTCGTTTCAAAAGCGGAAATTAAAAAGTTTCCGGTTGTGCCAACATGGATGGAACTAATGAATTGTGTGTTTATGGACCGCAGTGATCGTCGTCAATCTCTTAAGGCAATTAAAGATGGAATTGAACTGTTAAAGAGCGGGCATTCTATCGTGATTTTTCCAGAGGGAACGAGAAGTAAGGGTGGCGAAATCGGTGAGTTTAAAGCAGGGAGTTTTCACCTTGCTGTAAAATCTGGCGTATCTATATTACCAGTAACTTTAGATGGTACATATAAGATGTTTGAGGCTAATGGAAATCGTATGAAACCAGCTCATGCAACATTAACAATTTCTAAGCCAATTACACCTGAAGAATATGCAAGTATGGATGCTAAAGAGTTAACCCAGCATACAAAAGATATTATTGCATCTCAATTACATAAGTAATAAAAAAAGTTTCAGCTTAAACAAGCTGAAACTTTTTTTATGCTGCGGGTAAGACATAAAACAGTACGCAGAAAAACATCATTGTACTACCGCCTAGTACGAAGAGATGCCAAATGGCATGATTGAACGGAAGCTTTTCCCAAAGGAAGAATATAGCTCCGACAGAATACAAAATGCCGCCTATTAATAGTAGTGAGAAGCCGTGACCGGTTAAATTTTCATAAAGGGGTTTAATGGCAACGATGATGAGCCAACCCATAATGATATAACATAATGTTGATGTTTTAATAAAGCGACGAACAAAGAAGATTTTGAAAATAATGCCACCAATCGCAAGGGTCCAAATAATTGCGAGTAAAGTCCAACCGAGCGGGCCACGCAGTGTAATGAGTAGAAATGGTGTATATGTGCCGGCAATTAATAAATATATGGCGGAGTGATCTAAAATGGTAAATAACTTTTCTACTTTTGGATGATGGATGCTATGTAGCAGTGTAGAAAATAAGTATAGTAAGAACATGCTTACGCCATAAACGGTAAAGCCAACAACAGCAGATGCTGTGCCATGTTTGGAAGCATGAATAATTAATATGATTAAGGCAGGGATGCTTAAAATGGCACCGATACCATGGGTAATTGCATTCGCAATTTCTTCTTTTACAAATTGGGTCATTCTTTTAATTTTTTGCGTCATAATGTTAATCCCTTTCACTGTATTGAGATAAGTTATATTTTCCTTAACCATATCATATACAAAAGGAATAGAAAATGATATTTAATTGATTATATTTTTGAATTTTTTTGACAAAAGACAACGGATACATTGACGTTTACGAAATTTTTTGACAAAATGAACTTATGGAATAGTAGGACAAGGAATCTACTTATGAAGGGGATGGGGAAATGTTTTCAAATATCGGCTTTCCGGGGTTAATTTTAATTTTAGTAGCAGTGTTAATTTTATTTGGCCCAAAAAAGTTACCGGAAATTGGGAAAGCTTTAGGGGAAACGTTAAAAGAATTTAAAAAATCAACAAAAGAATTGACTGATGAGGCATTTCAAGAGAAAGAAAAAAAATAAATAAAAGAATATGCTGAAGTTTTTCTCGGAATGGATAAATAAAGTGTGGTGAACGAGATGGAAGATCGGGAAATGAGCGTAGTAGAACATATTGTTGAGCTTCGCAAACGAGTAATATATACAGTATTATCCTTTGTATTATTTTTAATTATTGGATTTACTTTTACGAAGGATATTTATTTTTGGCTTGTAAAAGATTTACCAATGAAATTAACTGTTCTCGGTCCAAGTGATGTGTTGTGGATTTTTTTCTCGATTGCTACAGTATTTGCTATCGTTTGTACAATTCCTTTTGCTGCGATACAAATTTGGTTATTTGTAAAACCAGGTTTACATCCCAATGAACAAAAAATGACATTAATGTATATACCGGTATTGTCTATATTATTTATAGCAGGCCTATCTTTCGGTTATTTTATCGTCATGCCATTTTTATTTCATTTCCTAACTACAATTGGTAATGAGATGTTTAATACGATGTTTACAACGGAAAAATATTTTCATTTCGTATTAAATTTAACAGTTCCGTTTGCTGTTATATTTGAATTACCTGTAGTTGTTATGTTTTTAACGAGTATAGGTCTTCTAACGGCAGAATTTCTTCAGAAAATAAGAAGATATGCTTATGTCGTGTTGATTATAATTGCATCATGTATATCGCCGCCAGATTTTTTATCACATAGTTTAGTAGCGGTACCGCTTATTTGTATTTATGAAATTAGTATCGCTTTATCAAAGATAGTTAGTAAACGAAAACAGAAAAGAGAAGAAGAAATACAGTCGAAAAGTGCCTCGTTATAAAGGCACTTTTTAATTTATTTGTTATACTCTAGCTATAATTGTATACAATATATAGAAGGAAAAAATTATAGAATCTCCAAAATTTAGACAAACTTTTCATTTTTATAAGTTTATACTGAAGTTATCAAGCTATATATGGGTAATAAGACTCCCGTCTCAAAGGATATATAGGACAGGGTTCGAATTAGGTGGATATAAATGAAGTATTAACTTCTAAATGGGGCAGCTTAAGGATATTTTAGTATTCATAGGAAACCTACACTAAAAAACGTGTTAAAGAATAAAGTGGAGGAAGTTCAAAAATCCAACGAAAAAGAGGATTGATATTGTGATTACGAAAAGTTTTTATTTCACTCATGCAACAGGGAATTGTATTAAAATATTTGAAATCCCTGTCCTACAAACACAGCATCCATTAGCGTTTCTAATTCAGTCTCGTCTTCAATTGTTTATTGCAAAAATTCAAAAACATAAAAACCCAAGATTCTCGTACTCTTTCCGTGAATATTTACAAAGTTGTTTGAAGTGGAATGATTATTCAAATGTATATAAGACAAATACTCTTGAAAAGAATGCATAATACACAGCAGGGACAGAGTTAGATAGGCTCTGTCTTTTTCATTTTAGGTATAAAAATATAATTAATTTGGTGAAATTCATTCGAAATTGTTGAAAGCCTCGGGAATGCTAGTATAATAACAGGGAGAGCGTATTGGAAAGGGAAGAATATAATATGCAAAAAATTAAAATTGTAACAGATTCAACGGCAGATTTATCAAAAGATATACTTGAGAAGTATGATATTCATGTTTTACCATTATCTATTTCTGTAAATGGACAAACATACTTAGATCGTGTAGATTTGCAACCGGATGAATTTATTGAAGAAATGATTAAATCAGAAGAATTACCAAAAACATCACAACCGGCTATGGGTACATTTGTAGAAATGTATGACAAGCTAGGCGAAGACGGAAGCCAAGTGCTTTCTATTCATATGACAGGTGGAATGAGCGGTACTGTCGCAACAGCGAATAGTGCTGCATCAATGACAGATACAAAAGTAACAGTTGTTGATTCTCAATTTATTACACATGCTTTAGCATATCAAGTAATTGAAGCTGCAAAAATGGCAAAAGAAGAATGCTCACTAGAAGATATTTTAAAACGTATTGATGAAGTAAGAAAGAATACTCGTTTATATGTTGTCGTAGATACATTAGAGAACTTAGTGAAGGGTGGACGTATCGGTAAAGGGAAGGCTTTTATCGGTTCATTACTTAATATTAAACCTATTGCAAGTTTAGAAGGCGGCGTATATAATCCGGTAACGAAAGTACGTAGCCAAGGGCAGATTGTAAAAACGTTGGCTAAACTATTCGAGGAAGATACTGCTGGAAAAGTGGTGAAAGCTGTTGCGATTCCACATGCTAAAGCAATTCCTTTAGCAGAAAGTGTAAAAGCTGCTGTTGAAAAAGTGAATGGATTCACTCAATCAGAGATTTTCTATACAACACCAGTTATCAGTACTCATACAGGACCAGGAGCAATTGGTTTTATGTATTTAGCAGAGTAATAAAAAAGCTACTTGAAATGAATTTTCAAGTAGCTTTTTTATTATTTCAGGACAGAAAATAAGAAATGAGAAGGGCAATACAGGCGCTACCGCTAATTATATAGCGAGTCTGTAAATAATCTTTCATGAAAAACACCCTTTTCAATTTTTTAAAGTATATGATAAATTACTCGCAAAAATTAGTACTATTATACATGAGAAGTTTCTGTGATTTTTACTGGTTTTTTATCTGGGACAATAGGGCTATACGTGAAAGTTTGACCTAAAAAGAGAACATGTAGTTGTTCCCACGGTAGCATTCGTAAATTCCAGTTATTTCGTAGTCGTGTTACTGCTTCCCTTGGTGTTTCATCTGCTAAAGCAAAAGTACCGTAGTGCATGGGAATGAAATGTGTAGCTTTTATATCTAGATACGCTTGCACAGCTTCTTCTGGTGAAACGTGAGACACTTTCATAAACCATTCTGGTTCATAGGCACCAATTGGCATAAGTGCAATATCGATTGAAAAACGTTTGCCGATCTCTTTAAATCCTTGGAAATAACCACTATCACCACAAAAATAAATGGTTTCTGAAGAAGTCATATTATCAATGATCCATCCTCCCCAGTGAGAGGTGTTCATATCAAATAATGTTCTTCTCGTCCAGTGCTGGGCAGGTACGAAGTGAAAAGAGACGTCATCAATTGTTGTACTTTCCCACCAGTTGTATTCTTCTACATTGGTGAATTTTTTACGAGTAAATAATTTTTTTAGCCCAATAGGAACAAGGTATAAGGTATCATCATTTAGTTGACGAAGAGATGAAAAGTCTAAATGATCGTAATGACCGTGTGAAATAAGAACGATATCGATTTTAGGTAGTTCTTTTATAGTGAGCCCTGGCTCAGTAAGTCGTGGAACTAACTTTAATTTATTTGCCCATACTGGATCTGTTAAAATATTTAAGCCGTTCGTTTGAATGAGAAAAGTTGAATGACCAATCCATGTGACAGTCGTTTTTTCAAAGTTATTTAGTAGAAATTTACTTTGTTTAACAGGTGATTGTTCTACTAGAAAAGAAAAGTCTTTTTTGTTTTGCTTTCTCTCTTTACGCCAACGTAAGAAGGAGCGAATTGATTTTTTTGTACTTGCATTATCCATATTTTCATAGCGCTTTGCCATGAACATCACCTCATTTAAAATCGTTGTAGTTGTATTGTACCGAAATGTTGTTAAGGAATACAGTGTTTAACATGGATTAATGTTTAAGTAATTGTAAAAAAATAGGGGGATTTATTTACAAATTTAACAATGAACTTCGTTTCGCAAATAATGGTTAGAGAAATAATAGTAGTAAAATATATTTTGTCTAGTAATTCGCTTGAAATAAAGAAGTAACATACGTAAATTCGTACGATTTCGTGAACAAATGATGTAAACAATTTTCTCATAGTGTTTACTTTTGTTATGATATACATAACTTACATAAATTAAGGATAGAGAAAAGAGGTTTAATAATGAAGCGTTATCAAAAGTTAATTGGTCTTATGGTTGTATTTTGTCTCTTTGTACTTGCAGGTTGTAGCAGTTCAGGGGCAAAACTCCGTAAACCGTTAAACTGGGATTTGGAAACTTTCCAATTTACAAATCAAGAAGGAAAGCCGTTTGGTACAAAAGATTTAAAAGGGAAAGTTTGGGTAGCTGATTTCATGTTTACAAACTGTCAAACAGTTTGTCCGCCAATGACTGCTAATATGGCGAAATTACAGAAAATGGCTAAGGAAGAGAAATTAGACGTTCAGTTTGTTTCGTTTAGTGTAGACCCTGAACTTGATAAACCAGAAAATTTGAAAGCATTCATTCAAAAGTTTACAGAGGATACAAGTAACTGGAACTTGTTAACTGGTTATTCACTGGAGGATATTACAAAGTTTTCAAAAGATAACTTCCAGTCGCTTGTAGATAAACCAGAGAATGGGCAAGTAATACACGGTACATCATTTTTCTTAGTCGATCAAAATGGAAAAGTAATGAAAAAATATAGTGGCATTAGCAATACGCCATACGAAGATATTATACGTGATATGAAGCGATTAGCTGATTAAAAAGAAGGGTGCTAAGCACCCTTCTTTTATTAGTATTCAGTCTATGGATAATATGTCATGCTGTTGTGGTAATTTCGGTGCGCGAATTTCTAATACACCGTTTTGATAAGAAGCTTTCGTTGCTTTTTTATTAATTAAATATGGTAACTTAATAATTCTTGACGCTTCTGAAATGGAACGTTCTCGGCGATAATAGTTATGAGATGTTTGTTCTTCTTCCGTCTCTTCAAGTATATCTTCTTTTACAGAGACTTTTAAGTATTCGCTTTGTATTTCAATTTGAATTTGTTCTTTTTGTATACCTGGTAGTTCGGCTGTAACGACGAGTTCGTCACCAACTTCGTATAAATCTACTGGGAATGTTAATAAACGGTTTCCTTTTTGGAAAAAATGATTTAAATCAGCAATTACGCCACGAAGAGGCGTTTGTTCGAAAAAATCATCAATTTGTTTTAAATAATTACGAACTGGTGGGCGAGAAGAATCTTTTTTTTCTTCACTCATGGTATTACCTCCTAGAAATCAATTTGCAATATCATATGACAAAAGCGGAGAAAGGTGAGTGCCTAGTTTTCATGTTTTCATAAAAAAATGTTAAAAATGTGAAATGGAGTGAGTTTTTTATAGTTTTTGGTCGCCATATTCAGTTGATTATGCTAGTATAAATAGGGTTGATATAGTAGTATTGAGACAGAATGAAAACTGAAAGAGGGTAAGAAGTATGTGTGGTTTTGTAGGATGTTTATGTGAAAACCCTAGAGAGTTTTCAGAAACAGAAAAACATCAATTTGAAAATATGAACACGATGATTTTCCACCGCGGTCCAGATGACGAAGGATATTTTCGTGATGAACATGTACAATTTGGCTTCCGCCGTTTAAGTATCATTGACTTAGAGGCAGGACATCAGCCGTTAACTTATGAAAATGATCGATATGTAATTATTTTTAATGGTGAAATTTACAATTATGTAGAACTACGTGAAATGTTACTTGAAAAAGGTGCAACTTTTGCTACACAATCTGATACAGAAGTTATCATTGCATTGTATGCACATATGAAAGAAAAATGTGTAGACTACCTTCGTGGTATGTTCGCATTTATGATTTGGGATCGTGAAGAAAAGACACTTTTCGGTGCACGTGACCACTTCGGTATTAAGCCTTTATACATCGCACAACAAGGTGATACTACATTCTTCGCATCTGAGAAGAAAAGTATTATGCATGTAATGGAAGACAAAGGGGTAAACCCAAAGTCACTACAACACTACTTTACGTACCAATATGGTCCAGAGCCAGAAACATTAACAATTGATGTTAACAAAATTGAGCCTGGTCATTACTTCGTAAAAGAAATCGGTAAAGAGATGGAAATCCATCGCTACTGGAATCCTTATTTCAACGCTTCAAGCGCAACGAAAGAGGAGCATATCCAAGCAATTCGTGATGTATTATACGATTCTGTAAAAGTACATATGCGTAGTGATGTACCAGTAGGTTCTTTCTTATCTGGTGGTATCGATTCATCTATTATTGCTTCTATCGCAAGAGAAATGAATCCAAATCTATTAACATTCTCTATTGGTTTCGAACAACGCGGTTTCAGTGAAGTTGATGTTGCGAAAGAAACTGCTGAGAAATTAGGAGTTAAAAACCATAACGTATTCATTACAGCGCAAGAATTTATGGATGAGTTCCCAAAAATCATTTGGCATATGGATGATCCTTTAGCGGATCCAGCAGCTGTACCATTGTATTTCGTTGCGAAAGAAGCGCGTAAACATGTAACGGTTGTTCTTTCTGGTGAAGGTGCAGACGAGCTATTTGGTGGATATAACATTTATCGTGAGCCAAACTCGTTAAAAATGTTCTCTTACATTCCTAGCCCAGGAAAGAGTGTTCTAAAGGCATTAAGTGGTGCTCTTAAAGAAGGGTTTAAAGGAAAAAGCTTCTTAGAGCGTGGATGTACGCCAATCGAAGAGCGTTACTATGGAAATGCGAAAATCTTCCGTGAAGAAGAGAAAGCTGAATTAATGAAGTATTACGATGAAAGTGTTAACTATATGGATATCACGAAACCATTGTATAACGAAATTAAAGATTATGATGATGTAAGTAAAATGCAGTACATTGATATGTTCACATGGTTACGCGGCGATATTTTATTAAAAGCTGATAAAATGACGATGGCAAATTCATTAGAACTTCGTGTACCGTTCTTAGATAAAGAAGTATTTGACGTTGCATCTAAAATTCCGACAGAATTAAAAATTGCAAACGGAACAACGAAAGCTATATTACGTGAAGCTGCTCGTGGAATTGTTCCGGATCACGTGTTAGATCGTAAAAAGCTTGGATTCCCAGTACCAATTCGTCACTGGTTAAAAGATGAAATGCACGATTGGGCTGTAAATATTATTAAAGAAAGCAAAACTGAGCATTTAATCGAAAAACAGTATGTATTAAACTTACTGGAAGCACATTGTGCAGATAAAGGCGATTATAGCCGTAAAATTTGGACTGTACTTGCGTTTATGGTATGGCATCAAATTTATGTTGAGCATAAATACGATACGAATAAGTTCCACGAAGAAACAAAGCGTGCGTATAGCTTAGTTTAATAAAAAACCTTAAGGTCGCATTCGATCTTAAGGTTTTTTTCATAAATTGCATTTATTATTGATACAATAATAGTAAAAGGATGGACAACATATGATTACGTTTGAGAAAGTAAATACAGAAAATAAAAGCGCTGTAAAAGAAATGTTTCACTCACACAGCTTAGATGAGAAAAAGGTTCAGCATTGTGTAAAAGTTGATGATACATATATTGGTGTAATAGATTATAGCGTTCAAGAAGAGAGTGCTATTTTGTCACAGTTAATTATTCATTTTGATTATCAAGGTTATGGATACGGGACAAATACGTATTTTACATTTGAAGAAATGATGAAACAGAGAAATGTGAAAGAAATAAAAGTATTGCAAGAAATGTTTACGGAACAAGCTAAGTCTTTCATAGAGGGATCTGGTTTTATTGAGGAAAATGGGATATATGTAAAGAAAATATAGTGAATATTGATTAGGTGATGATATGAATATAAGGTAGGTGGACGTATGACGATAACTTCTGGTCTTGTATTAGTTGGAGGTTGTTTTATAGTAGCAGAACTATGCCAGACTTTTATTCGGAAAAGAATGTATAAGAAGAGAAGACCATATGAATTACAATATATTCCCGTATTTTTAATTTTGTTTTGTATGCTATTTGTATTGCAAAACATAACGTATTTCCCACCTCTTTTGAACATCTTTTTGAAGTTTGGGTTGCTATATAGCGGCGGTGGGATATTTCTTTTATTTCTTTTATTTTGCATACGTTACATCCATTATCAATCGTATATATTCATTTTAAATTGGCTAAAGCAAAGCGATAGAAACCGCCTTACATAAGGGGGTTTTTTTATTTGTACTTGTAACGGAACTTGTACAATTAACATAAAATAGGACGAGTAGAAATGAAAGCTTATTACAATAAAGAAAGGAACGAAAAAGATATATGAAACTTGTTATAGACGCAGGGCATGGTGGATATGATTCTGGTGCTGTTGGTAATGGGTTAGTGGAAAAAGAGTTAACACTTCAAATTGCTAGACGTGTACGAGATATTTTATCTGCAAATTATCCAATCAATATTAAAATGACACGTGATAGTGATGTGTTTATCTCTTTATCAGAACGTGCTAATATTGCTAATTCATTTGGTGCAGATTATTTTATCTCATTTCACATTAATAGTGGCGGTGGCACTGGATTTGAAAGTTATATTTACAATGCGCTATCTAATAGTAGTTCCGCATATGAAAAGCAACAAAAAATGCATGCAGCAGTCAATCCTGTATTAACAAAATATGGTCTTCGTGATCGAGGGGCAAAAAAAGCAAATTATGCGGTACTAAGGGAGACTGCAATGGATGCAATTTTAACTGAGACTGCTTTTATTGATACAACATTTGATGCTAATTTATTGAAAAATCCACAATTTATCGAAGATCTAAGTCAAGCATATGCAAACGGAATAGCAGCTATTTTTGGAGTAGCTCCAAATCCGAATCCTCCAAATCCACAACCTCCAAATCCTCAGCCAACACCACTAACGAAGGGGATTGCTTATATCCTTGGGAAAAATGTGAATTTAAGAAGTGGCCCATCAACGTCTTCTTCAGTTATTCGTCAACTAAACGCCCCAGAATCGTATGTCGTATATCAGGAAAGTAACGGATGGTTAGACTTAGGAAATGGACAATGGGTGTATAATGACCCTTCGTACATTAATTTTGTAAAGACGAGCAATAGTGATGGAAGTCCAATTGGTGTCGCTTATATAAAAGGAACGAATGTGAACTTAAGAAGTGGTCCATCAACATCTGCTTCAGTTATTCGTAAATTAAATAATCCAGAATCTTATTTAGTATATATTAATCAAAACGGTTGGTTGAACCTTGGTGGAAATCAATGGGTGTATAATGATCCATCATATATTAAATATAATCAATATTAGGAAATGAGTTTATAATGTAATATGAATGCGTATTTATGTATAACGTAGATACGCATTTTAAGAACGTTTATTATTTTCATACTTATACACTTTATTTTAAAAATAAACATTTGAATAGCGGATAGAATCTAAAATGTATATATTGAAAAAGTTTTCTGATATACATTGACAATGTATGTAATATACATTAATCTTTAATTGTTAATGATAATCGATTTCATCTAGGGAGGACATATGGTACATAGTAAAAAAATATTTATGTTCTGCATTATGATACTTATGGTAATAATCGCAGGGTGTAGCAAAGAAGAGAAAAAAGAAAATGATACATCGGCTAAAGCAAAAGATTCGTATACTGTAAAGCATGCAATGGGTGAAACAACAGTAAATGGTACACCTAAAAAAGTAGTTGTTTTAACAAATGAGGGTGCGGAGGCGCTTTTAGCTGTCGGAGTAACACCAGTTGGAACTACAAAACCACGTGCTGGTGATGAATGGTATCCTCATTTAGC
Organism: Bacillus sp. P4_E1; assembly: GCF_056401715.1. Classification (NCBI taxonomy): domain Bacteria; kingdom Bacillati; phylum Bacillota; class Bacilli; order Caryophanales; family Bacillaceae; genus Bacillus; species Bacillus sp. P4_E1. The sequence goes on from NZ_JBFUIV010000016.1 coordinate 107,739, forward strand.
GAAAGATTTAAAAGATACGAAAGTTGTAGGTACTGAGCGTGATATTAATTTAGAGGCAGTTATGAAGCTTAAGCCAGATTTAATTATCGGGAATAAAATGCGTCATGAAAAAATATATGAGCAATTGAACGAAATAGCGCCAACTGTGTACGCTGAAACATTGCGCGGGGATTGGAAAGAAAACTTTACACTCTATACAAAAGCTGTAAATAAAGAAAAAGAAGGGCAAAAGGCTCTTGAAGATTATAAAAAACGTATTGAAGGAATGAAAGAGAAGTTAGGAGATAAATTGAATTCTAAAGTTTCTATTATTCGCTTCGTACCAGGTGACGTTCGTATTTATCAGAAAAACTCATTCTCAGGTGCTGTTTTAAATGATATTGGATTTAAGCGACCACCACTACAAGATAAAGATGAGTTTGCGATAAAAGGAATTACAAAAGAGCAAATTCCGAATATGGATGGGGACTACATATTCTACTTCACATCTGATAAAGATGCAGATAAGAATAACGAAGGAACCACGTTAGCAAAAGAATGGACAGAAGACCCACTCTTTAAGCAGCTGCAGGCTTCTAAAGACAATAAAGTATTCCAAGTGGATGAAGTAATTTGGAATACAGCAGGCGGTATTAAAGCTGCAAACTTAATGCTAGATGATATTGAAAAATATTTTTTGAAATAAATGAATGGTTGAGTGCATCACTTTAAATAGGTGATGTACTTTTTTTGTTTAGTTAAATACAGAAAATTCCTTCTTTTAAGTGTGGATAAGTTGTACAATAAAATCAATTATGGAATAAAGGAGTGGGAAGGAATGAAAGCTACTCATAAAGATTGGATTTTATTTAACGGAAGAATTGTGAATACGAAGGAAGAACAGCCGATGGTCCCATTAGAGGAGAGGGGCTTTCAATTTGGTGATGGTATATATGAGGTGTTTAGGTTATATGATGGGAAGCCACATTTATTGGATTTACATTTGGAACGATTTTTTAATTCTATGGAAGAAATAAAACTAATTCCATCGTTTACTAAAGAAGAGTTAGTGGAAGAGTTACATCAAATGATTGAAAAAAATCAATTTCAAGAAGATGGGAATGTGTATCTTCAAATATCACGTGGTGCTCAAGCTCGAAATCATGTGTATGAAAAAGATTTACAACCAACATATTTTGCGAATATTGTTTTGTTTCCAAGACCTACCGCTACTATGGAACAAGGAATAAAGGTTACTGTAGAAGAGGATATACGCTGGAAGTTCTGTCATATAAAATCTTTAAACCTTCTACCTAATATCATGATTAAAAATAAAATAAACGAGCAAGGGTATCAAGAAGCGATATTAGTACGAGATGGAGTTGTAACAGAAGGGTGTCATTCGAATTTCTTTATGGTGAAAAATAATAAATTAATTACACATCCGGCCGATAATTTCATTCTACACGGCATTACTCGTCACTACGTTATTACATTAGCGAAAGCTTTACATATTGAAGTAGAAGAGCGTGAATTCTCATTGCAAGAAGTATACGAGGCTGACGAATGTTTCTTTACAGCGACACCACTTGAAATGTTCCCTGTTGTTCAAATTGGTGATGAGAAGTTTGGAAGCGGCGAAAGAGGACCAATTACGAAAAAACTACAAGCTGCATATGAAGAAAGTATTAGTTTGTTTAAAGTGACAAATTAATAATGAGGGAAAAAGCTGGTATTCCCCCAGCTTTTTTTCATGATATAATTCAACCATAGGACAAGTTTTGAAAACGCTGTAAAAAGGGGATTTAATATATGAATTATGAAGATTTTAAAGAAGTAATTCACGGTAGACGAAGTGTTAGAAAGTTTACAGAACAAGAAGTATCCACTAGTGATATAAAAGAAATTATTGATTGTGCTCGTTATGCACCGAGTGATACGAACTCACAAACGTGGGAGTTCTTGGTCATTATGAACCGAGAGAAAATTAAAGAAATTGAACAAATGACATGGGATGCATTACATAAACTTGCGGCAAAAGCAGCAGAAAATGGAGAAGAGAAAGCAGGGAAATTACTTACACGTTCTTTCGGTCCATATGCGACAGCTTTCTCTGAGGCGCCAGTATTAATCGTATGTTTGGCAACACCATATGAATCAAAGTTTCGTGAAAAGATATTTGATCCAATTGCCTTCGTTCCTGATTCAGTATGGGAAGAGGAAGGAATTAAGAGTAGCTGTTTAGCAGCACAAAACTTAATGTTGGCTGCACATGCGAGAGGACTGGGTACTTGTCCAATGACMGGACCTGTATTATTAGCTCAAGATGAACTGCGACAATATTTACAAATTGAGCCTCAAAAACAAATTAATATGGTAATTTCACTCGGGTTTCCGAAAGATAAGCCGAAGAAACTTTCTCGAAAAGAAGTTGATGAGATTACAACATTTATTTTCTAAATGTTATGTAGAAAAGACATTGAAATGTGGTCTTATCCCCGTCAAGTAGACAGCTTTAAAAAAAGACTAAGCAGCCATTGAGATTCGATATTCAATCGGAGCTCGATGATTGAGTCGTTTTTGGAATCGTTTGTAGTTATAATGATAGATGTATGTTTCAATTGCTTGAATC
>NZ_JBFUIV010000017.1:0-109451 GCF_056401715.1 Bacillus sp. P4_E1
CTATTGGGACTGGAAAGTTCGTCCTCTCTATTGGGACTGGAAAGTTCGTCCTCTCGAAAGCTCAGGGAGATATTGATAAAAGTGTCTGCCATCTGATAGGTCTCATAACCCTTTTGATGAAGTTTATGGGGTGAGCTGCTTGAGGGAAAACTTCACGAGCAGTTCTTATGGGGAGGGGCTGGAGACGGGTCATAACTGATACCGCGCCAGTTCTTTACCCGACAAATTTTATTTAAAACGTGGAAGTCATTCTTTCAAATTCATCAGTGTAAAAAGATAAAACCAGAAAGATGGGAGTGCCATTTGTATGGACAATTGATTGCCATTCTACTCTGTTCTTCTATCATGTTTCAAATGCGTCAATTACTTCTTATGAAAAAGAAACGAGAACTGAGTGAGTATAAGGCCATATATATGATTAGAGATTATTTCCTTCTTCTTTTCCAAGCTATACAGAAAGACACCCAAGAACTATCAAAGGTTCTATATCGCCTATTCAATCTTCTACAGCAAAACGGGCGAAAATCTCATCGATATGAGAAGAAAACAGTCTTTGATATATTAGGTGTCGTTTACAATTGTACCATGTCTGATAATCAAGCGGCTTAATTCAAAAAAGGAAACCCGTTAGGGTTTATTTCGTATGCAAATCTTTAAAGCACCTACATATAGACTTTCGAAAAAAAGAAACAATCTCGCTTATCATTGACGTTACATGAGCTTAGCTTGATAGCGATGTGGTGCTACCCCATTATGTTGAAAAGGAAAAGAACATCTGTGGAACTAGTGGTGACAATAGAGTTGTTCCACAAATGAGACAGAAGAATAGTGTTCTCTATCTGAGGGAATTGGAATATTATGATTACGGAAACTATAGCTATTGAAAATAGAACAAATAAAAGCTAAATAACAATAATATAATATCTTTTCTAGATATGCCTTTATCAAGAATCAAAGAATTTAATACCACTTAGTACAAAAGCATCAGAACTTGGGCTATAACCAACTAACTTTCTTGTTCCTTCAATATCAATTCGTTTAAACCTGTTGTTAGATACACCATGTAAAATTGAAAATGGAGGTAAGTTCTTTGCCGTCATCGACTTTAAGAGAAGGTCCATAAAATCTTCTGGGCTTAAGTATGCACTCATATCTCTAGCTGTTAGTGGTTTACCATATGGATTATAATCATCATATGCACCTATACGAATAGCAAGACTTTGTAACCCTTCTTCATAAGCAAAATAAGAAGCAACAGCCTCTGCAAAACACTTACTTACCCCGTACATATTTTTGGGTCTCGTGGGTGAATAAGCATGTGGTTGATAATCCAAAGGATAGCCTTCAATTGTTTGAGCGCTGGAAGCAACTATCACTTTGGATACATTATTATCACTAGCAGCTCTAAAAATATTATAGGTTCCCTTTATATGATTTTCTAATAAGGAGCCATAAAAATCAGCATTTGGCGAAGGATTACCTGCCAAGTGTATAACTATATCTATACCTTTCGTAAATTCTTGACAAGCAGCTAAATCAGAAACATCTAAATATATGATTTCATGATTTGTATCTTTAAAAGTTTCTAAAGCAGATAAGTTAATATCTGCTAGCCGTAACTGGTAATTCCCTTGCTTATCTAGGAATCTTGTAACATCTTGGCCAATCTTACCTGCAGCACCTGTAACTAAAATTTTTTGCATTTCACTTCATCCTTCCATAAAAAATACATCCCTTGTCAAGGGTCATATAATAGAGCATGCACTTATTGTATGTTGGTAATGGCATTAAATAAAACGAAGAAATATAATGGAGACATGAATAAAATTCATGAGGAGGACCATAGTGACTTTAACAAAATATGAAATATTTAACAAAGTGGCAGAACTCAATAGTTTTACAAAAGCTGCAGAAGTGTTAGGTTTCACCCAATCTGCTGTAAGTCATGCAATTAGCAGTTTGGAAAAAGAGTTTTCCTTTCCTTTATTTATTCGTAATCACTCTACTTTAACATTGACCAAAAATGCAGAGGAGCTTTTAATTACCGTTCGGAAAATTTTATACTATAACAACATGCTGAAGCAGGAAGTAGCCGCTATCAATGGGTTCCAAAAAGGAACAGTAAGAGTGGGGGTTTTTTCGAGTATTTCTAAAAACTGGATTCCTGGTATTCTTAAAAAAATGGAGGAAAAGTTTCCAAATATTGAAATCGAATTACTGGAAGGAAACTATGCTGAGGTTGAGAATTGGTTACAAAACGGGAGATTAGATTGTGGATTTATTAATAATGATACTTACTTTGAATCCTTTGAAAAATCCTTTGAAATCGTACAATTGAAGAGGGATCGACTTTTATGTGTTGTATCTAACCAATCCCCATTATGTAAGGAAAACCAAGTATCAATGCAACAAATAGAAAATGTACCTTTTATTATGCCAACATATCAGTGTTATGATGATATTCAAAAAATATTTAGGGAGAATAAAGTTAGCCCCAATATTCGATTCGAAAATATGAATGAATACTCAGTGATCTCCATGGTGGAGAATAATCTAGGAATTAGTATATTGCCAGAAATGATTATACCGACATCAAAAATTTCTTTTGCAGCAATTCCGCTTGAAAGTGATAGCTATCGAACTATTGGATTAGCTATAAGAAAACCAACCTCACTCGCGACTAAGAAATTTTCTGAGATTACTAAAAGGTGGGTATCATTTGAATCAATTTAATTTTTCCAAAATCTGAGTTATTTAAACTGATATGGTTCTTCTTGAACGGAGCAGATTAATTCAATAAGCAATGAGAAAAAGTTATATATTATGTGTCGATGTAGAAATATAATATACAAAAATCAGGAGGTGATTATATAGTAATATATAAATTGTACGACAGAACACCCTAATAACTTTGACTAATTACTAAACCTATATGAATCTTTATGATGGAATTCACTTAAATTAACAAGTAATGATTTGGAACGAATGTGCAATCAAAGTTGATACGCCATACACATTTGATGAAAAATAATTAGTGGGTATGGGACGTGTTATTTCAGATGGTGTAATTACTGGAGTAGTTTGGGGAATATGTGTTCTATCAATCTATCTGTCCGAAGGAATCGCCGCCATGTACAAATCGCGCTGGGCAATTGAATCATTTTTCCGCTGGATTTAGCTGAATTTGAACGTTCCTGTATTGTTTGGCACAACATCCAATGCGTTGTTCAATCAGTTATTCACAGCTATAATTGCCTATGCTTTGCTGAAATTTCTTCGTGCACAAGGCCAAAAGACAAAATAAACGCTTGTCATTTGCAGGTTTCACATGCCTGTTTCTTTGTGAAGCCTTGTCAATTGAGTGGCAAATTAGTTTGAAAGAAACACTTGAATTCTACAGGTCGATAAATCAAGAAACTGTATTACTTTGGTTAATCAACATACGTGTTAATTTATAGTATAATGATTGCTTGAAATAATGCGGTGGAAAACAGGGAAAAGAGGGAACCGATGCCTACTATACTAGTTGCTGACGACGATGCGAACATTCGCGAACTCGTCTGTTTATTTCTACGCAACGACGGATTCGCAACAGCTGAAGCAGCGGACGGCAAGGAAGCACTGGCCGTCTACATCTCAACGAATGTCGATCTTGTCGTACTTGACATTATGATGCCGATTATGGATGGTTGGACGTTAAGCAAGGAGCTCCGAAGAGCCAATCCTGATCTACCTTTACTTATGCTGACTGCGAGAGGAGAAACATGGGAGAAAGTGAAAGGTTTCGAACTTGGGACGGACGATTATTTAACCAAACCATTCGATCCGTTAGAGTTGACGGTTCGTGTTAGGGCACTACTCAAACGATACAAGATTGGCTCCACGCAGACGATCCATTTAGGGAACGTCATCCTTGATCGACAGACCTATAAGGTGATGAAAGGGACGGAGTCGCTTACGTTGCCGCTAAAGGAGTTCGAATTGCTGTATAAGCTCGCTGGAACACCCGGACAAGTCTATACGCGCGTGCAGTTGATCGATCAGATTTGGGGTATCGATTACGCCGGAGATGATCGAACGGTAGACGTACATATTAAACGGCTGCGTGAACGGTTTGCGACAACACACGATTTTCGGATCGAAACGGTGCGCGGGCTTGGGTATCGGCTTGAGGTTTATGAATGATCAGATCCTTATATATACGTGTTGTCCTGACATTTTTAGTCTCCATCATCGGGGGCACGATCATTTCTTTTTTGGTGTCAACTTGGATATTCGAAGATAAATTGAACGAAAACGCTCAAATCAACTTACGTAACTTTGGCCAAGACATCGTCCGGATTTACAAGACCTTTCCGTTACGTGAAGCGGACTTGTTCGTAAGTGAAATGAAGCAGCTCGATTCTTATTATATTCGAATTTACGAAGCAACGGGTCAGTTCAAGTCTTACGGTAAACTTCACGGACACAAACCTGCGCCTGTGACGATGGAGCAACTAAAGAAAGTATTAGATGGAGGTGTTGTTCAGGACACTCCTAATGGTATTGCCACGGTCCTCTTAGGGTTGCCGTTGAAAACGGAAATGGGAACGAAAGCGATATTTTTGGAAGCGCTCGCCCCTCCTTCAGCCTCTTTTGTCACAAAGTGGGCATTGGTCTTTGCAACATGTTCGTTGATTGCAGGAAGCTTATTGATTCTAGTTGCCTCTGTATTCCTGGTAAGACCGATAAAAAAGCTGACAAAAGCGACCAGGCGGATAGCATCTGGAGATTTCAACGTCAAGTTGAATATTAAGCAAACGAGTGAGCTGGGTACTTTGGCTCGCAGCTTCGAAGAAATGATGCACGATCTGCAGCAACTTGAGCAGATGCGCAGGGAATTCGTAACGAACGTGTCGCACGAGGTTCAGTCTCCGCTCACTTCGATATCCGGTTATGCTCTAGTGCTTAAGCAAGTTGACCTTTCAGAATACGAACGAAGCCGTTATCTTGATATTATCATCGCTGAAGCGAAAAGGATGTCCAAAATGAGCGATAACCTGTTAAAGCTGAGTTTTCTTGAATCGCAGTCAAAGCAACTGCGGCTCGTCACGCTCAGCCTCGATGAACAAATCCGACGGATAATTGTGGCGCTCCAGCCACAATGGTCTGCTCGCGATATACATTTCGAGCTTGATTTACAGACAGTTAAAGTAACGGCTGATCATGACCTGTTAAATCAGGTATGGACGAATATCCTCAGAAATAGCATCAAATTTTCCGAGGATACCGGCGTGATTAACGTAAGCATCAAACAAGATATCAAAAACGTCACAATCCTAATATCCGACACTGGTATTGGTATTAACCTTGACGACCAGAAGCGTATATTCGAGCGTTTTTTTAAGGCCGATCGTTCCCACAGTCGTAAGTATGACGGAAGTGGTATGGGACTCGCTATCGTTAAACAGATCGTGTCGCTTCATCAAGGTGACATCCGAGTGAAAAGTGAACTTGGTCAAGGAACGACCTTCATTGTCACCTTGCCAATCACTACACCAACAGATTAGTTAGATTCATTCTCTATGCTACGACTCATATGCAAGCTTACTTGTATATAGAGCCGTAGCATTTTTTTTGGCAGTTCATATTCAGTTCATATTGTCGTCATGGTGAGTACATCTTCATTGGTTAAGTTTTCATTACAGGCACATGAAGGAAGGCAAACAGATCAGGACAGGAGAAGATGACAGTGACACAACAAGAGGAAAAGAAAACGCTAAGTGGAATGAAAATAAAGAAAGTGCGAAACATCTTACTTAAAATCATAGGAGCAATCGTTCTAGCCATTGTACTTTTTTTAGGTATTGTTTATATCGTAAATGTGATGAGTAGTCATTCGGAGCAAAAACGAATAGTGCCCTACGGGCAGCACGTATCTGTAGACGGGAAAAACATGAATGTGTTAATTCAAGGCGAGGGCGAGGAAACGATCGTGCTCCTGCCTGGTTATGGAACAGCTACTCCAGGGCTTGATTTTAAGCTTCTTATCGATGAATTATCTCCATTTTACAAAGTTGTTGCGGTAGAGCCTTTCGGTTATGGATTAAGTGATGAAACTGTAAAAGAGCGAACCACGGAGAATATGGTAAGTGAAGTTCATGAAGCTCTACAGCAGCTTAATATTAACAGATACATGCTCATGGGCCACTCCATTACAGGTATTTATGGAATTGATTATGTGAACAAATATCCAAACGAGGTGACTGCATTTGTCGGAATCGATAGCAGTGTTGCAACACAACCGGGTATGGATATCAATTTCCCATTAAAAACGTTTGCATATCTCAAAAAATCAGGCCTCTTAAGATTGGCTATGAAAATCAGTGCTGACCCCTATGCTGGACTGGCATTTGATGAAAAAACCGTAGAGCAAATGAAAATGATTTCGAATAAAAACATGTATAATGACACAACCTTGAATGAGATGGACCATATTTCGTCTAATTTTAAAGGGGCTCAAGGTTTAATCTTCCCTAAATATCTTCCACTTCTTCTCTTTGTACAAGCGAATAGTGAAGATGTAGCAGGATGGATACCTCTGCATGAAGGGCAGATCAAAGACTCGGTACATGGAAAAGTAGTAACCATGGATGGATCACATTATTTACACCATACCAAATTCAAAGAAATCGCTGAAAACGTTAGACTATTTATGAAAGAAGTAAAGTAAGTGTTCAGAGAAATGTTCATTCGTTATTTTATGCATTTGTCTACAGTCTGCAAGACCATCATTTCGATGGTCTTTTTTATGTCCAAACAGTTGTATATTTCCAAACCAAGATTATACTTTCGCCTGAAAGACATTGGGTTTCATTTTCATATTAACTAACGAGGCAGGTGTGCGGCCAAGCCTAGGTCGTATCATATAACGGGTGGGATTCCCGTCGAGTAAGAACTAGCCATTCGCTCGTAGCGAGTCTTGGAGGGCTAAAGGTAACTTTAGTCTTTAAGCGTAGACAGTTAGGTGGCGGATTTGCTTTACTGATCGTTCTATTCATCCTGTTAATCATTATAGGATGTAGTTGTTGGGGCGGATTCGGTTACTAAAAAAAGGGGCACTCATAAGAGTGTCTTTTTTCTCAATATAAGAACTCTAAGAATATGATATTATTTTAATGCAAATTCCCTTTTGTGCAATGAGATAGTAATGCCCAACAAAAAACCCACCTATTTCCGTAGGTGGGCCTTATCTTTATTACACAATATCAAAGTATACTCTCTTTTTCTCGTAAATTTCATGTAATTATACATATTTGTAAAAATTACATAAAATAAATATTACATGTAGTAAAATATAAATTGTGGACACGTTCTATAAAGCTGATTCTCCGATTAGAAGGCGTAACACATTTCAACCATATAGGTGTGGTGTGGCGTTGCTTTAATCTAGCCAAACAAACGATCTCGATTCTCTTGTATTTGTACACTAACAATCTGTTGAAAATAAATGATTCTGTTTTATAGGACGTGTTTACTTAATGTCCAATACATATTATTAAATTAAAGTGGTTCAAGTCGGAGGAAGGCACCTTAGGGTGTCTTTTCTTTATGGGGTCTCACCACATCGGTATCTGACTTGTTTTTTATGTTTATCATGCAATTTTTTGTTGTTGCATTTCTTTTTATTAGCTTGATAGCGATGTGGCGGTACCCCATTAATAGAAAACTACTGCAAGAGTTATAGTTTTATGTTTTCATTTCCCTTTTGGCATTTATCTTTTAATCAGATGAATGCTTTTTTTAGTACATAATAAAAAAATAACCAGAAAAACTGTCACAAAATCCGTTTTTCTGGTTTCTCTATAATACAGGCATCAAATTGAAAGTGAGGTTTAAACTAACATGTTAACCATAGAAAATGAAGAAAGTCATGCTTCTGATATACCTTTTGAAGATTTATTTAAGCAGTACTATGCTTATGCTGTGAAGCAGATTATATGGATTGTTAAAGATCAATCTATCGCTGAAGAGTTAGCACAAGAAGTGTTTTTACAATTATATCGTAGCGACTGGAAAGTAATTGAAAACATACCTGGATGGTTGATTAAATCTTCTACTTATGTAGCTTATAACCATTTGCGATCTGAAAAAAGGCAACAAGCGAAGATTGATAAAGAAATACAATACCATGAAGTACAAAATGTTTCATCATTAGACGATGATTGGATAAGAAAAGAAGAAATTACAAAGGTACAAACGATACTAAATAAAATGAATGATCGAGAACGAACCCTTTTACTAATGAAATTCTCTGGTTTTCAATATAAAGAAATTGCAGAAATACTTCAAATTGAAATATCTTCTATTGGAACATTATTGGTCCGAGCCAAAATGAAATTTCGCAAGATTTATAAACAAATGGAGGAGGCATAACAAATGAAATGTTATGATATCGGATTTATTCAAACATATATTGATGGAGAACTTTCTCATGATATAAGAAAGGAATTCACAAAGCACCTAGATACATGTGAAGCATGCCAAGATTTATTAGTAGAAATCAGTAAATTAAATCAATGGGAAAACGTAATGCTAGATGAAGAATCTGCAAATTCACCACAAGAAATCAAAATTGATATAGAACAAGCATGGAAAACATTTGAAAGTCGTTCCAAGCTAGACAATGTTTCTAATATAAATCACAAAAAACAACAGAAGAAGGGACTCTTTACAAACATGAGTAAAAAATCAAAACGTTTCATGTATACAGCAGTAGCTGCAGCAGCACTGTTCACAACAGCAATGATTCCACAAGTACAAGTAGCGGCTACAAATGTTGCCTCATATTTTTCTGATGCAATTACAAATGATAAAGTTGTAAATGAAGGAATACAAGATGAAAATGGTGTCACACAAGATATGATGAAGAATGGCGAATATATTCCTATTGATGAAAAAATTACAGATCAAGGTATTACTGTACATTTCAAAGAATTATATATCGCAGATTCACGTATATCAGTTCATTATAGAATGGAAAAAGCTGACGGAAGTTTAGTACCATTTGAATTTGATACATCAGGATTAGAGCTCGAAAGTGATGGTAAAATTAATGGGCAACAAGAGGAAAACCCTGAGATTAAACATGAAGGGAGACTATCATTTATCCATGATTCAGATGACCGTCTTCCTTTTGAACTTATGGCAGCAGGTAAAAAATTAAATGATGTAGGTATTCGTGATAATGATAAACCCGAAGGTGTTGCTACATTTGTTATAGTTTCTGAGGGAAAAGACGATTTTAAACAGCCCCTTACTTTAGATGTAAATATAAATAGAATTGGAAAAGTAATTGGATCTTGGAAAGGTGAAATTCAAATTGATACTTCACATCTGAAAAATAATACTAATTAAAATGAAAAAAAGAATAGAACAATATGTATCTAATGCTCAGTTTATATGTTTTCTTGTTTTCGTTACATTTATTTCTTATATAGTTTTTACTCTATCTTTTATTTATGATTTAAGTTTATAACCTTAAATCAATCATTTAAGACCATTACGAGAAAAACCTCCCTAAAAAAGTAGGGAAATAAATAACCGGTCCCTTAACGTATAAGGAATCGGTTATTTTGTATCTAAAATGTGTCTAAACTTACAATTTTCTTTTTTGATATGGTGCCCCTATAGAGAAAGAATTTTTTCGTTTAGGGGGTACTTCAAAACCTTAACTTGATGGCGATGGGGTCCCGCCAACATAACGCGAATTTCGTACGCTAAGGAACTTTTTATTTAAAAACTTGGTTTTCCGTACATTAAGAGTGTTCCATAAACGGTATTTGATGTTTGATATAAAACTTTGTTTTTGGTCATGAGTTTTTGAACTGAATTTTAAACATATTTCAGTCAGTTTTGATAGATATAAAATACCTTAATAACATTGTAGAGCAAGATCATCGTTTTATTAAAAAGAGAGTTCGTTCAATGTTGGGATTGAAATCTTTTCGTACAGCTAAATCTATTCTTTCAGGAATAGAAGCTATGCATATCGTTAAAAAAGGCCAACTTATTTTACGGGACAAGTCTGTCCAAAATGAACTGAAGTTTATTCATCAACTATTCGGAATGGCTACATAAGAATAGATTCCATTAGGAATCTATATACCTCTTTCAAATAGATGCAATCTTTGCACCAGAACCCTTTATCTTTATGCTGATGTGATACCCCCCCTAAACATTTGCCATGATTCATGTTTGGATGAATGCTTACTTCTGTTTAATAGGCAGTGCATAATAGCCAAAAGCCAAATCGAGCAAAGCGCTCGCTTCTTGACGCAGTAACAAATCCTTCGGACGGAAGGTAAAAGATCCGTCAGTGTTGATGGTAGTATCAGGGTCTATGATGCCTTGTGAGGCAAGGGATTGAATGGACTGGACCGCCCAGGCATCCGCAGTTTCGAGCAATTTCACATGATTGGCTTGGTCAGGTTGAATCTGCTTCAAGTTTTGAATCATGGTTGCTGCAACTTGTCTGCTAATCGGAGTCGCGCGGTCATATCCTGGTATACCTGCTATACATTGCTTCTTAATCCCTTCGGCTTGACCCGGGAAAATGTTCCATCCATGTGCCAACAACAAGGCATCCGTAAATTCTCCTTGTGTCATCGTGCCCATCGGATCGAATAGATTATCCGCTTTAGCATCCATGATGTTTAAAGCATGAAGATTGTCGATATGGCTTCTATAGTTACTCTTTTGCGAGACGTCTGCAAAAGGTGGTTTGATATTGATTTTCTGAGATTGAGCAACAATGCCTAGGCCTTTAGGACTGGTGTAATAAAAATATGCGATTTCTCCGGCCGCATTTTTTTGGAAAGCAATCTTATTTCCTTCTGGATCCTCAAACAACAAAGGGTGAATCATTTTAAGGAGTTGTTTGCCAGCTGTTTCATCTTCCATGACCAACGTTCCATTCTCATAGGTAAAGTGGGTACGAATCGCAAACGCACGTGTGTTTTGGTACATGCCCAAGTATTTTTGGGCTTCTTTTTCCTCTAACGAGAGATATACTGTTTTCTCCGCCTTGGGAGCAGGGAAATAATGGTCCATGAACGCTTCATACACTTCTCGACTCATCATAGAATCATTATTGTAAGACATGAAGAATGCGGTTTTTTGTTCAGGTATCAAAACCATCAATGAAGAATGTCCTGGCATATTCCCGCCCTTTAATACGACATGTTGACCGTTGGCAAGGTCATTGAAATATGTTTCAAATCCAACTGTCGCAATGGGAATCGTCTTATCTGCGAAAACTTGGTAGGCATGCATCATATCCATGCTTTTTTTACTTGCGATTTCTTTACCTTCAAACTTTCCATTCTGTAGCTGCATAATCATGTACTTTGACATGTCTTCCCCGGTGGACAAAATGCTTCCTTGTGGTCCATCTGTTGGAGCGTGCCCATTTGTTGGATGAGGATCGCCAGTGGGACCGTAATGTGTAGCCATTCTTTTGAGAAGGTCAGGCGTAAAGCGCACACTTGTAGACTTCATGCCTAATGGTTTGAAAATATTCTTTTCCATATATCGTGAGAAAGATGTACCTGTAACATTCTCCACTGCAAATCCTGCGAGTAAAAATGCAAAGTTGTCATACGTATAAGCTTCACCGGGCGGCCGTACCACTGTCGGCATATGTTTAGGTAGAAATTCCCTAATAGATATATTTTGATTTACATATTCAGGCCCGATTAGCGTGGTGATATCGGGCAGGTCTACGCCGCTGGTATAGGTCAACATATCAAACAGGGTGAGGGGTTTTCCTGTTTTATTGGGGATTTTCAATCCACCGAGATATTGTTGTACATCTTGATTTAGTTTAAGCTTTCCTCTATCAACTTGTTGCATCACGGCCAAGGCGGTAAAAGTTTTCGAGACTGAAGCGATTTGAAAGACCGTGTCCTTATTGACGGGAATTTTCTTTTCTTTATCTGCATAACCATACCCTTTATTGACGACGACCTTTCCATCATGAACGACGACAAAACTTGAACCGTTCACATTGTACTTCTTCATTTTTTCTTCGAATAACGGATCAGCAAAAAATTCTACTTCTTTTTTGTTATTAGGTGCTTTCGTCATTTTGATATTGGTTGCAAGTGTCGATGACTTTGAATTTCTAACTTCTAATGATTGTTGGGAACATGCAGAAATCATGCTTGTAGAAGTGAGCAGAATTGCGACGAGCCCCAGTTTATTGATTGCTTTTTTCATTTTTGTACACTCCTTTATGAGATTGAAGATTTCTTGTTTGCACAACGAGTTGTCAGCTCGTTAGTGTATGAACCGAGTGTAGCAAGTAGCAAGTCATAGTAACTAGTGACCTTTCGTCATATTCATGCATGACATAAAAAATAGAGCGGAGTACGGCTAGTTTTATACCCACGACCTACAAGTTATGACATTTTGACACTACTGTGTGTGACAGATGAAAAGTTAGAATCGAAGGGCGACTCATAGGGTATTAGCAAAGAAAAGAAAATGGAGGAGAGAATCTAATGACAAAAGAATCTGTTCAAAAAAGCTTGCAAGATTTCTACTTTTTGTTGTTTACCTTTGGATCTGGATTATTTTACTTTTTCTTTTATTTGGTCAGTATGACATTTGCATTGGTGCTGACGGTTATCTTCATAGGTATTCCTTTGTTGGCATGGGTGCTGCAAACAACTCACACGTTTGTCCAGTATGAACGCATTCAGACGAAAGTTTATACGGGTATATCGATAGAGCCAATCTTGCCAATGACAAAAAATGAAGGGGATAAATGGATTAAAGCGAGAGAGGCAATTCTTAATAGTAGCAATTGGAGAGCTATTTTTTGGCTCATGCAAAAATCTTTTGTTGGAGTGATTAGCCTTATATGTGCCGTTATATTGTACGTAGCTCCGTTTGCATTTACCTTAACACCATTGCTTTTTCAATATTTTGATTTATACTTATTGGGAATTGTTGTGAATTCATGGCAGAAGGCTATTTTTGTCATGATTGTTGGGTGTATTCTCATCTGGATATGTATTTGTATTGGAAACAGCTTAGTTCGAACAATTGGAATGTACACGCGTTCCATGTTTAAAGCTATTAAGGGGTGATAATTTGTTTAAGACCTTGAAACTATGGCTCTGGTATGATTGGGTATTACTTTGTATACGTTTTATCATTTGGCTATCATTGATGGTAACGACTATCCAACACCGAGACCATTTGACTATACCGCTTTGGATCATTATCCTTTGGGAAGTCACTTCATTTTCAATACCATGGATTTGTTTAATGTTCAGTTATCGCTATTATCTATTTACTGAGATAATTTTATTTGGCGGAGTATGCTTTTACTTAACTTTATTATTTCCGTCAGCGTACCTTGCTTTTTTAATGCCGACTTTTATGATTGCAGCAAATAGTGCTCATAAATCATACCGTTGGTCGGCTTCTATCACAATTGTTTTATTTCCGTTGCTCATTGCAATATTTTCCCATGGAATAGATGTATGGGTGATTATTATACAAATCGGTCTGGCTTTTGCTGTGGGTTCTTCCTTTCGTTTACTAGTTGTCAATTACCGTCAAAGTGAAACGATTCGGAACCAAAAGCATGTATTGGAACAGTACGTATCTCAAGTTGAGCGGATTACTTTACTGGAGGAACGTGACAGGATCTCAAAAGATTTACATGATACGATGGGGCATTCTTATACCTCAATTATTATGGGGATGGAAACATTACGTACGGAATTAAAGACTAAAGAAGGAGAGCAAAAGCTCGACTCATTATTACAATTGGCCCGTAACAGTATGGAAGAAGTAAGAATGTATCTACATCAGATGGACTTACCACAAGAATCGCTTGCCTTAACTCTCACATTACAACAATTGACAGAGGAATTTGAGAAGCATGCAAAAGTAAATGTACGTACTCGAATAATAGGAGAAGAGTATACGGTCTCCAAGCAATCAAAACTGACAATGTATCGGAGCTTACAGGAATCATTAACAAATGCGGTTCGCCATGGACACTCCACCGAAATCATTGTGTCACTTCATTTTGAGCCGCAACAGATAAGATTGGATGTGCAGGATAATGGCTGCGGGGTAGAGGAATGGAAGGATGGCTTCGGATTAACTGCGATGAAAGAGCGCGTGAGTCAGTTACAAGGGAGAGTTATTGTTTACTCCAAAAAAGGAGAAGGGACGTTAATTTCATGTGCGTTACCGAGACTTGTACAATTGTCTAATGAACCAATCCGCTTGTGTATCGTCGATGATCATTCTTTTATTCGAGAAAGTCTTCATACAATTTTGGATGGACAGGATGGCTTGCAAGTAGTGGGAATGGCTGAAGATGGAGAACAGGCTGTAGAATTGTGTGAAAGACTAAAACCAGATTTAGTATTAATGGATTTAGAGATGTCCAATCTGAATGGGATTCGTGCGACCAAAATAATTAAGGGGAAATGGCCAGACATTCGTGTCCTCATTCTTTCAACGTTTCAGGATACCAAAAGGGCGAAGGAAATCATACGAAATGGAGCTGACGGTTATTTGCTGAAATCCATAGATTCTCGTGAACTAGCTGAATCGATTCGMCTCATCTATCGGGGAGGCACGATGATTGACCAAGATTTGTTCCATAAGATGTGGGATGGAAATGATGAGGAAGAGTCAGTCGAATTGAAGTCAGATGGAAAAGAGTATGGCTTAACGAAACGCGAGTTAGAGGTTTTGAATCTTTTGTCTCAAGGAATCCGTTATAAAACAATTGCTTCGAAACTTTACTTATCAAATGGCACAGTTAGAAATTATGCTTCTACTCTTTATGACAAGCTAGAAGTCAAAAATCGGGAAGAAGCCGTGCAAAAAGCAAGAGATACAGGATTACTCTCGTAAGAGGGAGTACTGTCATCTGCTAGGGGTACGTGAATAATTCGGGGTTTCGGGGACCACACTTCAAAAAATGTAATTTGAATGTCTGTTATAGACAATTTTATAGATTCTATAAATTCTATAAATAATGTTTAATTTTCGATAAAGACAATTATATAAAACCCAACATAATCGATCTTATGTCGGGTTTTATAGTGAACATTAGCTTTGTAACCCTTATACATGGAATTAATTTAAAGGATGGCCCCATACCTCGAATCGGTCACATACCTAAATAGGGTTCTGGTGCAAAAACTTAAGGATAATTGCAATGAATCTATAAATCTTGGACATACTGTTACTATTACTTTAGAAAAAGTGCGTGATTGGTATGGAAAAGGGAAATGTATTAAAATGGAAGCATTATCAACCAGACATCATCTTGTTAACGATACAACCTTAGTTTTCGTGATTTGGTGGAAATGCTAGAAGAACGGGGTTTATCCATTGCTGATACGATTCCGTTAGGAATATATGTGCGTTATTCTACTGTATTTTATTTTTGCACCAGAACCACTTGTTTTACCGGACAAGTCTGTCCAAGGCGAGAAAGAATTTATTCATAAATTGTTTGGCTTAGCTTCATAAGATAGAAATGAAAAGGAAATTGCTACTCTATGTTTCTAACTAACATTTTTGCACCAGAACCATATAAACAGAGGACGAATAGTTACGTCTTCTTTTTATATGGTTATATTAGCTACAAAATAATATCATTTAAATAAATCTTCTATTATATTAGCAGGGGATAGTGATAGAAAAGTGTGTTCCTTTTCCTAGTTCACTTTCTATCTCTATATCTCCGTTTAATTCTTTAATAATACTGTACGCAATCATAGTACCAAGCCCAGTACCTTTTTCTGTTGTTGAATAAAATGGCAAGGCAATACGTTTTATTTGTTGGGAAGACATTCCTATTCCTGTATCAATAATATCAATTACAATATTACCTTTTATTTTTTGTATATTTATTTGTAATACGCCACCATTTTTCATAGCCTCAATTCCATTTTGTATGATGTTGGTTAGACATATTTTTAATTTTTCAGTATTAGCATTTATGTAAAGGGAATCTGTTGTAATATGCTGTTTTATTTCAACATTATATGAAAGAGCGAGTGGTGAAATATTATCTTTCACTTGATTTAATATGTAATTAATATCTAGTTCCTCTTTTATAATGTTTTGTGGTTTGGTTAAAGATAAATAGTTATTAATAGTAGATTGTATTTGCTGCATTTCAAGTAACATAATTTCTAAGTACTTATCTTGAGACATCTTAGCACTCTCATCTTCATTTAGTAATTGAGTGAATCCACGTACCGTGGTCAGTGGATTATGAATTTCATGTGCAATCGATGCAGCTAGTTCGCTAGCTATATAAAATTTTTCTGCTCTTTGCATTCTTTCTTTTATTTTATATTTCTCGATCATTCCTTCTATTAAATAAACTGATAATAATACTGTGAAAATATTTATGATTATATAATTGAATAAAAATTCAATGAGAGTAGAGTCAATTTTACCACCTGTATTTATTTGCGTTACAATACCGCAGATAGAAAGGGAAGTTGTACATATCAAAATAAGTAGAATACTTAATAATATCTTCTTTTCCTTGAAATAAGTAGGTGACAAGTAACGAAACATGATTGTAATAACAGAAATAACAGTAAAGATAATAAATGATGGGAAGACTCCGCTTCCACCTAAGTAAAATCTATAAGAAAGATATAAAACTCCAATACAAAAAATGCTCTTTGTATTTCCGTATAGAAAAACTAATATAATGGGAATAAAACGTAAATCATAAATGAACCCAGCGTGTAAATGAAAAGGAAAAGTCATACAAAAAATAATTGCAATGGAGGAAAGTACAGAAATTAATATATTATTACATGCCATTTTTTCTTTATGTTCTAGCCAAAATACTTGGTAACTAAGGATACAAATAATAATAATAAATGTATTTAATAATAGTGTAGGAATTCCCATAGTTTATACCTCTCTGAGAGTTTGTAAGTAGGATTATGTATGTGTTTAATCTAGGTGTTTGATTTTATTAGATTTTCTATCTTTAAAAAAGAAAAGGAAGGGCACTTGAAAAAGTGCTTTTTTACCATTTATATTAAAATCGATGAGGAAGATAGAATAAAAAGTTACTTTTACTTATGAACAAAAAAATTGAAAGTAGCCCTTGTATAGGTAAAAGATGAAGCAAATTACTGAAATAGTTACGTTTCTCTGGAGTGAATATTCCGAAAAAACATTGTGTATGGCGAAATCCATTTTATAACCTTCGCCATATTAACATGCAACTTATTAAATTACAAAGAAGAAATTAAAAATTATTATTTTTTTGTTATTTTAATTTATTTAAAAACGTAAAAGTATTCAAGAGGTTACCATTGAGATGCTAGGGTACTTAGACCAATATTCGAACTTTGTAATAACGTTGTTACTTTTTTACTAATATTCTTAATACTAATTTTAGTATAATTAATCGATTGAAAGTTCCGATAATTATCTGCGTACCCCTTTTTTATATCATTTTATATTAAATACAATGATATTTATTGTCACATAATAATGCAAATTTCCAGTAAACTAATAGAAAAAATCCTATAAAAACATAATTTACTATCTTTTATATAAACATTGCAGGTGTAAATGCAATAAAATTTCATTATTAATACATATATTCAATTTGAAAATATCTTTGTAGTGGTCCTTCATGCGAAGAATCGTTTCCGTACTCCAACTACCGTTATTCTAGTATTTTACCAAGTTTCTTATTTTGTTAAGGTATCCTAATATTGTCACTTTTGTGAAACGGAATGTTTTAATATTATAATTTATAGTGGTTGTTGAGAAAATAAATAATTTGTAAAAATAATATAATATTTGTAACTTTATGTCTTATAATATGAAATATCTTCGTTGTGATTATTTTAAATATTTGAATAATACATCGGGTTCATTTTATCTAGGGAGGTTTTAAAATTGGGGAGAAGAGTTGTTAAAAGAGTTTTTGCATTATTATCAGTACTAGCATTATTCTTTAATGTGTTTCTACCGAAGGCAAATGCGGAGGTTATGACGCATGAAAAGTATTCAATGAACTGGAGTTATAGCGACAGTTTAGGTAAGTACATTCGAACTGAAATTATTAAAAATTCAAGCGGTCAAATTGCTTATTGTTTAACCCTTGGCTTAAAATCACCAAATGGTGAAGATCTTCCTGAAATGGGGAAAACAGATAATGTAGTATATAGGGTTCTATTAAATGGTTTCCCACAAAAAAGTATAGAACAACTGGGAGTAGCTAATAAGAATGAAGCACATTATGCAACTCAGCTTGCGGTTTGGAATGCATTAGGTCAACTTGATGTAAATGAATTAAAGCATGAAAATAAAAATGTTGAAAAAGCGGCTAAGACAATTATTAATGCTGCAAATACAAGTGAAGATACTCAAGATATTTTTATGAATGTGATTCCTGCTGAAAAGCAAAAGGCAGAATTAAAGGGTGAGTTTTTTGAAACAAACCTATACACAGTACAAACAAATGCTAAGAGTGGTTCTTATAAAGTAGTAGCGAAAAATGCACCTAATGGAGTTAAAATTGTTAGTGAAAATGGAGAAGTGAAAGATCAGCTTTCACTTGGAGAAAAATTCCGTATCCAAATTCCTAAAGATACAAAAACAGGTGAATTTAATCTAAGTGTTGCTGCAAATGTAACTAAAGTTCAAGCAATTGCTTATCGCGGTACTGATACTGTTCAGAATGCTACAGTGCTACTAGAAAGAAATGAGGAAAAGCTTAGTAGTGACCTTGCAGTAAATTGGGAAGCTGCTGGTTCTTTAAAAATTAAAAAGGTTGGGGAAAATGGAGAAATATTAGCTGGTGCAGTATTTGAAGTCTTTAATGCAAATAATGAATCAGTTGGAAAAATCACGACGGGTGCTGATGGTACTGCAGAATTAAATAACCTACCAATTGGTACCTACACAGTAAAAGAAATTAAAGCACCAACAGGTTATGTTTCAGGTGATAAACCACAAACTATTGAAGTTAAGACAGGGGAAATAGGAGCTGTTCAAGTAGTAAACAACAAAGTAAAAGGTAACATCGAAATAAAAAAACTTAGTGATTCAGGTAAGATGTTACCTAATGTTGAATTCACGGTCTTTACTGAAGATGGAAAAGAAGTGAAAAAAGTAGTAACAAAAGAAAATGGAATTGCAAATGTTGATGGTCTTACGTATGGTAAATATTATTTCTTAGAGACAAAAACACCTAATGGATATATTGGAAATAACACAAAGTATCCTTTTGAAATTAAAGAGCACAATAAAACACTTACTTTTACAGTGGAAAATACAGAAGTGAAAGGTAGTGTGAAATTACTAAAAGTAGATAATGAAGATATCAGTAAAAAATTAGAAGGTGCAGTATTCGAGCTAAAAGATGCAAGCGGGAAAGTAATTGGGGAATATAAGACAGATAAAAATGGTGAAGTTAACGTCAAAGATTTAGCGTATGGTAAATATTCATTTGTAGAAAAGGCTTCTCCAAATGGTTACGTTCTTATTACAGAACCAATTGTGTTCGAAATAAAGGAACACGGGAAAATTATTGAGCTATTAGCAGTTAATCATCTTATCAAAGGTGATCTAGAAATTACAAAAGTTGATGTAGCTGATGGAAACAATAAGCTTCCGAATGCAGAGTTTACTATTTATAATGAAGCAGGAAAAGAAGTAGTTAAAGGGAAAACAGACGATAAAGGTATCGCGAAGTTTGAAAAGTTACCATTTGGAAAATACACATATAAAGAAACTGTTGCACCAAAAGGTTATGTATTGAATGAAGAAATATTCTCTTTTGAGATCAAAGAGAATGGTCAAATCATTAAACATATTGTCAAAGATGAAAAGATTCCATCAGTAAAAACAACAGCTACTGATAAAACCGATGGTACAAAAGAAATGCACACTTCTAAGTCTGTAACAATCCAAGATAAAGTGGAATACAAAGACCTACAAGTAGGTAAAGAGTACACTTTAAAAGGTAAATTAATGGATAAAGAGACTAATAAACCATTAGTTGTAAATGGTAAAGAAGTAACTGCTGAAACTAAGTTTACACCAAAAGAAGCAAACGGTTCTATTACACTAGATTTCACTTTTGATGCAACTGGTTTAGAAGAAAAAGAAGTAGTAGTATTCGAAGAGTTACTGAAAGACGGAAAAGTTGTTACTACACATGCTGATATCAATGATAAAGGTCAAACAGTTAAGTTCGTTAAGCCATCAGTAAAAACAACTGCTACAAACAAAGCTGATGGTGGAAAAGAGATTCATTCAAAGGATTCTATCACTATTCAAGATAAAGTAGAGTATACTAACTTAGTTGTTGGTAAAGAGTACACTGTAAAAGGTAAATTAATGAACAAAGCTATTAACAAACCATTATTAATTGATGGTAAAGAAATAACAGCAGAGACTAAGTTCATTGCAAAAGAAAAGAATGGTTTTGTAACATTAGACTTTACTTTCGTTGGTGCTGAACAGCAAGGAAGAGAAGTAGTTGTGTTTGAAGACTTATTGCATGAAGGTCAAGTAATTGCAACTCACGCTGACATTAACGATGTAGGTCAAACAGTTCGATTTGTAGAGCCTTCCATTAAAACAACAGCTACAAACAAAGCTGATGGTTCTAAAGAGTTAGACGCTTCTAAATCTGTAACAATCCAAGATAAAGTGGAATACAAAGACTTAATCGTGGGTAAAGAGTACGTTGTAAAAGGCAAACTAATGGATAAAGCAACAAAAAAACCATTATTAGTTGATGATAAAGAAGTAACAGTAGAATCTAAGTTTACTGCAAAAGAAAAAAATGGTTCTATCACACTCGATTTCACATTTAATGCATCTGCATTACAAGGTAAAGAAGTGGTAGTGTTTGAAGAATTGTATCAAGATAATGTCTTGGTTGCTATTCATGTTGACATCGAAGATAAGGGTCAAACGGTGAAATTTAAAGAGGTAAAACCGGAACAACCAAAACCAGAACAGCCGAATCAAGATAAAAATACTCCAACATCAGAGCAACCTAAAGAGCAAGTAAAAGAGCAACCACAACCTAAGAAAGAAATTCAATCTAAAATTGGATGGTTACCGCAAA
Organism: Bacillus sp. P4_E1; assembly: GCF_056401715.1. Classification (NCBI taxonomy): domain Bacteria; kingdom Bacillati; phylum Bacillota; class Bacilli; order Caryophanales; family Bacillaceae; genus Bacillus; species Bacillus sp. P4_E1. Next base: position 21,155 of record NZ_JBFUIV010000017.1, read on the forward strand.
CAGGCGCTGACCTTACAAGCTGGATCTCTATGGCTGCAGGTGCATTATTGTTAATTGTTGGTGGAGTGATTTTCCTAAAACGTAAAAATGCATAAAAATTAAAAAATAAGCACATCTGTTTTTTTACTAGATGTGCTTATTTTTGAGTTGTTGTAATAATTCCAGGACAGCAAAACAGTCAGCAGCTGCTCGGTGTTTAATCGTTAATTTCGTTGCATCACTTAATGAAATCCATCTTTTTGAATCTACATAATCGGCGTACATTTCCATAATACATGTGGATTTAAAATTCTTAAATTCTACATTTAATTGATTCATAATTACTTGGTGTTCGTAACAGCTAGGGCAGAGACCTAGACGTAGTTTAGCTTTACTTTGAATGACATGGCCACACTGTTTACAAGTCCGTTGCTCCAAGCCAAGTTTTCTACCATACAAAAAGCTGGGGCATCACTTCATAAACAAGCAGTAATGGCTGATGGACTAATTAATAGTGTCTCAACGCATGTTGCAGAAGCTCAACAAGCATTCCCAACCTTGCATACAGATATCATGTCTGGATTAGATGCTGCCAATAACATTATGGACTCTGCTAATAAGATTTCAGGCTATAAAATAGATACGTCTAATATAGCTAAAAATGTTGGAAACATGGATGGTTTATCTACTCGCCTCAAAGATTTTGGTGTACCACCTGAAAAAATGGAAGAGTTTTTGGCAGAACAGAAGCGTACAAATGAACTTGGATCGATGTCACTTGATTTCATGCCAGTTATTGGGCAAATCAAACAAGGGCTACAACTCATTAACGGCAAAGAATATTTCACTGATAGAGAGTATGACAAAAATGACTATGTATGGGGAACCGTTTCTACTGTTTTTGGTGGGGCTCCTAAAGTTATTGGACGTGTATTCGGTAAATATGGTGAGTTAGAACAAAAAGCGAAGGATTTAGGAAAAGTATCAAAGGTAACTGAAGAGAGTGGATGGAGTATGCCAAGAGGCGGAGGGTCATTGATGGGCGTAAGTATACTGAACATGCTCTTGAAAGAATGGCACCTGATACAATTCAGGTTCGGGCAGAACTTACGAAGCGTGCACGTGAAAGAGCTGAAAGGAATGGTTACACATTCGGATCAAAAGAATATATGGAGGAATTAAAAAAAGTTGATCCGCGAGGTGTAACACCAAGCGTAGTAGAAGAAACAATTAAGCATGCTACTAAAAAACCAGGAAATAAACCTGGTCTATGGTAATACGATGGGAAAGATGTTAGAGTCGTATTGAATGATAATGGCGATGTTGTTTCCGTTGTACCTAATAAATCGTGAATATTATAAATAAAGTAGATTAAGCCCATTCACGAAAGGAGTTGTTAAAATGAATATTCAATATGATGAATACGAATTATTAGAAATATTCGAGAGTGAACCAGAAGATTATTTTATTCCTGGTGCAGGTGCATATAGATATAATAAAATAGATAAATTAGGATTTGAATTAGTAATGATTATGTGTTATTACGAGGAAACTGTTGAATTAAAATTGTATTACAAAAATAAACGCATATTTGAAACCAAGATACATTCGGCGAAACGAATCTATACCCGTAATGACTCATTATATGTCCAAGGCGGCGTAGAAAACAAAACAATCGAAGTAAAATTCAAGCCACATTTTACAGTTCAAATAGAGAAGTTCTAGATAGATGAAATAAGAAAACACCTTATGCATATAAGGTGTTTTCTTATACAAAAAGCGCCTACATAGACGCTTTTTGTGCCACTTAAAAGGATTTAAGATACGTTTACTTGAGTTCTTTAGGTAGCTAGGGTTTGAAATACTAACTTAAAAGAAAAATGTTGAGCAGTTCATCTTTATTATTAATATATCTGAATTAAAGATGCAATTTTGCATCCCAATTTCTGCGGCATCAATTACATGCTACCCTCACAAATATAGAAAAAGGTGCGAAGTCAATTCTATGACTTTGCACCTTTTTATTTCACTTGAACTTTGTTTAAGCGCGTTTATCTACTCATTGTTACGCGTGAATTGCGTTTAAAATCGACACTTTATTCGTAGTAAATAATACATAATTTTGTTTTACAGTTCTAATTAATATACGATCAATTGTCCCATATGCTGTTCCGATACGGATTGCACTTGGTTCTTCAACACCCGCATAGGTAGCATCTTCGGTAACCTCAATCACATCACGTAATGGAATCGTGACCTCCGCAAATTGCCATGAAATAATTAACTCTTCTTTTGTTTTTTTGACATCAATACCTAGCATTATACCAAGACCTTTCTATAATAGAATGCTGCACTTCTTATCTTATTATACGAATTTTTAGATTGTTTTTCTACATGTATGAATAGAGCTGATATTTTAAGGGTGCCAAAAGAAAGGGAAGATATACTATCAATCTATTAAGGAATACGTTATGAAGAAAAGTTCACAGGGAATTAATATGGATTTGATATGGTTGAAGTATGATGAATGAGTAACAGTAGGAGTTGCAGGAAGGAAATGAATGATGAGACTTAAATTAGTAGGAACCTTAACTTCTATAGTAGTAATGTTAGGTATCTTTATCATTTACACCAATATATCTATTGGTAAAGAACCATATAAGACAAACCATGAAACTAGTGAAAACTCCATAAATAAAGAAAAAAATAGTAAGCAAAATGGGACTTCAAATAAGATAGCAAGTTCCTTTGCTAGTATACAGGCTGTAGTAAATAAGGAATATGGTTTACCCGAAGACTATATGCCAGAGGATTTAGTTGTACCAAATGTACCGTTCTCATTTAGTGGAACGGTAGAAAAGAGTCATCTTCGTAAAGAAGCAGCGGAAGCGTTAGAAAAACTATTCCTTTTAGCTAAGCAAGATGGGATCCAGTTGAATGCTGTTTCAGGATTTCGTTCCTATGAGTATCAAAAAGGTCTGTATGCCAACAATGTTAAAAAGAAAGGGCAAGAGCATACGGATCGATTCTCTGCAAAGCCAGGGCATAGCGAACATCAAACAGGGTTAACGATGGATGTTTCTTCTAAAAGTGCGAACAATGAACTAGAGCTATCCTTTGCGAATACGAAGGAAGGAAAATGGCTGAAAGAAAACGCGCATCGTGCAGGGTTTATCATTCGTTATCCTAAGGGGAAGGAAAGTATTACGGGTTATGCATATGAACCTTGGCATATTCGCTATGTAGGAGATATTGCTGAAAATATATATAAGGAAAAACTGACTTTAGAAGAATATATGAATCTGTGAAAATAGAATTGAAGAGTTAAACTGTATTCATTGTTTATGAATGCTACTTTTTCTATTAAAAAGCCTAATTTCTCAATGTTTTGTAGAGAAATTAGGTTTTTTTCATCACTTCATTAGAGTTTTTTAGGCTTCGTTCGTTGGTATACTTCACACAATATTATAAAGGAAATAGAACTTACTGAAGATAACATATGAATGTTTTATAAATGTATCAAAAAAGTGAACAAAATCGTTATTTTGCACAACAAGGTAGTCAGCTTAATGAAATAACTGCTTGTAAAAAAAGAAGCCCTACAGGAAATATTACAGGGCTTCACCAAGTTGAGTTATGTCGTATTCACAAGGGATTTTAACATGATATTTGTGTTGAATAAACTGGTAAATGTGTCCAAGTAATTTGGAGCTATTTTATAAAAAAAGAGAAGCGCTTAATCAGGACGCTCCTCTTAATGCCAATACACAATAACTATCCCATTATACTGTATAAGCGTAAAATATTTAACAATTACCTTCATGGTAAATATTTCATTTTTTCTTAGTACCTTTAAATCACGAAAAAAGGTTCTGCTGTTTCCAACAGAACCTTTCCTAAAATGGCAAAGAGTAACTCTTACCTTACTCTTTGTTCATATACTACAGGAGTTTTAATGAAAATCCAAGGCTCCTTATATTGAGAAATAAAGAAGAATCATTATAAAAATTTTTATCTTTTTTCATAAATAAAAGAGCAGCTAGCAAAAACTAACTGCTCAATACAAGGAGATACAGAGAAAACTAAATGGATTTTGGCATACAGCCTATCAACATTATGGACATAATATTGATTTTTATTCGAAGGAATTCATGTTTTACAAATCAGATTATGATAGTCGATATTCTCCATATTGACCAGAAAAGAACCAAGAATTCTAGTGAAATTCCAAGTGTTCTTTTCCTAGTTTTTTGAAATTCTTTTACTAAATAGCCAATAGCGCTAATTGCTAGAAGAATGAAAAGAATAAGTTCTAGTGTAACTGGCATTTGATCTACTCCTAATCCATTATTTTAATTTAGTATATAACGATTATAAGATATTTTTTGTGGTTAGTGGTGAGAAATTAAACAAAACCATCTCTTTACGAAAAAAGGTCCTGTTGTTTCCAACAGAACCTTTCCTAAAATGGCAAAGAGTAACTCTTACCTTACTCTTTGTTCATATACTACAGGAGTTTTAATGAAAATCCAAGGCTCCTTATATTGAGAAATAAAGAAGAATCATTCTAAAGAATCTTATCTTTGTTATAAATATAAGAGCAGTTAGCAAAAACTAACTGCTCATCTCCAAGGGGGAACAAGGAGAAAAATCTAATGTCATCTATATTATTGACGGAATATTGAGTTTTACTCATAAAAAACTACGTTTAACTTAATGCATAACCCACAATCAAAGTTAGTGTTAAAAACACTGATAATAACAATGTTAGTAAGACTGTTGCTACACTCCTAAGCATCGCAATCCAATTATTTATCTTAGAAAATCCTATAATGCCAGCAAAAAAAGTTCCTATTGTTAAAACTAGTAATATAAATAAAGGGTGAATGTGTAATGAATCCGTGAAAAATTTGAATAATTCAAGTGGAATTTCAAAATATAAACGGAATAGTCCAACGCAAATCAAAGAGCATATAAAGGACCATAGATTGAGGTTGTGCTTCATAGCTTTCTCCTATGTTTTCAAAATAGTTTTACTCAATTTTAATGGGAAATGAAGGAAAAAGATAGAGGTTATAAATTAGAATCAATTTTTTAACAAAATAATCCTTTTAATAGAAAGCGAGGAATAACAATGGGACTCGGAAACCGTGGGATGGCATTTGAAATGCTTATCAATCTAGCGAATGAAATGTATCATAGAAACAATTAAAGAAAAAGGCGCTTCTATTAAGTCGTTAAAAGACAATTGGCTTGATACTACAAGCGATAATCCATACAGCACTTTCCGACTCACTGTAATGGCTGGTGTTAATCAGTTAGAACGTGACCTAATTCGAATGCGGCAACGAGAAGGTATTGAACTAGCTAAAGAGCGTGGTGTTTATAAAGGGCGCCCTAAGAAGTACGATGATGATTATCCTAATATGGAACATGCTTTAGATCTGCTTGCAAACCGAAAGGAAAACAAGCTTACAGTAAAGAAGATATGTGAAGTTACAGGTGTAAGCCGCACGGTTCTTTATGAGAGAGCAAAAGAAAAGGGAGTTATGTAGATTTTAAAGCAGCGAATCCGCTGCTTTTTTATTTTATCAAATAAATTGTTCTTGAGTAGAAATGAAAATAGGGGTTTGCCTTAAACATTTATTATTAATCAAGAATATGAGTATAGAAACAGGTTTAAATTTTGTAATGGTGGAGGGGATTGTTGTGGACATAACTCAAAGTGTGGTAAGAATAGTGGTTAATGGGAAAGACCTTCCGTTCACTTCAGTTCAAACCTCTGCATGGAATCATGGACCTGTAAATGATTTAATCGTTTCGACGAATCAGAGAGTGAATGAGCTTTATCAATTCATGTGGTCACAAGTACCAGTTACGATCTCGGTGTATTTTCTTCAAGGGGCGGACTTAATGAGATTCGCTAGGATCGCTGGAATTAATGAACGTGTAACGGGAGAATATATATATCATTTCATTTGGGGATAAGAAGAATTCAAAGTAGCTTAACAGCTGCTTTTTTATTTTGCATAGAAAAAGGAACCATAATAGGCTCCTTAATTTGATTCAGAAGTTGTGTAGTTTTTCTTGATGATATCTTTTATGTTGATAATTAAGGATATAAGGAATCCAGCAGCTAGGATACCGTTTACCCAGTAATATGTATTCCCGGATGTAAATTTATTATAAAAGGAATCGATATTATAATACACTAAGCCTGCTGAAATGACGGTAGAGATTACTAACGTACCAAAACTTTTCATGACGCCGCCCTCTGATTCTGAAATTTTAGACTTTTAATACAATTATACATTTAAATAAAAAGTTTACAAAGGAATTACCATAAGGAGGAGTTATAACGAGTTTCTTCCAATTGATGGTTTTTATTTTTAAAAAAATAACTATTTTATAAAAAATATTTTTTTGACCCCCATAAAATTATTTATTCCTTCGAATATATATAAGTAGAAGAAAATAAATGAAAGAAAAAGCTAAAATTACCAAAAATATAGCGAAGAGTTATTCAAAGATTGCAGCTAAAATAGAAAAGAGCAAGTGGTATTGCAAAAGAAAACAAGAAAGTAATACAAAATACAGACTTCACTTTAGTACAAGTGGAAAAAATAGTCATATAAAAAAATCGGCCTCGAAAAATATGAGCAATAGCAAGTAGACAAGCCCAAAGAAAAGTACTAAGAAAATGTGGTTAAATGGTCACTTGTTTAGTGACCATTTTGCTATTTGAAGCAGAAGGAGGCAGGGAGATTACTAGTGTTGAGTTTAGTAATGAAAATCTTAAAAAAAACGAAAATAGAAGATATCGTATTTAACATACAAAACAACGGTGGAGATAAGGAAGCTTTTATCGTACAGTATCAGCCGTTTATTAGAAAATCAATATCGTCTGTCTGCCGCAGGTACATTACAGAGCAGGATGATGAATATAGCATTGGATTATTTGCATTTAACGAAGCAATTGAACAGTATTCATATAAAAAAGGAAAATCTTTTCTAGCGTTTGCTGATCTTCTTATAAAAAGAGATGTAATTGACTATATACGCAAGGAGTCTAAGCATAATCTTGTCTTTTTAAAAGAAGATAAGCAAGAGGAAATATTAGAAATACAAGTATCGCTTACGGAGTATATGAAAGAGATGGAAAATAGTAACCGTAAGGAGGAAATTCTTCATTTTCAAAGTGTGCTAGCTGAGTTTAAAATCACATTTTCAGAGCTTGCTAAGGAATCCCCTAAGCATCGTGATACGCGTGAGCACTTAATAGAAATTGTAAAGATTATTATAAAAGACGAGAAAATGATGGAAGAGCTATTCCGAAAGAAAAAGTTACCCCTTAAACATATTGAACCACGTGTTAGGGTAAGTCGTAAAACGTTGGAGCGACATCGAAAATACATTATTGCGATGTGTATTATCTTTGCAAACAACTATACATATATTCTGGATTATATAAGAGGGGAGAAGCATGATGAATAAAGGAATTGTGATGGATATAAAGAAACATAACGTAGTTGTTTTAACTCCAAATGGAGAGTTTATTACGTTTAAAAGAAAAGTACACTCTTACATGATTGGAGAGGAAATCTCGTTTAACGAACAAGAGCAAAGAGCACCGCGTTTTTCAATGCCACCTTTCTTAAAGCCTACAACAGTAATTGTTGCTGGTTTTCTATGCGTATTGCTGTTTTTCTACAATCAACCGGAAGAAAAAGTGTTTGCTTATGTCTCAGTTGATATAAATCCAAGTTTAGAGGCGAGCGTAACGGAAGATCTTCGTGTTATAGATTTGCGGGCTTGTAATGATGATGGAAGGCGTATTTTAAAAGAAATGAAAGGGTGGGAAAATAAGCATCTGCAAGACGTAATACGTACTATTATAAAGCAGAGTCAAAAGGATAAGTACTTAACGAATGATAAGCAAGTTATGCTAACAGCTGTTACAAAGGACAAGTCGTTAGAACCTCAGTTGGAAAAGGCTATGCAAAAATTAAAGAAAGAGTATGAGATAAAACATATTACAGTTGAATATCAAAGCAGTACGATGCAAATACGGGAGGATGCCAAGAAAGCTGGAGTTGGAACGGGCGTTTATATAAAACAAGAGAATGAGAAGCAAAAATCGCTTACTCCACCTGCACCTCCGTCTAATCAAGAACAACAAAAGTCATCTTCTGATGCATCATCGGACGCATCTCCTGTAAAAGAAGAAAGCAACGAGAAGAAAGAGCATATAGAACAAAAGCAATCTAAGGAACAACAACCGAAGCAAATAAAAGAAAATAATGGGAATCAGCAAGAGAACAACGGAAGAGGATCACAAGGAAATAATGGGAATGGGCAAGGAAACAACGGCAGAGGGTCCCAAGGAAATAATGGAAATGGGCAAGGAAACAACGGCAGAGAGTTACAAGGAAATAATGGAAATGGGCAAGGAAACAACGGCAGAGGGTCCCAAGGGAATAATGGAAACCAGCAAGGGAACAACGGAAGAGAATCGCAAGGGAATAATGGACATCAGCAAGAAAACAACGGTAGAGGTCCACAAAAAGAAAATAATGGACACCAGCAAGAAAACAACGGTAGAGGTCCACAAAAAGAAAATAATGGACACCAGCAAGAAAACAACGGTAGAGGTCCACAAAAAGAAAATAATGGACACCAGCAAGAAAACAACGGAAGAGGATCACAGGGGAATAATGGGCATCAGCAAGAGAACAACGGAAGAGAATCGCAAGGGAATAATGGGAATGGGCAAGGAAACAACGGAAGAGAATCGCAAGGGAATAATGGGAATGGTCAAGGGAACAACGGAAGAGAATCGCAAGGGAATAATGGGCATCAGCAAGGGAACAATGGCAGAGGGTCTCAGTAAGGAAAGCTCCTACCACATAATATTTAGTGAAAGAAAAATCTATAGAATATTGAACGGAGGGGAGATTCCTTCCATCTGAAGATATTTTTTAACATTTTTTTAAAATGACGGACATAAAATCGTATATCCTTTCGAATTATATATATGGATATCATTAATGTTTATATAAAAGGGGAGAAAAAATATGAAAGAAATGTATGAAGAAATCACTGAAGTATTGAAGGTATTAGCACATCCTGTCCGTTTATCATTAGTAAAAATAATGCTTGCAAAAGGTCCTATTAACGTAACGACAATGTATGAAACATTACAAATGCCTCAAAGTACAATTAGTCAACATTTATCTAAACTAAAAGCTACTAAAGTCGTTACAGGTACTCGGAAAGGATTAGAAATTTATTATGAGGTAACAGATAATCGTACAAAAGCGATATTATTAAGCTTGGCTTAAAGGGTAACTGTTTAGATTTCAAAATTAAGTAAGCAATTCAGCGACTATAATTTTCTTATTAACATTAGTCGTATGTGTTGTTGTTTTTAATTTGTTTAATACATTTCTTTATTAGGGTCTTGCCGTATCACTATCAAGCTAAAGTTTAAATGGATTATAAAAATGAAAGTTTTCTTATTAGGGTCTTTTTGTTAGCTTGATAGTGATGTGCCATTCCCACTAGTATGTAAAGAATTTGGTAGTTTTTTTAGTCATGTAATCTTTTCATTTGATGGTCTTTTCCCCATTCAAATAGTTCATCCATAATTTGCATTAAAGATTTTCCATGTTCGCTTATTGTGTACTCAACCTTTGGTGGTACTTCTTGATATACAGTACGATGGATAATCCCATCAGCCTCAAGTTGCCGAAGTTGCTGTGTGAGAACTTTTTGTGTAATGTTTGGAATTTCTCGTTTTATTTCATTTGTTCGCATTTTTCCATCCGCCAAAACACATAAAATATGAATTTTCCATTTTCCCCCGATCACGTCGAGTGTCGTTGCGATTGGGCAATTATCATTTTGATTCATATAACACCTCCAAAGGTACTTTAAGGTTCCTATAGCACTTTAAAGTACGTACTTTTCAATTATATGTGACTCATTCATACTAATACTAAAGCGTTTGAATTATTTATAAGGGGGAAGAAAATATATGAAAACACTTGTAATTGTAGCACATCCTGATATTGAAAAGTCTCGAATTAATAAAAGATGGGTAGAAGAACTTGAGAAATATCCAGATGAAATAACGGTGCATGAATTATATAAAGTGGCACCAAATTGGGAATTTAATATTGAAGAAGAACAAAAGCTGTTAGTAGAGCACGACCGATATATATTCCAATTTCCACTCTACTGGTATAGCTCACCACCATTATTAAAAAAATGGTTCGATGATGTATTAACATATGGATTTGCCTACGGATCAAAAGGGGATAAAGTGAAGGGGAAAGAATTTGGTGTAGCTATTTCTATAGGTGGGTTAGAAAAAGACTATAAAAATAGCGGAATTACAATGGATGAATTAACGAAACCATTCCACGCTACGAGCTTATATACAGGAATGGAATTTATACCATCATTTTATTTATATGGTGCGGAATATGAAATCAGTGATGAAGAGATTGACAAAAGTGCACCTGAGTATGTGAAATATGTGATGAATAAGGAGTTTTCTAATATATAAGGAGAAATAGCCATTTACTTGTTAAGTAGATGGCTATTTTTGTTTATCCCGCATTAACAGCCCGTAAGGTGTGGACTAATAATCAGTGGAGATGAACACCCCACATCGACTAAAGATTCACTTCATTTAAATTCACCAAGTTTAATCTTTAGTAAATTAATAATTAATCTGGTAAAATAAAAATCCTAACATATATAAAGGGGAGTTTTACTTGAGAACGATGCGACAATTATTACAAAAAAGAGCAATGCAGTCACCAAATTTGGAAGCGCTTATCGGTGGAGAGAAAAGGTATTCGTTTCAGCAGTATAATGAACGAGTAAATCAGCTTGCACATTATTTGTTACATACCGGTGTGAAAAGAGGGGATCGTATAGGAATTCTATGCAAAAATAATCATCCGTTTCCAAGCGTTATGATGGCAAGCTTAAAAATTGGAGCGATATTTATTCCGCTTAATCATCAGCTTACAGCTTATGAATTAGAATCGATTGTAAAAGAAGCGAGATTAAAAGTATTAGTTATTGATGATGAATTTAGTGAAGTTGTATTAAAGATTAATGCAGTTAAAGAAATTCCTTATGTAATTGAGACGACAAAAGAAGGATTTGGCTCATTTGAATTAAAATTAAAGGAACAGCCAATAACAGAGCCGAATGTGGAAGTTCATGAAGATGATGATGCCATTTACTTATTTACTTCAGGAACGACTGGACAGGCAAAAGCATGTGTAATTGGTCATAAAAACTTACACCATTATTTTACTGAAATTGCGGGGCAAAGAGAAATTCCAGCAGGTGAACGCTTTTTATCAGTGCACCCATTGTTTCATATGAGTGGCGTGCTTTCTATTTTAAATTGTATTTATCATGGCGTTACGATGGTCTTTTTAGCTGATTCGAATCCTACTCTTATTTGGGATAAGATTGAAGAAGAGAAAATTACTACGATGCTTGCGTTCCCAGCTGTTTATAGTTACATGCTTGATGAATTAGATAATAAAGAGCGCAACATTTCGGCCTTTAAAGTAGCGCAAAGTGGTGGTACAAAAGTGCCAGAAACACTCATTCAAAAATATATGGAAAAAGGCATTTATATGGTGCAAGGTTATGGGAGTACAGAAGGTTGGGTAGTAACTTCTTGGCATCCAAATATGGGAAAAGAAAAAATGTCTTCTGTAGGGAAAACACTTAAGCATGTTGAGTTGAAAATTGTTCATCCAGAAACAGGTGATGAGCTAACAACAAATAAAGTTGGAGAGATTCACGTGAAAAGCCCGTACATGTTTAAAGGATATTGGAATAATGAAATGGCGACAAAGAAGGTAGTAAAAGATAATTGGTTTAACATGGGTGATGCCGGTATGATAGATGATGATGGATTTCTACATATTATGGGAAGATATAAAGACGTTATCGTACGCGGTGGTGACAACGTATATCCAGATCAAGTAGAAGATGTAATTCATGAAATAAATGGCGTTTTAGAAGTTGCAGTAGTTGGGATTCCAAATGACTTTTGGGGGGAGGTTCCAACAGCTTACATTGTAAAGGACATTCAAACGTCTTTAACAGAAGAAGAGATTATTCAGCATTGTAAAGAAAAACTAGCAAGCTATAAAATACCAGAAGTTGTATTTATGGACGAATTACCGAAAAACGCTTTAGGGAAAGTGTTGAAGAGGGAATTAAGGGATGTTTTTCTTGTAAAATAAAAGGTTATTAAATAATGAAGAATCCAGTTATGTAAAAAGCATAACTGGATTTTTGTTTATAAAAAACATAATAATTTACTAGATTTTGTATTTTGTGTAAGATAATAAAGAATATTCAATTAACAATTAAAGGAAGAGATATAAATGAAGCTGCCACTATTACAAGTAGAGACAGAGAGGCTGATTATCCGTCCATTTCAAAAAGAGGATTATGAAAGTTGGTTAGATGGATTCAATAAGAGGTTACCATCTCAATATAAATACGATGATGGCTATCATGACATGTCGTCTTCAACGAAAGAATGGTTTACGGAATGGATAAGAGGATTTGATGAGGCGGYACGACGGGATGAAATGTATGTGCTAGGTATTTTTCAGAAAGAAGATGGCGCCAATATTGGAAAGCTAGAACTTATAAAAATTTTACGTATGGACTATCAATGGGCGATGATGGGTTACTCTATTCATAATCAACATTGGAAAAATGGATACGGAGCAGAAAGTGTAATAGCTGCGCTGCCGTTATTTTTTAATGGCCTTCAATTTCATAGAATCGAATTACATATACATATCGATAATCAGCCATCTATTCGTCTTGCAGAAAGAGCTGGTTTTTCATTTGAATGTACGAGAGAGGCATTTTCTATGGGGAATGGTAAGTGGGCAGATTTTCTTATTTATTATAAAAATAAGGAGATGGATATATGAGGGTACTTATTACAGGTGGAAATCGTGGATTAGGGTTACAGCTAGTGAAAGTGTTTCATGAAAATGGACATATTGTTTATCCGCTAGTTAGAACTGAGGTTGCGGTAACGCAATTGAAGAAAATGTTTAGTTCTAGATGTTTTCCTATATTAGCAGACTTATCGATTGATGAGAGTACGGAGCAAATTAAGAACCAGCTGGAGGAATATACAAAGTATATTGATCTAGTTATAAATAACGCTGGAATTACTGGTAAGGAAACCGAGATTTTACGTACAAATTCTGAAGAGTTAATGGAACTATTTAATGTTCATTGCTTAGGAGTTATTCGAGCTGTAAAAGGTACATATGTGGCTTTTACAGCTCGAATCAACCAAGAATAATAAATGTATCCTCTCGTTTAGGTTCATTGCATAAAATGGCGAACAAAGAGTTTCCACAAGGTAAGTTCTCATATTCATATCGGATCGCAAAAGCCGCACAAAATATGTTAACGCTCTGCTTACAACAAGAGTTTGAGAATAAAGGAATTCGTGTAACCGCAATTCACCCTGGAAAATTAAAGACTGACATTGGTGCCTTTGATGCGAATATGACTCCGGCTGAAGGAGCACAAAATATATATGATTGGGTAATAGATTCAAATGAGAAGGTTTCAGGGAAGTTTATTGAGCCGGGTGTAGGTGAAATAAAGTGGTGAAGTACGATCTTACAGTTGTTCAAAATTTATTTGGTCCTTCGAGAAAAGTATTAAATGGTTTACCAAATGCAGTAACGATTGAAGAAATAGAAGAAGATGTTTTTTATAGCGCACAAACTTACAAAGAAAAGGTAAGTAGATTTGAAGAAGTTTGTTTTAACTGGGAGTTAAAAAGAGCGAGTATTGTATTAAACAAAAGGTTTAGTAGTTATAACGCAAGTGTAAAAGTATTACTTGATGAGGGCTTTGATTTGTACGCGGCAAAGATAGAAGTGTGTAGAGAGTTGAACAATATAGAGGCGCTTGAAAAACAATATACATATCGCTCGATAGAAGGAGGGACATTATCGGAAAGAGAATTCACATGCATTTGGGAGCAATGTATGTTGGAATCAGGAAATCGACCGTCAATTCTGAATGTCGATGAACATCTGCATTCTGTGCAAACAGAGTTAGGTAAAGGTTGGGAAAAGTCATGCATTGTTTTTTATGATAAAAATGAGCCGATTGGTTTGTCCATACCGCATATAGAGCCTGGAACAGAAAGTGAAGGACGTTTATTTTACTTTGGGGTAATGCCTTATTATCGCGGGAAAGGAATTGCTTCCCAACTGCATCTTCAATCTTTGCATATGTTAAAGGAAATGGGGGCTACTTATTACATCGGAAGCACACATACTTCAAATGAAAAGATGCAGAGGATATTTTGGAGAAATAATTGTTCGGTGAAAACGGAGATAGAGAGTTATTATAAATTATTTAAAAAGGGTTAGGAGATAGGTAAATGAAGAACATAAACGTATTTCATTACGACGCATTTACGAATAAACCAAATATGGGAAATCCAGCAGGTATTGTATTAGAGGCAGATGGATTAACGGAAGAGGACATGCAGCGTATTGCTGAAAAGGTTGGATTTAACGAAACAGCTTTCGTTCTTTCTTCAGAAGTAGCAGATATAAGAATTCGCTATTTTACACCTGGGCATGAAAATGATTTATGTGGTCATGCGACAGTAGGAACAATATATGCACTTCATAAAAGAGGAATATTGGGAGGGAAACATAATTTAACGATTGAAACGAAGGCGGGGGTTTTACCAATACATATAGGTGCGAATGAAAATGGAGAAACTTTTATTAAAATGAGACAAGCAATACCTAAGTTTCAAAGTTTTGCAGGTTCCAAAGAGGCATTAGCTCACAGTATTGGTCTTGAAGTGAATGATTTAGATGGAAATTTACCAATTGTATATGGAAATACTGGTATTTGGACTTTAATTGTACCTATCAAAAAAATTGATGCATGTGAAAGAATGAAACCTAATAATAATGAATTTCCATCGGTGCTAAAAGAAATGCCAAAGGTTGCGATTCATCCACTTTGCTTAGAGACATATGATACAGAAGCAAAAATGCACGGTCGTCATTTTTCATCACCTTATTCTGGAACGATTGAAGATCCAGTGACAGGAACAGCTTCAGGTGTAATGGGAGCGTATTATGCGACGTATTTGGAGAAAGATTTTGACCATGAATTGGAGTTAATCGTTGAGCAAGGACAGGAAATAAATAAAGATGGTCGTGTAACGGTTTATGTAACGAAAGATGTAGAAAATGAGAAGTTACAAATAGATATTGCGGGAACAGCGGTGTATGTGAAAGAGTTTGAAGTTTCAATATAAAGTGAAACTTTAATCAGTGGGGGTTTTGTTCATCCCCAACCTAACTTCTTTGCTTCCGCTGAATTTTGAGGTGGAGGTCTTACTGCACGGCAAATAGCGGGATAAAAAAAGAAAGCCCGGAATACATCCAGACCTTCATTATCTATTCAACACTTCAATATACGAAGCATCCCCAGCTGTTCTAATAGTAGAGCGGAAATTATTGTTTTCTAACGTTTCAGCAACTTGTTTTAATTGCTGTGCATCATCGTGATGAATGAGTAAACTATCTGCACCACTTTCTTCTATATGAATATGCTCAACATTTCCAATCGCTTCATGTATAGCTTTTAAAAATTCAGGTTTCATATTGTCCTCCTAATATGTATGTAACGTTGTTGTTAGTATTTCCTTATTTTTGAAATATAAAAGTAAATGATTTTTTGTTATATTAAGATTTTGGAAGGAGTTTCCTATTCGTTTGTCAAATAATAGTAAAGTTGTCTTTCGAATTGGGGGAATCTTCGGAATTAAAGGGTGAGAGAATGGACATTTCAATAATTGCTGCACAACTAGTTAAGGAGAAAGTTATTTCACATGATCCAAATAGCGTAAAAGCGTTGAACGGAGGAACGACAAGTACTGTATATTTGTTGGACGAAAAATATGTAGTAAAGCTGAATGAAGCGGAAGTAATACGTGAAGAAGCTAATTTTCTCTCATTTTATGAGGAGAATAGTTTATTTTCAAAGCTTTTGTATAAGGAACCTTTACATACATATTTCGTGTATTCTTTCCTTGAAGGTAATACTTCGTGTAAACAAGGATATAAACGAAGTACGCTTCGTACACTTGTAAAAGAAGTTATCAATAAGTATAAAATGGTTCCAGGGGCAGAAGGCTGGGGATGGAAAGAAAGTCCGGTTCAATCTTGGAATGAATTTTTAACGGAAAATGTGATGGAAGCTTATGAAAATGTAAGACGTTACATAAGTGAGGAAGATTATAGAATTGTTCTTAAACTAGCAAATAGGGACGCCGGAGTAAATCAGCCATTTTTATTACATGGTGATTTCGGATTTCATAATTTTATATTTCGAGAGAATAGGTTACATGGGGTAATTGATCCGTTACCTATTTTAGGAGATCCTTTATATGATTTAATTTATGCGTTCTGTTCAACTCCGGAAGATGTAACAAAAGAAGCGATCGATTATGTGATGAAACAATGTGTATTTCTTAAAAAAAATCGAGATCTATACGAGGAAATAGTCATAGGTTTATATTTGCGTATAGATACATGTTTGAGACACCACCCGAAAGATTTAGAAGATTACTTAGTAGCTTGGCGTTATTGGATGAACGAAATTGAGCCGGCTTTATAGTACAAATAGTTTGGGGGAGATAGTGAAATGAACATAGCAGAAGCAAAACGAGATTTAGCACAAAGAACGAAGAGGGGAATTCCTGTTATAATAGCTGGTATTTTGTTTTGGATTGTAGCGAGTGTAACGGGTATTCTTCTTTCAGAAAAACAAGTTGTGTGGGTGTATTTAATTGGTATGGGTTGTGTATTTCCTTGTGGCTTAATGATAGCTGCTATATTGAAAATTGATATGTTTGCGAAAGGAAATTCGCTAGGGACTTTAGCTGGAATAATTGGTGGGATAAATGTATTAAATATTCCGTTAGTGTTACTTGCATATTTTCAATTTCCAGAATGGTTACCTTTTGTAGTAGCAATGTTAATAGGTGTTCATTTTGTACCGTACGTATGGATTTATGAAAGTAAAAGTTATGGTGTATTGTCAGTAGGAACCGTATTTGTGACGTCAGTTTGCGGGATTCTTTTTGCAGACAATGGACTTATTGTAATTCCATTGTCAGTTACAGCTGTCTATTTACTGACTCTAATAGGTTTAGTAATCGAAAATAAAAAAGCAGAAAACTATCAACAAATATCAGCTTAATAAAAAATTAAAGGGATAGGGGAATGACTATGAATAATTTCGTTTGTACAACGTGTGGCGTGCAGTATGCAGCGAGTGTGGAAGAACCGGTAAGTTGTGTTATTTGTGATGAGGAGAGACAATATATTAATCCGAAAGGGCAGTCTTGGACGAGTTTAGAAAACTTGCAAACGAGTGATACATATAAAAATGAAATTATAGAAGAAGAAAATGGGCTTTATAGTATTACGACAAAACCAGAATTTGCGATCGGTCAAACAGCATTTGTAGTAAAAACAGAGTCATATCGTTTGTTATGGGATTGTATTACTTATTTAGATGACACGACAATTGAGAAGGTAAAAGAGTGGGGCGGATTAGATGCAATTGCACTATCTCATCCGCATTATTATTCAACACAAGTAGAATGGGCAGAAACATTTGATGTACCAATTTATATACACGAAGACGATAAAGAGTGGGTTATGCGCCCGAGTAGTCGTATTATTTATTGGTCTGGTGAGTCTTTACAATTAGCAGATGGAATTACTGTGCATCGTCTCGGAGGGCATTTTAGTGGCGGTTCTGTATTACATTGGGAAGAAGGAAATGATGGGAAAGGTATATTATTAACAGGTGATATCATTCAAGTTGTAGCGGATCAACAGTGGGTGAGCTTCATGTACAGCTATCCAAACTTAATTCCACTACCGGCGAGAAAAGTTGAGGAAATGGCGAATCGAGTGAAACCGTTACAATTTAATCGTTTATATAATGCTTTTCACCGAGTAGTAAAAGAAAATGCAAATGAGGCAGTGGAACGTTCTGCTGAAAGATATATGAAAGCGATAGAAGGAAAGCTGTTTCATACGTAAAAGGAGTGCTAGATTAATGAAAACGTTAGTATGCTTTGGCGATAGTATTACAGCTGCTGAAATATTTTTTGATGGAACACCGAGATTAACACCACGTTTGCAAGAGATGTTTCCAAATTGGAAAGTGGTTAATGCGGGTGTTCCAGGTGATAATACTTTCGATGCGTTAAATAGGATAGAAGATGATGTACTATCGCATAAACCAGACTTTGTAACGGTTTTTCTTGGTACAAATGATGCGGTCTCTTTTTCTCAAGTGTCATTACAAGTATACAAAGAAAACTTAGAGAAGATTGTAAGCATGATTTCACCAGAAAAAGTATTACTTATTAGTCCTGCACCAGTTGATGAAGAAAGACAGCATAATAGAACGAATGAAGTACTCGACCAATATGCAGACGTGGTTGAGGAAGTGGCAAGAAAAACAGGGAGCCATTTTCTCAATTTATATGCTGAGATGATTCAAGAAGAAAATTATAAAATATTCGTAGAAGATGAAGAAAAAGATGGATTACACTTTGGAGCAGAAGGCTATGCGTATTTAGCGAAGTTAATTTATGAAAAGTTAAAAGGGATTTTGTAAGAAGCAAAGCTTGGGCGCTTTGCTTTTTTTGTATTCACATAAGTAAAATATAGTATCTTTTCGCAAGTGCATTGTAGCAAGGCAAAATGCAAACACCTTAATATATTCTAATTAATCACAGAAATAGACAATTCCTGTACTAAATGTTTAGTACCTATAGCACTTTAAAGTACATACATTTTTAATGTGTTAAATATAATTCATAATAGCACCAGTAAGAAGAAAACAAGCGTTACGGTACTATAGAATCTGGTAATTATAAAAAATGCCAATGTGGTATAAGACAATTAGGGAGGTTAAAGATATGAGTACTTCAAATTTGAGTGAAATAAGTAAACAAATATTAATAGAGGAGGAAACACTTCAATTTTCCTCTTTTACAAATGAAGATGCCTTGCAATTAGGTTTATATATCGTTGAAACAGCAAAGCGAGAGGGGAAATTGATTGCTGTTGATATAGCCAAAAATGGTGTGCAATTATTTCATTTCAAGATGACGGGGACAACTGAGGAAAATACGAAATGGATTGAGCGTAAAAAACGGGTCGTTTCCCTGCATAATCATAGCTCGTATTATATGCAGATAGAAAGTGAAATAAGCGGAGTTCCATATCATGAAAAATACCGTTTAGATGGCTCGGAATATGCTGCGTTTGGTGGATGCTTTCCTATCCAAATAAAAAACGTAGGGGTTATTGGGATGATAACAGTCTCAGGATTACCACCAGAAGTAGATCATGAATTGGTTATAAGAGCAGTTAAAAATCATTTGAATCAATAATAGAAGTAATTTTAATAGTTAAATAAAAAGGCAAAAATGAACATATTCCTGTTCGTTTTTGCCTTTTTATTATTTCTTTTTCGGCCTACGTACTAACTCACCGCCACAATTCGGGCAAACATTTTGTCTTTCCTCTGTACATGGTGCACAAAATGTACATTCATACACGCATATGTATGCTTCAGAATCAGGCTGAAGGGAATGGTCGCAAATTTGACAGTTTGTTTTCATTTCTAATGCCATCGTAATCCTCCTCGTTATTTGAAAGTTCTTAATTTAATTATAATTAACATTGTAGTGGATGTCCTTTTTAAATGAAAAGAAATAAAAGGATTATGTTGTTGTTTGAAATGAAATAAGTCTATTTATTTTAAAATTGATTATTTATTGTAGTTGGAATATTATGAAATAGTCAAAAGACAACAGGGGGTATATATTTTGACTAATAATAACGATTATTTTCATGTAGAAGAGGATGTAAATCACAATAGTTTAAAAGCAGATTGTGAAAAGTGTTTTGGTTTATGTTGTGTAGCATTACCGTTCGCAGCGTCAATAGATTTTGCGGTGAATAAAGATGGTGGTAAACCTTGTACAAATTTACAATCAGATTATAAATGTAGTATACATAGAGATCTTAGAGGAAAAGGGTATAAAGGTTGTACAGTGTTTGAATGTTTCGGTGCTGGACAAAAGGTTTCTCAAGTTACGTTTAAAGGAATTGATTGGCGGAAAGATGCTCAGCATGCGAGAAAAATGTATGATGCTTTTCCGGTAATGCATCAACTTCATGAAATGCTTTGGTATTTGAATGAGGCTATTCTATTAAAGGCGACGCAGACAATTCATAAAGAGCTGAAGGAAGCAATTGAAGAGACTGAGCGTCTTTCTAATTTAAGTCCAGATGAGTTAATGGAAGTAAATGTGCCATTACACCGTGCAGAAGTGAACATTCTCCTTTTAGAGACGAGTGAATTAGTTTGGAAAGAAATGAATGATGCACGTAAGAAACGAATCAGTCACCGAGGTGCAGACCTTATGGGAGCGAATCTGAAAAAGAAAGATTTACAAGGAGCAAATTTAAGAGGGGCGTATCTTATTGCGGCTAATTTACGAGATGCAAATTTAAGGGGAGCGGATCTCATCGGAGCAGACTTGCGAGATGCAGACATTCGCGGGACAGATTTTACAAATAGTGTTTTTCTTACGCAAGTTCAAATTAATGCGGCGAAAGGGGACAAACATACGAAATTACCGAAAGTGTTGTCTCGTCCAGCACATTGGACTGCGTAAAGTGTAGGGAGTTGTAATAGTGTGGATATTTTTCAGTATTTAGAGGAAATGCAGGAAGATGTATTTTTGTTATCAGTATCTCAAATAGAATTGAAGTATTATGATGTTTGTCGCACACTAGCGTCAAGTGAGGATGCGGAGCGCATTAAATTGATTCCATTAGATTCATACAAGGAAAGTATGAGGATAGGTTTGAAAGAAGCGTTAGAAATTGCTGAAAGTGAAGAAGCAAAGGCGATTTATTTTGAGTATGATCTTGATAATGAGTGGGATAGTCAGTTTTATATTTGTGACGATTATATGTTTCTTGAAGAAGAAGATGAGGATTGGGCAAGTGATTGGACGGATGAAATAGAAGGACCATCTTTAGGAGAGTTAGCTGATATTTATGGTGAAAATGGCTTTGATTCAGATAAAAAGGCTGTAGGTATTACTTTATATTTAATCGCAAGAACGGTGTGTAGTTTTATAAGTGCATGCAGTGGATTACAAAGTAATATACCAATTTGCATCGGTTTTCACGACCAAGACCCAATTATGCGAACAGGCAGAGACTAAGTCTCTGCCTGTTTTTTTATACTATTTTTGCTTTTCAAAAGTAGTAATTATAACGCTACACATAATAAGGATACCACCAATGAAAAAGTTACTACTTAACGTCTCATTTAATAGGAGCCAGCCAAGTATTGAACCGACGATRGGTTGGAAGAAGAAAAATAATGAACCGATGCTAGCATCCATTAATTCTAATCCTTTATTCCAAAGAAAAAATGCACCTGCGGTTGAGACGATTCCTAAATAGAGTACGCCTAATACTACATACATGTTCATATGTTCAATAGGATTTGTTTGGAATTCCCATACCATAAAAGGTGTAATGAAAAAGAGTGAAAAAAATATTGCGTACGTTGTAATAATTAAAGATGAAAATCGAGCGGAAGCGATTTTTACATAAATGGACAGTAAAGCCCACGTAATAGCGGCCCCAACTAAAATGATTGTACCGATAAAATAGGAGCCGATTTCAATACCCCATCCGATAACGATAATGACACCGATTGTCGCTATTATAGTTGATAAAAGTCTACGAGCAGTTAGTTTCTCTTTTAAAAGGAGCGCTGCAAATATAACCATAAATGCAGGTGTAGCTGATGTTACTAAGGAGCCTGTATGAGCATCGGATAATTTCGTTCCGATAAATTGACATGTGATCGAAATGAAATACCCGATGAATCCAATCCAAGCGAATAATAGCCAATCTTTTTTGTGTATGGTTACTTTTTTCTTTTGCTTTTTTTCAGTTGTTTTCAAAATCGCATATAAAACAACAAAAGCGATAATAAAGCGTAGCCAAACGAGTGTAAGTGGCGGAATAAAGTCGAGTACGTATTTACTAACGACGTACATACCGCCCCAAATACTTGCTGCTAGTGATAAACATATAGCTCCTAAAATGGTTTGTTTCATTTGAATGACCTCCGTCTATTTTTAGGGTTATGATTTATTCCCTAAGACGAGGCATGGTGCACTTGTTATATGAATGCCCGTCTTAGATTATAGACGGCCTACAGGTTGATCGTTTTCGAATGAAGTGTTGTAGTACATGAACGTAGCCTCCCTTCTTCTTTTAATGATATTATAACTTAACTTTCTGATTATTAAAGAGTGTTATGGAATTGTGCATAAAATGTGAATAACAAACCGTCACGTTTGACTGTACAGTTTATGTATTGTATGATAATAGTAATATAAACAAGGGGGGAAGATCGTTGGGAAGGTGTATCGAATCGGACAGTTGGCTCTCATGGCTCACGTGTCGAAACGAACGATTGATTATTATACGAATCTAGGAATCTTAAAAGCGGAGCGATCTCAATCTAATTATCGCTATTACGACGAAACAGCATTTGAGACATTACAATTTATTGAGAAGTGCAAAGAAATGCATATGCCGCTTTGTGAGATTAAAGAGAAGATCGAGGAGAAGAAGCTGCTCGGTATCAATGAACACGTTTCGAAACAAGTGAATGAAGTGACAGACCATATTCATAGATTAGAAGCAGAACTAACAGAGTTAAAGCCTCTTTTAGATGAATTGACTGATTCACAACGTGAAAAAATATCGAAATCTTTATCAGGTCAAACGACAGCTTTAATACAGACACTTGCTCTATTATTATAGAATAAGTGAAATCCGACCTCTTTAATTTTTGTATCGGGCTATGTTTTCTAACGAACAAATAAGAAAACATTATAGTATACAGGAGGTGGACACCTTAGTTTTTTAACTAAGGGGATTCATTGGAAATATTTAATTTAGTCATGGTTGCGATTTTAATCGCATTTACTGGATTTTTCGTAGCAGCAGAGTTTGCGATTGTTAAGATACGTTCAAGTCGCATTGATCAGCTTGTTGCGGAAGGGAAACGCGGTGCGTTAGCAGCGAAAAAGGTAACAACAAATTTAGATGAATATTTATCTGCTTGTCAATTAGGTATTACAGTTACAGCGATGGGATTAGGTTGGTTAGGTGAACCGACAATCGAAAAGTTATTACACCCGTTATTTGAGAAATGGAACGTAAATCCTTCTATCTCATCAGTATTAACTTTTGGTCTTGCTTTTATGCTAATGACATATTTACACGTTGTAGTAGGGGAATTAGCTCCGAAAACGCTGGCAATTCAAAAGGCTGAAAAAGTAACGTTGTTATTGGCAACTCCGTTAATGATGTTCTATAAAATCATGTATCCATTTATTTGGGTATTGAACGGTTCAGCTCGTGTTATAACTGGTTTATTCGGTTTGAAACCAGCTTCTGAACATGAAGTAGCTCATACAGAAGAAGAATTACGTCTTATTCTTTCAGATAGCTATGAAAGTGGCGAAATTAATCAAGCTGAATACAAGTATGTAAATAATATCTTTGAATTTGATAATCGCATCGCGAAAGAGATAATGGTACCGCGTACAGAAATCGTTGGTTTCTATCTTGAAGATTCAGTAGAAGAACACATGAAAGTAATCCAAAATGAACGATACACACGTTATCCGATTTTTGGAGAAGATAAAGATGATATTATCGGTATGGTCAACGTAAAAGATTTCTTTATTCGATATATGAACAACGATCAAGAAGATTTATCATCGATTCGCACGTATATGCGTCCGATTATTGAAGTTATGGAAACGACTCCAATTCATGATTTATTACTGCAAATGCAGAAGAAGCGAATTCCAATGGCTGTTTTATATGATGAGTACGGAGGAACAGCTGGAATTGTAACGCTTGAAGATATATTGGAGGAAATCGTCGGCGAAATTCGTGATGAATATGATGAAGATGAAGCACCACCAATTCAACATGTGAACGAGTATCATAAAATTGTTGATGGAAAAGTGCTTATCTCAGAAGTAAAAGATTTGTTTGGATTACACATTGAAGAAGACGATGTGGATACAATCGGTGGATGGATTATGATGCAAAATCATGAAATCGAAGAAGGACAATACGTTGAAGCAGAAGGCTATGAATTTAAAGTGTTAGAAAAAGATGCTTATCAAATTAAACGTGTTGAAATTCAAAAAATGGAACAAGAACAAGAGAAAGCAGCAACTGTGTAAGTTGCTGCTTTTCTTCTGACACATAATAAAATGTGAAATTAGGAGCGGATATTTTGATTCAAGTAGCCTTACGTGTATATCGATTACAATTGTATACGATCTTTAGTGGTTTACTACTAATGTGGGCGGTTACTCCGTTTGGGAAACAAGTGACAGGGTTCGGTATCGGTTTAGCAGTTAGCGCATATTGTCTTTGGCTATTAGCTCGCAGAGTGGAGAAATTAGGAAGAAGTATCGTGATGAAAGAAAAGGCTCCTGGATTAGGAGTTCTAAACCGATTTGCAGCCGCAATATTAGGGGCTATCATTATGTTTGAAATTGAGCATGAAATGGAAATGTGGGCATTTGGTACTGGAATATTGGGTGGACACTTTTTAATGATTGCGAATTTAGCCTATGCAAATATGCAGCTAGTAAAAGAAGAAGAGAAGCAAAAGGAAAATGCTTCGAAAAACATAGAGCTCTGATGAAAGGGACCTAATCAGGTTCCTTTTTTGCGTTTAAAAATAAATGATATAATACGAATGATTTACTGGTACTTATCGAATTTATGCCAAACATAATACGCTTATTTTTGGGGCATTTCAATAGTATGAAAAAAAATTAAAAAAAATTAAAAAACCCATCGATTTCTAAAGCTTATGTATGTTATCATGACAAAAGAATTTGCGAAAGAGGTGGATACCAATGTTACAAGCTTTACTTATTTTTGTGCTTCAAATTATTTACGTTCCAACTTTAACAATCCGTACGATTTTGCTTGTAAAGAATCAAACAAGATCCGCTGCAGGTGTAGGATTGTTAGAAGGAGCAATTTATATTGTCAGTTTAGGTATTGTGTTTCAAGATTTATCAAATTGGATGAACATTGTTGCCTATGTCATCGGCTTTAGTGCGGGACTATTATTAGGCGGTTATATAGAAAATAAATTAGCAATTGGATATATTACGTATCAAGTTAGTTTGCTAGACCGTTGTAATGAATTAGTAAATGAATTACGCCATTTTGGATTTGGCGTTACAGTATTTGAAGGTGAAGGAATAAATTCTATACGTTATCGCTTAGATATCGTTGCAAAGCGTTCTAGAGAAAAAGAACTGTTAGAAATTATTAATGAAATTGCACCGAAAGCGTTTATGTCTTCTTATGAAATCCGTTCGTTTAAAGGTGGATATTTAACGAAGGCGATGAAAAAGAGAGCATTGTTGAAGAAGAAGAAAGATGAACATGCATTGTAAAGAAAAGGGAGTAGTGCAGCTTTAAAAGCACGGCATAATCCCCATAGAAAAAAGAGAGGAATCTATATTGAAAAAGATTCCTCTCTTTTTTTTGCGTTATTTTTTTCTGCTTTTTCTCAGATTAACAATTAACCATACAACTTGAATAATTAGTGGTAATATAAATGCAATTAATAAAACGATAAATGCTATTAATTTCAGCTCAGGTGTTTGAGTAACGCCGGTCCCATCAACCTCTCTTAGCCAAATGATAGCTGCCAATATCCCGAAAGTTATAATCCAAAATATGTTACCAATCCACCAAAAAATCCATCGTCTTTTCATATTAGCACCTCTTATATTTACCCTCTGTTAAAAGTATATTTTCGGTTGTTATATTTAAATGGAATAACTATAAAACTACTTTTTTTCAACTGTATATCTAACTTGTTTAAAGGTTGCCATGTCTCCATCTTCGTTATCATCTTTCGTTTGCAAAAGTTGAACTCTTGGCTTGTAGTCTGTCCTATGAGCGTGCTCGATATCTTTAATGTTAAGTTTGTAGGATTCACCATTATTTATTTTTTGTTCCAATACTTTTTTATTGGCAACATAAATAAAAGTTACTTTATTTTCATCAATACCTTCAGTCTTAATTTCTAATTCATTATCTTTTGTTGTAATCGTTGGTGTTAATAATTCAATACTGCCGCTTCCGGTTTCTAAAGAATTTTCTACTATAGTTGAACATCCAGATGAAATGATTCCGATGAATAGAAGAACAATTAATTTCTTTTTCATAACATCCCCCAATTTCAAGTGATTTTTGATTTTGGTATTGCTAGACTGCTAGTGTGGAACGTAAATGTTTAGCTAGCACTTTTTAATTGTACCATAATATGTAAAATGAAACAGGTTGTATATCCAATTTAAGGGAGATTGAAAAGTTTACTTATTGTTTAGAATCAGTATTTTTACAGTAGGTATATATTTTCTTTACAAAGCAGTGTTGCTAAAATCATTACGAATTATATATCCAAATATATGATGAAATGTAGACAGGAGAAAGAACTTAATACGAAGCGAACTTATTATTATGGAAATTACATTTTTTGCATATTAAAATAATGATAGGGAATAGATGAATTCATTCACTTCGGAGGTAGTTACTTGAACATTAACGAGAAGGCAATTGAAATGTTTGAACAAAATGAATATGTGGAAGCAATGGAACTGTTTCAACAAGCAGTACATGAATCTAGAGGTGTACAATCTCTCAATAATCTTGCTTGGATGTACTTTTATGAGGAAGAGAATGATGGTAAAGCTCTTGAATTAATAAAAGAAGCTGTTAAGTTGAATCCTTCCTCATACTTTCCTTATAACATCTTAGGGGAAATTTACATGAAACAAGAAAAGTGGGAAGAAGCGAAAGATGCATTACAAAAATCTATTTCGATTCAACCATCCGATGAAGCATATCACAATGTAGCTGTAGCTCATTATAATCTTGGAGAGTTGGAAAAAGCTTCGGAATTTTTCTTGCGAGTTGCAGGGGATTCAGACATTATAATGTATAACTATGTAAAGTGTTTAATTGATTTAGGGCGAAAAACAGAAGCGAAAGAGAAGTTGGATGCTTTTAACAGGAAATCTGATGATTTTGTAGGAGAAATTAATGTAGCAGATTTATATGTTGAGTTGAATTGCTATAAAGAAGCAATTGAATGGTTCGAAAAGGGATACAAAGAATACTGGAAAAGTCCCAATTGGATTGGTAGATTTGTTTATGCTCTATATAAAGCTAATAATTTCTCCCGTATAAATGAAGTTATACGGGAATCTATCGAAGCGAAGACAGCAGAAATAGAAGATGTTCAGAATGAAGAAGTAGAAGAAAATTGGACAGAAAACGATAAGAAAGAGTTAATTGAGGAATATATAGAAGAGAACAATTGTTATAAAAAAATGATAGAACGTATCGAATCTGGATATGTTCCAGGGTTAGAATTTGAAACTGATTATATAGGGGCTTGCTATTTATTTGGTTGTAAAAGACATAATCATCTTGAATATGAAAAATAAAAAGATTCGACTGTCAAATATGATGGTCGAATTTTTTATTATAGGCTGCTTGTCTAAAGGTACCATCTCAATTGTAATGTGTTAAAGATGTTTCGTCTCATTACATAGGTATATATCCTCTTTAGAGCTCCCTTTTTTAATATTTAAAATATGGAGTGAAATAAAACCAATAAGTCCTATTCCGCCGAAAATAAGCCATGGTGTATACATTCCGTTTAAGTTGGATGTAAAAGATGTACCGGTATAATTACCGATGATAAAACCAAATGCGAGTGATAGTTGATAAAATCCGAAGTAAGTAGCTGTATATGATTCGTTACTGTAATTTGCAATAGCGATATCAGCGTTAGGTAATACGAGTGTTTCACCGATTGTAAATAAAATTACACAAATAAATAGCCAATATGGGTGTTGAAATAAAGGAATGAGTAAAAAGGAAATACTCATTAATAAAACACCGTATTTAATAATCGAAAGTGTGTTGTATTTATGAAAAAGTTTTCGGAATAACACCATAAATATGACGCCTGTTATTGCATTTATCGTAATAACTAGTGTAGCAAGCTGGTTGCTATTACTAATGTTTTTCATATGAAGTGGAAGTGCGACAGTAAGCTGAGTAAACATAATATAGAAGAAAATCATAATAAATGAAAACAAAAGGAAAGATTTGTTTTGTAAGATAGCCTGTAGCCCTAATGTAATAGACGTGTTTTCAGTAGTGACTTGGAAGTGATTTTTAAGTAAGTAAAAGATAAAAGCGAATAGCAGCATAAGAGATCCTGTTAGAAAAAAAGCATAGATTGGATCGAGTAAGAGTAAGAACACTCCTGCAATTGGTCCGATTATTGCACCGCAATTAAAACTAAGGTTTAAATATGTAAATAAATTTTTTCTCATATGAGCTGGTTGTGAGCCGAATATGGCGCGCGCAGCAGGTTCGTAAAATGCAGTTCCGAAGCCAATAAGTGCAGAAGAAATAGAAATTGTATAGAAATCAGAGCATATTCCTAAAGCGATAAATCCGATTCCTCTTAAAAATAATCCGGCTATCATCATAATGATATAGCCTATTTTGTCAGCAATTAATCCTGAGAATAATGGGATAACTCGTGATGTGATTGTCATAATCGTCAACACTGTTCCTACTTGAACAGCAGAAAAATGAAGAAAGCTTAATAGATAAATAGCTAAAAATGCAAATACCGCAAAATAACCAAAAGACATAAAAAATGAAGAAATAAGCATGAAACGTATCGGTATTGAGAAACTTTTCATAGAACTCCTCCTAATATTGTAACCAGTAAAATTATTTAATGGTTAACTATTTTATATTATAATTATACATAAAGTCAGAAAAAAGTAAATTTTAAGAAGAAGGTGAATGGAATTGAATCAGAATGCACCACATGAATTAGAATATATTCGGGAATTTTTAAATACATGGAAAATACCAAACGATACGAGAGAGCTAATTGATTTGCTACAAACAGAAGGTGATATAAAGCAATTTATGAAAAAATATTTTCATGAAGAGTTTTCATTTCATACAATAGATGAATTAAAAAGTTTTCGAGAAGACATTCGGTTAACAATTGAAGGCGAAGGATCGTTGCAAAAATGGTTAGAAAAATACCCATTTCATGTACATATAAAGGGAAATATGAAAAGTGTTACATATGAACCGGTGCAAGAAGAGAATGTGTATACAAAAGTATTGAGTATTATGTTAACGGCGATTCAAGAAAATTTGTGGGGAAGGTTAAAAGCATGCCCAGATTGTCGCTGGGTATTTTATGATCATTCGCGTAATGGAAGTAAAAGATGGTGCGGTATGTATGCTGGGGAAGAAGGCGGAAGAGCGTGCGGTACGATTGCAAAAGTGAAAAATTACCGGGCGAAGAGAAAAGGGAGATCAGGTTATAATGTGTAATTTATATTAGGGGAAGAAAATTGGATGGGGGAATGTAGAATATGAAAGGTACACAAATGTTAGCTTTAAATAAAAAGTGTTGGGATACAGTTGCACCATATTTCTTTCAAGTAGATTGTTTACCGAAATATGGTCCTTATACAGCGTCTGAAGATGAGATTCATTTGTTCGATTCAATCAGAAATAAAAAGGTTCTTGATATTGGATGTGGAAGCGGGCATTCGTTGCAATATATGGCAGAACATGGGGCAGAGGAAGTATGGGGTCTTGATCTTTCAAGTGAACAAATTAAAACAGCGAATGAAACGTTAAAGAGTTGGAATCCAAAGTTAATATGCGGAGCAATGGAAGAAGAAGGAGATATTCCGAAAGGGTATTTTGATATTGTATATTCCATCTATGCATTAGGATGGACTTCAGATTTAGGAAAAACGTTGGAACTGATTTATTCATATGTAAAGCCAGGAGGAAGTTTTATTTTTAGCTGGGAGCACCCAGTATATTCGAATTTACAGTATGGTACAGAAGAAATTGCTTTAAAGTCTTCTTATCATGAGGAAACTCCTATTACGTTTGAAACATTTAAAGGAGAAAATGTACAAGCGACATTATATAAGAGAAAAATAAGTACATACATAAATGAGTTAAATAGAGTGGGATTTACAATTGAGAGAATAGAAGAGCCTGAACCGTCTCGTGTATTTGATGAAGAAGTAGCTACACCTTCTACGAAATATTATTGTTTATATAAAGCTAGAATGGTGCCAACTACTTTTATTATTAAGACGAGGAAATAACTTGCTAAAAATAAAGAAGCCTATCATTTTGAACAAATGAAATGATAGGCTTCTTTATTTTTAAAAAAGTGAGGTCAAAGATGTACTTTTCATATAAAAATGCATTTCATATAAAAAGTGTAATTATTTTGGGGAAGGGGGATTGTTGTGCGTCATCATAGAAAGTGCAAAAAATTCGGAGTGGCACTGCCTCTTCCGCTTGTGGGAGCAATTGGACCAACTGGAGGCTATGAAGGTCCAGTTGGTCCTCCAGGCATCACCGGTCCTACAGGGGCAAACGGGTCCACAAGGTCCTCCAGGGATACAAGGAATACAAGGTCCGCGAGGGACAACAGGAGCACAAGGAATACAAGGTGCCGTTGGTGATACTGGAGCGCAAGGGATTACTGGTCCAATTGGTTTACAAGGTTCTCAAGGATTAATTGGAAACCAAGGTCCAATTGGTGATATTGGAGTACAAGGACTAGAAGGGATACAAGGAGTGCAAAGCCCTACTGGTAGTCAAGGCTTACAAGGCCCGCAAGGAATACAAGGAGAAATAGGGGAGCGGGGACAAACGGGAGCACAAGGAATGCAAGGTGAGATGGGTGAAACTGGCATCTCTGGTGTAACGGGTTCACAAGGTTCCCAAGGAGCGAAAGGAATACAGGGAATTACTGGATCACAAGGCATAAGTGGAATAAAGGGGATAACAGGTGTGATAGGCCCGCAAGGTCCACAAGGTGCCACGGGAGCAACTGGAGTAATAGGTTCTCAAGGAATTCAAGGAGTGCAAGGTCCACAAGGAGTGACCGGCTCGACTGGACCGACAGGGATACAAGGAATAAGAGGAGTAACCGGTGCAACCGGTTCAACCGGAGTAACGGGTCCAACAGGTGCGACTGGCCTAACCGGCTCAACCGGAGCAACTGGATCACCTGCTATATCAACAGGTGGTGGGTATTTCTTTTCTACATCAACAAGTACAATTGCAGCAAATGCCAACATTCCAATTAATTCAGGATCCACTGTATATGGAACTGGTGTATCTTTAACTAGTGCTACAACTGTCACGGTATCCACACCAGGAATATATTTAGTAAGCTACTATTTCCAAGGGGACGCGACTGGTGGGAATGAGACTGTATCTGTTAGGTTACTATTAAATGGAACACAAATAACAGGGAGTTTTATACAAAACGTAACGACATCAACTGTAGTAATCGAACCAGCTATTTCAAATACACTTCTTGTGAATGTAGCGAGTGCAAATTCAACGTTAATATTACAAAATGGTCCATTAGGTGTTGGGCATGTGACCACTATTGCAGGAACAATTACGGCAAGTTTAAATGTGGTGAGGATATTATAAAAAGTATAGGGAATATAAAAAACACAAGGAATGTCTTTACAGACACACCTTGTGTTTTTTAATATTAAATAAACATTTTCTTTATCTTTTCGGTTGAAAAATATGCTGAAAGAAGTATTTGTGATGTAAGTTATCTACAACTTTATTTGCTTGATATGTGCGGTGTTGTTCGAGTCGAAGTCTTTGTTCCATCATTTTTATTGCGTGATCTGATAAACGTAACATTGTACCAGTCTCCTTTTCTATAAATATAGTTTTCTGATTGATATCGATTCCATATTTATAACTAAGGAGGCAAAGTGTGTAACATAGGCAAAAAGCACCTTCCTCTCCCATTACGCTTACGAGGTTAGCTGTCGGACTCGGGAAGTGAGAGTTTCCCTACTTGAAAAAGATTCGCCCCAAGTAGCATAGCTACAAAAATGGTTCCCCCGCTCCAAAATTTGGACTCAGCAAAAGGTTGTATAAAGTAAAAAATAACATAAATAAATAATTAAGTCAAACTATTTTGTGTTTTCTGTCTTTTAAGTTGCGTAAGAATCATGCCATCAGGTAGTGTTGTATCTGTTACTTCAATGAAGCTGTGTTTTTTATATAATGCGAGAGCTGGAGTATTGGCTTTACCTGTTTGTACAATGTATGTCATTGAAGACGAGAACATGTTAAATATATAAAGTAGCAGTTTCGTTGCGATTCCTTTTTGAAAAAAATCGGGCGATACAACTAATCTGTGGATATCGATTAGTTCTTCTTCTTGTATAAAAGAAATAAAGCCGACGAGTTTATTTTCAGAGAAATATCCATAGAATGTTTCATCACAATTTTGAATATCGTTTACAGTATCATATAAACGAGGTATTGCAGTACTGTTTAAAAAGTCTGCTTCAATTTTATAAGCTGGAATTTGAACATTTAAAATGGATGATGCTACTTCATAAGAAGTGGGAAGTAATTTATGAATCATAGATAATAACGCCTCCTTTAAATATGATATATTAATATAATTGATTTGTGGGTAAGTTTGACAATTTTTTTCTTTTTTGCATATAATATATGTATCTCCATACATAAAATGTTCGTAGGTATATTTCTATAGTAGGATATGGTTAGCGTAGATAAATACGTAATCTTATATAAGAGTTTAGCTACTCTTGTATTTGATAATACAAACTATAATAGAAATGAGGGACTAAAAATGGGATGGATTATTACATTAATAGTTGGTGCTATTATAGGTATAATTGCTAGTTCTATAACGGGTAAAAATTTTCCAGCTGGTATGTTTGGAAATATAATTGCTGGTTTACTAGGAGCTTGGTTAGGTAGTAGATTATTTGGATCTTTTGGGCCATCGTTTGGTGGGATTCATGTCGTACCAGCATTATTAGGTGCAATTGTGTTAATTCTTATTGTATCATTTGTAGTAAAAGCTGCAAGAAAATAAAGGCTATTACTGATTGTTTTATAAAGCCCTTTTAGGGCTTTTCCTAATTAGAGAGGTGGTACACTTGGAGAAAGTAAATATAAGAAAAAGAGATAAGTTGAAAAAGTTTTTTAAAGAACAAAATTATTTAGCTGTACTACTTGGATTCGCGTTGCTGTTTGTAAATATATTATTACTTACAAAAATATCATTCGTCTTTACACCGTTCGTCGTATTTTTAAAAACAATCTTTTTCCCAGTATTATTAGCGGGAGTACTATTTTATATATTGCATCCATTCGTTTCTCTTTTAGAAAGAAAAGGTGTGTCGAGAATTGTGTCAATTGCCTCGATATATATAATTGTTCTTGGATTATTTGTTTTTCTTGCGGTCACGGTTATTCCAATTATTAAAGATCAAGTAAATGCTTTAATAGATAACTTGCCATATTTCGGGCATGAAATCGAAAGGGCAGCACGTAAATTTGGAGAAAGTAATGTAATTGGTAGAATGCAGGAAAGTTTAAATATTGATTTTGCTAATATCGTAAAAGATTCTACAATGAACTTTACAAAATCATTATCATCAGTAACAGGAAATGTAACTGGATTTTTAAGTACAATTACTGAAGTTGTTTTAACATTTGTAATGGTTCCGTTTATTTTGTTCTATCTTTTAAAAGATGGTGAGCAATTACCGAATCATTTTTTAAAGTTTATATCTGAGCAAAGACAACCAGCTGCGAAGAGAATACTAGATGATATGCATTATGCGATTAGTTCGTATATTAGAGGACAAATTATTGTTAGTTTATTTATCGGTATTATGCTATTAATCGGTTATCTTATTATTGGTATTAAATATGCGGTACTACTTGCTATTTTAGCGATGATTGTAAATATCGTTCCGTACGTAGGACCAATCATTGCAATTACACCAGCTTTAATTATCGCATTTATCGACTCGCCATCAATGGTGTTAAAAGTAATTATCGTTATGATGATTGTACAATTAGCAGAAGGTAAATTTATTTCTCCGCAAGTCATGGGGAAAAAGTTAGATATTCACCCGATTACTATTATATTTATCATTTTAACTGCGGGAAATTTATTTGGAATTATGGGGATTATTTTAGCAATTCCAGGGTATGCGATATTAAAAGTTTTAGTTACGCACGGTTATAGATTTGTGAAGTTGAATACGTGAAAAAAGAGCTAAAACAGTTTTATCTGTTTTAGCTCTTTTTTATTAATAATTGATTTGCATATTAGGAGTACCGAGCTGTGCCATGACTGATCCATCAATAAATATCATACGTAGGCTTTTAATTCAACAATAGGTAGATTGCTTTCCTTTAGTTTGTAATCAAATATTATATCGTCCATGCGAAAATTCGCATCAACTTCAAGAGAAATGAAAGTACCTCCGATTTCTACTTGATTTCCGTTTTCAGTCTCAAAAGTGAGCGCACTGTCAAATGTTTCTATATACTCATCGCAGGTGTATAAATATATAGCAATAGGTGTGAAATGTATAATAACCCCTAAAGTATCATAGTCAGTCTGAATACTGTTCTTAAACTTACCAATTTTTTTAGTAAACCAACCCATAACTTCACCTCGTTTTTGTATTGTAAATAAATTCTCTATATATTGATTATATATTGTATGGGATAAATCAGTAATAATTATTGTTAAAATTCTTAAGTCTCCACTGAGTGTTAAAAACAAGGGGTTAATTATGGTTAAAGGATCCAAGAATGAAAATCTCTGTTATAAAATCAGAAAATTCAGGTTTATATTAAGGTGAAATGTGATAAACTGTAAAAAATAACTAAAAAGCAATGAAAGAGAAGAGTACATATTCACAACTTTTTAGAGAGCTGATATTTGGTGGGAATCAGTAAGTGATGAATATGGAATGGGCTCTGGAGCTTCTAGCTGAAATGAGTAGGCGAAGACGGTTACTTCACGTTAAGAAGTTGAAGTGAGCTATAATATAGCTAATTAAGGTGGTACCGCGGGAGTCTCTCGTCCTTTTTTTAGGATGAGGGGCTCTTTTTATTTTGAGAAAGGAGGAGTTAGGATGAGCGAGAAAATTATGTTAACAGGAATTAAACCAACAGGTTACCCGCATTTAGGAAATTATATTGGTGCAATTAAACCTGCATTGCAAATGTCAAAAAATAATGAAGGAAAAGCATTGTACTTTATAGCTGATTATCATGCGTTAAATGCTGTGCATGATCCAGCAAAGTTCAGTAGTTATACGAAAGAGGTAGCTGCTACTTGGTTATCACTTGGGCTTGGAGAAGATGTTATTTTTTACCGACAAACGGAAGTGCCGGAAATTCTAGAATTAGCTTGGATATTAGCTTGTCTAACTCCGAAAGGGCTTATGAACCGTGCCCATGCGTATAAGGCGAAGGTAGAGCAAAATAAAGAAGCGGGATTAGAAATTGATGCAGGTGTGAATATGGGATTATATACGTATCCGATTTTAATGGCAGCTGACATATTACTATTTCAAGCTACTCATGTACCAGTTGGAAAAGACCAAATTCAGCATATTGAAATTGCGCGTGATATTGCGGCGTACTTTAATCATACATTCGGCACGACATTTACGCTTCCAGAGTATGTGATACAAGAAGAGGGAGCGATTTTACCTGGTCTTGATGGAAGAAAAATGAGTAAAAGTTACGGAAATGTGATCCCGTTATTTGCAGAGCAAGAAAAGCTACGAAAGTTAATATTTAAAATCAAAACCGATTCTTCACTTCCGAATGAACCGAAAGAACTGGAAACGTTATTTATAATTTATAAAGAAATTGCGACAGAAGATGAAATGCAGTCGATGCGTGAAAAGTATGAGACCGGAATTGGTTGGGGAGATGTGAAAAAAGAGTTGTTTCGCGTTTTAGACCGTGAATTAGCCGGACCTCGTGAGAAATATGAGATGTATATGAATGAGCCGCATTTATTATATGAAGCGTTAGAGAGAGGTGCTGAGAGGGCACGAGCTATCGCAAAGGTAAATTTAGCGGAAATTAAAAAACGAATTGGATTTGAGAGGGGACGCTGAGTGTTCCCTTGTTTTTTTATAAAAAAATCGAACGGAATTTAAATTTGTTACCAATATAGATTAAGGGAGGGATAGAAATGGATGCAATTCTCGAATTAAAAATGTTGTTATTTCAAATAGGAACAGAAATTATACCACCTAGTAATCTAAAAGGAAAAATTTTAATTCAAGTTAATCTAATGGAGGAAATAGCATTTAATAATGTTGAGGTGAATAAAGATGAGTGAAATTGTGTTAGCAGTTCAAGGTTTAAGTAAGACTTATGAGAGTGTAGATACAAATGTTAGAGCCTTACAAAATGTATCTTTGGAGTTAAATAAAGGAGAACTTCTTGCTGTAATGGGGACGAGTGGGTCTGGGAAGAGTACATTACTTAATATACTTGGTGCTTTAGACAAGCCTGATGAGGGAGTCGTATATGTAAATGGTGAAGGCCCTAAAAATATGTTTGTTGAACCATATGCGACGGAGTACAGGCGGGATAACATAGGATTCATATTTCAGGCATTTCATTTATTAAAGGATTTATCTGTAGAAGAGAATATTGCGTTACCCCTCATATTATCAGCTGATTCAGAAGAGGAGATACGAGAAAAAACAAATAAAATATTAGATGTTCTTGGTTTAGTAAATTGGAGAAATCATCGACCAGTTCAGCTTTCTGGGGGGCAACAACAACGTGTTGCAATTGGTAGGGCGTTAATAACATCTCCTCCAATTGTTCTTGCAGATGAGCCTACTGGAAATTTAGATTTCAATACGTCTAATGATATTTTACGAGTATTGGTCGATATGAAACAAAGATTCAATCAAAGTATGATTCTTGTTACTCATGATCCTCACATTGCTACGTATGCAGATCGGGTTCTTTTCTTTCATGATGGAGAAGTTGTTGATGATTATACGTGTTCTCATGGAGTAAATGATATAAATATCATTTTAGATAAATTTAAAAGATTAATGGAGAAATCAAAATGATAAAATCAGTACGAGGATTAGGTTTACGCTTTTTTAAGACGAATAAATTTACTGCTATCTCCTCTATAGTTAGCGTTATGTTGGCTGTTTCTCTAATTGTTA
The DNA here is from genome assembly GCF_056401715.1 of Bacillus sp. P4_E1. Taxonomy (NCBI): domain Bacteria; kingdom Bacillati; phylum Bacillota; class Bacilli; order Caryophanales; family Bacillaceae; genus Bacillus; species Bacillus sp. P4_E1. The sequence continues at coordinate 58,566 of NZ_JBFUIV010000017.1, forward strand.
CGATGATTGTATTTTCGAGCCATGCGAAACAGTCTGTTATAAATGAAGTTAAAAATTTATATGGAGATATGGATTTATCTGTTGGATATAACCCTGATCAAAATAAATTGATGGATAAATCTTTACTACAAAATATTAAGGAACAAGAAAATATTGAATACATGTCAAAAGTATTAGTAAATCATTTGCAAGTGAATAAATTGAATACAGCTATTTATACAGTAGGTGTTCAAAATGATTCGTTATCTAAAAGTCGATATCACTTCTCTAAAAATCTATCGAATGAGGAAGTAACATTAAATCATGGATTAGCGGAAACTTTACAAGTAAAAGTTGGAGAAAAGATTGAAATAGAAAATAAATCTTATGTAGTAAAAGAAGTTTTACCTGATATAGAAGCTGGAGGTTCAGCTCCAGATATACTTGTTTTATCGGAAGGTGCAGTGAAACAGCACGTATATGAAAAAACGGGTAAATACAATGAGGCTACTTATGTGTTGATAAAAGCAAAAGCGAATGCAGATGTACTAGCATTGTCTAGTCAAATTCATAAAATAGACAAAGAATTAAGAATCGATATTGCGGAGGAAGACGAGTTTTTAAAAAGTAACTTAGCGTCATTACATATTTTTATAGTTGTTTTATCTGTATTAATACTTATTATTACTTCGTTATTATTAATGTCTAATTTTGAAGTGTTTTTATATAAATATAAAAGCCAATTTGCTATTATGCGATCAATGGGAGCAACAACGAAACAAATGTTTAAAGTTATATTTATTCAATGTAGTGTAATTAATTTCTTTGGTGGAATATTTGGTTTGTTACTAGCTGTAATAAGTAACCGTTTTTTACAAAGTTGGCTAGAGCATTTATTTGATTTTCAAATTAATTCGATGAGTTTTGACTTTAAAATAGCAATTGTAACAATGATTTGTAGTATCTTTTTCATCGAACTGTTTATGTTATATCCGTCATACAGAAGTTCGAAAATATTGCCAGTAAAGCTTATGCGTGAAAATGAAGAATCCGACTTTTCTAATAAAAAAACACGCAGTATTATGGGGAAATTCCTTTTAATTAGTAGCATGTTTTTAACTGTTTTAGGTGGATTTGTAGCAAATACTGGAGATATGCAGGCGATAGTGATAGTAATAGGATCTATATTTCTTGTTTTAGGAGTGTATGTTTTATTTCCTATTTATCTTTCTTCGATATTAGAATTATGCCTACCTATGATGAAAAAAATATTTGGAAGGAACACATTTGTTGCGATTAAAAATGTAATTCCGCAAGTAAGGAAAAATACATTTGTTATCTTAATGATAAGTACGATGATGGTGATAGTTGTCTTTGGTTCCACTATTTTTAAAACAATGCAGAAAAATAATGAAAGATATTTAAAACGAGAATTTCCAACACATATTGTTGTGGAAAATCGTTTGAATAATGATTTAACCATTACCTCACCTCATATACAAAATATATTTAAAGAAATAAGTAGTATAAAAGGAGCTAGTACAATTAGTACGAACTCACTGGCAGAATTAAAGCAAGGTAAAAATTATATTACTTTTGACTATAATTTAGGTGATTTAAAGGAAATGGAAAAGCAAGGATTACTGCCAGAAGTACCTGCAAATTTGGAGAATAGTATAATTGTTACAGAAGAGTTAGCGGGACGGTATAAACTTCATGTAGGCGATATCGTTCAATTAGGTCTATTTTCAGAACAGGAACAAAAAGTTAGAGCGACTAGTAAGGTAGAAGTTGGGTTAATTGTTAACGAGCTACCGAATTCTCCTTCGGTACTCATGGATTGGAGTAATGTAACATATAAACAAGATTATACAGTTTTTGAGCGTGCATTTATTAGCTCAAATAATGAGAGAGAGACGTTGGAACAATTAAAGAAATTGAAAGGTCAATATCCACAATTAAAAATAAGTAGTTATACTCAATCGTTAAAACAATCTAATTTAATGTTTCAGCAAAGGTGGTCCATCTTCATCGTTGTTATTGTAGTAATTTTGCTTAGTGTAACATTAGGGGTGTGTAATACACTTATAAATAATATTCAATCTAAAAGAAAAGAGTTTGCTATTTTACGAGCAATAACAGTTAATAAAAAGGGTATTGTACAAATTATTTTGACGCAAGTTAATTTATATGTACTTATTGGAATCATACTAGGGGTTGTTATAGGAATATTATTAACCTATATGGTAAGTATAATAGATCGTACACCTTTATTTTTTGATTTCAAACTTATCGTAACGGTAATAGCGGGGATGTTCGGAATAGTCCTTATTATTTTTATCCCTTTTGCTAATAAAATAGGAAAAAGGGATATTGTACAAGAGTTAAATAAGGATAATAAATAAAAATATAGTCAAGATGAATTCCATCTTGGCTATATTAATAGTTCAATTCGACTTCCGAAAGTCAGTAATAATCTTCTCAATAACAGGAGGGAGATTACTAGGTAATTCATCAAGTGAAAAGAAGCGCAGTTCTTTCGATTCCGTTTGATCGCATACAAGCTCACCGTGTACTTGATCGCCGTTTGGATAGATTTGAAAGAAATCAGGTCCTGAGTATGTACGGAATAGTTCTGGATTTTTAATGATAAGTCCAGTTTCTTCATATACTTCTCGTTGTAAAGCGTCTTCTAACGTTTCGTTATATTCTAAGGCGCCACCAATAATACCCCAGCGGTTAAAATCTGTACGGAGCTGCAGTAATATTTCATTTTTCTCATTTAATATAATGGCGTGTGATCCGATTAAAATGAGTGGATGATTTCCTACTAGATTTCTCATGTCTTCAATATAGCCCATAATTCTTCTCCTTATATTTAATAATAATTAGGCAGTTCTTTTAACATTTTTTCTGTTTTACGTGCTGTAAATGCTAAGTTATGATCATCTTTTGTTCTAAAAAATAATGTGCGTAAAAAGATTTTAATGTTTGCGCATAAAATACAATACTCATTAAGGGAAAGGCGTTTTCTAATTTGAGGAAGCCTTTTTATTTTTTTATAAATAATTGAAATTAACTCATCTTGCGGGAAGTCATGATATAGCATAGATAGTAACGGTGTAACAATTCGTTCATCTTCATTATTATGAAAAAGATCCGATGGGATGAAAATTTTATTTAATAAACAATGAATTAATTCCTCGTACCATTCAAAGGTCGTATAGGAATTGTGAACAATTTCAGAAAAGGCATCAGATACGTGGGCAAGACAATGAGCCCATCCTTTATTTTCAATATAGCCTCGAAAATCCATTTCTAAGTTTGTGTATGTAATGAGTTTGTTTTTTATTTCTTCGATATCCTCCTCTGTAAAAAAGTAGTGCGAGTTAGCGAATTGGAGTATTAATGCAAGTAACGAAACAGTATAAGAACGTGTGAAAACCCCATCTGTAAGTGGGGAGTGAATGTCACAATATAAATACTCATCACTTAAACAAGTTTGTAGAAGTAATTTCAGTTGATCGTCCATAAGGAATTCATGATGAATGAAATGTGCAAAACATTTATATATAAGTTGGTAACGAACGTAACTATCAGTTGTTCCGATATACTGAAGCATATTGAGCGTTAACTCATTAATATCTATATGTTGCAGTTGCGTATAGTCATTTTGTTGTATAAGCTCTAACTGTTGTTGCAATGCTGTAATATCCAATGGAGAACCTCCTCCGCACTTTAAAGATGCAATGTTTTCTAGTATTCTATATATTCAAGGACAATCCTGCTCATGCAAGGAGAACAAGTAGAAATTCGAGTATGACATAGATGAGGGAAGTATATGATGACTATAGAACAGTTAGAAAAACATTTTAAAATAAGAAAAAATGCTTCTTCTATAATGATAAAAGAAAATGATGCAGAGGTTTTTACAGAAGAGCAATTAGAAGAGATAATGCAATATTGCGTTGCTGAAGCTGAAAAAGATGGAATAGAAGAATTGCAATTTGAAATTTCTTCAAAAAGCCCAAATTATGATGTGTATAAGAAGTGTTTCGAAACGTATTCATTTGAATATATTACTGAAAACATGATTGTATTTAAGGATATATATGAAGTAGAAGATATAGAAAGTGAAATTGATTTTAAGCTTATTGAAGAGATAGGCGAAGCCGCTTTTTATTCACTGTGGAATGAAGTGACGGGAGAACAAATCGATTATGATCAATTTGTAAATACGATGCTACAAGAAATAGGTGGGCAATGGAAAGAACATTGTTTAACAGCAAGTATCGATGAAGAGCCAATAGGAATTGTAATCCCGCATATTGAAAGAGGTACGTTAGAAGAAGGAAAACTTATGTATTTCGCAGTCGCCCCAAATATGCGAAATACAGGGTATGAAGCAGCATTCTTTACAGGGGCAATGTTTGTCTTAAAAGAAATAGGTGCATCTTATTATATTGGCGAGACAAATGTACAAAACGAGTGGATGAAGGATGTCTTTGAAAAGAACGGATGTCAGCAGCTGAGCTCTACTGAGCGATATGTGAGAAGGTTTTAGAAGGATGGATGGCTTACTCTCTCGAACTCATTTAGCGGGAATCCATGTACAAATTTTGAACAAGTAAAAGAACTTTTTGCATGTTTGTAAGATAAAAAGAAAAATCGAAACGACAAAGTAAGCTTTCCTATAATACAATAGAGAAGGATTAGACTATACGAAGAAAGCGTTGGTGAAAGTATGAAGCAGCAAAGAAATTGGCTACAAGCAACTGTAGAACGAAATGAAGATAATACGTTACATATAAAGTGGGAAAATAATATAGAAGAAGTTCGTATTTATTGGAGTACTTCACCAGATCATATTGAAGAAAATGGAGAATTACTTGTAACAGTAAGTGGGGATGCATGTACAATTGAAAACCCGAGTGAAAATGAGCGTCCATATTTTAGATTAGTAGGAAGTAATGGACAAGCAGTGACAGTAGCTGAGCGTAGATTACCATTACAAGGTGCGTTTAACTTCCGTGATATGGGAGGATATGAAACGACTGAAGGCCGTAAAGTAAAATGGGGTAAATTGTATCGTTCTGAAGAATTAGCAGGATTAACAGAATGGGATATCGAGTATTTACAGAAGTCGGGCTTAAAGTTAATTTGTGATTACCGTACAGATTTTGAAGTGAAGCATAAGCCGAACCCAAGTGTTACAGGTGCTCGTCAAGTGTGCTTACCAGTTATGCAAGACTTGGCGAAAGACTTGAATATAAATGAATTTTTCCAAGTTGGTGACCTTTCTATGTTAGGGAAACCAGGCGAGTATCTTGTGAAAATGAATCAAGATTTCGTAAGTGGTAATGAAGCATTCGTGAGCTTCTTAAACTTAGCACAAAACCCGGAAAACTTACCGTTAGTAAACCACTGTACAGCTGGAAAAGACCGTACAGGATTTGGCTCAGCATTATTATTACTTTTACTAGGTGTACCGGAAAAAACAGTAATGGAAGACTACTTACTAAGTAACAGTTTCCGTGAAAAGTTAAATGAAAAAATGATGGCCTTTTTAGGTGCGAAATTACAGAACGACGAAAGTAGAGCAATATTAGGTGCAATGTTTGAAGCACGTGCTGAGTATTTACAAGCTGCGATTGATGAAGTTAAAAAGCAATATGGATCAGTTGAAGTATACGCTGAAAAAGCTCTTGGCTTTACGAAAGAATCGTTAGAGGAAATGAAAGTGTTATTGCTAGAAGATAAAGTGAAACTTTAATCGGTGAGGGGGGGTCATCCCCACTGATTATTAGCCTTCACCAATCGGACTGCCCGTTAATGCGGGATAAATAATGAGGAGGGAGGCTGATTGGATTAGCCTCCTTTTATTATTGTTGCTATAATTAAGCTATGAGAAAATAGGAATTGAGGCGAACATCATGAAATACAAAGTAATACTATTCGACGTAGACGATACATTATTAGATTTCCCTGAAACAGAAAGAAACGCATTACATAACGCGTTTGTACAATTTGGCATGCCTACAGGGTATAATGATTATCTTGCAAGTTATAAAGAGATTAGTAATGGATTATGGAGAGATTTAGAGAATAAAATGATTACGCTAAGTGAATTAGCGGTAGATCGATTTAGACAATTATTTGCTCTTCATAATATAGAAGTAGACGCGCAGCATTTTAGTGACGTATACCTTGAAAACTTAGGAAAAGAAGTACATCTTATAGATGGTGCAGTGCAATTATGTGAGAACCTTCAAGATTGCAAGTTAGGTATCATTACGAATGGATATACAAAAGTGCAACAATCTAGAATTGGAAATTCCCCTTTATGTAACTTCTTTGATCATATTATTATTTCTGAAGAAGTCGGCCATCAAAAACCAGCGCGTGAGATTTTTGATTATGCTTTTGAGAAGTTTGGGATTACGGATAAATCAAGTGTACTAATGGTTGGAGATTCGCTAACTTCTGATATGAAAGGCGGAGAAGATTACGGTATTGATACGTGTTGGTATAATCCGGGTCTGAAAGAAAATACGGCAGGCGTTAAGCCGACCTATGAAGTGGAGAACCTGCTACAAATTTTAGAAATTGCGGAAGTGGCGGAAGAAAAGGTAGCTTCATTTTAATAGAGTTAAGATTTTTCGATTAGTTGATATATATTAAGTTACGGTAGATATATTTGAAAAATCGTTCATATAAGTTCATATACTATGATATGGAACAAAAAAAGATGGTACCAAGTCAAAATAATTTTACTGAAAGAAAACAGAAATAACACTAAATAATATATTTAGCTGTTTGTAATTGGTCATTACAAACAGCTAAAAAAAACGATTGCCTCTTAGGATTCAAGCAATCGTTTTTTTATTTTTTTCGGAGATGAAATTTGTATTTTTATACCCTATCTCCATCAAGTTTAAAAAATGTTTGTTCCCCAGTAATGAAAAAAATGAATTTAATTCTCATAAATAACTGTAAAGTGGTAAAAATTTCGTTTTGGGTGTAATTTAAAATCTTAAGTTAATGGGCATGGGGTGGAACCCTTTCCTTGTTTAGACCGGATATCCGCCTGTTGGCGGTGGCCAAGCACTAAATAATCTGCGAATCAGCACAATTTCTCCTAAATGGTAGGAGTTATGAGATGCAATATTCCGTAGAACACCGCCAGGGGTTTCACCAGGCCATTCCTCCAATGTTTTGTCCAATTGAACAGTTTGGGCGATCGTGCATGCCTGTTCAATCCCTTGAAGAAAATACTGAATAATCTGTTGCCACTCTTCCTCACTGCCAGGGCATTCTTCTTCAGGCCAGCTCTCTTTTACATGGGCAGGCAATGCAGGCTTCTTCCCCTGAGCGGATAATAAGAGAAAATCTTGCCAATAGGTCATGTGTTTCACTAATTGATAAATAGAATAAGGCAGTTCCTCTCTGCGTTTTCCCGCAAGCGCCACGTCTATATCCGACAAAGCATTCTTGATGGGAAGATGTCCTCGTTCCCCTCTTAACGATTTTACTAATGCCTGGCTAAACGCTTTATTTGATTGCTCCATAATAACTGACTCCCATCCTGTTTTATTTTCTAATTTGCTGATTTTATGATTCCGTCTTTTTTATATGTACTAAATAAATTATAGAAGCTTTACGACTATTAAGAGAAAGTAAAATAAGGCAAGAATCACTGACTTCTTAACGTACAGGAAATCGTAGGTTTTTATTTAATTAGTACCTTAATGTACAATTGTATTAACAGATAAATCAAAGGTTCGAATGACAACATTCAGGTCTGCGTTAATATCAGCCACTTTTGATTTTAGCTTTTCCGATCCCTCCTGAATTTTATCCAATTGATTTTATTGTGAATGAACTATGAGTTGATTATAATAATTAGAGTGAACTCTAAGTCAAGAAAAAAATAATAAAAGGATAGTTATTCTATTATGAGGGAGTTCGCGAAGCAAAAATAGCGCTACTATACTAAGGTCATTCACGTTTTATAATGCGATAATTAAATATTTATATATACATAGTTTCTCAGAGTGATGCGATGTCATGTATGAGCTGTGTAACAACTAGAGGTGAGTGAAGGATGTTAATGTTTTTATTTGAGTTAGACAAGGCTATCCCGCAGAAGGATGAGCCACGGTATGCCGCTTATGCAAATGGCTTTATTGAAGGGGATTTAACGATTCGCGTGAGTGACAGCGTATTTTTTCAGAAGTCATGCATGAAGGTTGCAGAGCTTGGCATTTATTTAGGACAGTGGATGGAACAAGTGCAACATGGGCAGAAAGAACAATTGAATTATGAAACGAGTGACCGTGAGGAAGTAATTCTCGGATTCGTATATGAAGAGGAAGATCAGTGGAGAGTTTTTTCCAGTTGGCAGCAATTTGAAATTCAAGAGCGTATATCAACTACAACATTAGTAGAGAGCGTTCAACGCTATTTATATGAGCTAAATAAGGAACTGCGCGCGATAGGATATCCTGTGACGTTTGATCAGTACTTAAGAGGAGAGCGAATGATGCAGCTTTCTTATAAACGACTGTGTGATAGTAAAGCGGATACGACTTCAATAGAGGTTTACAATGGAAGCGAAGGAGTAGGCGCAGTACGGGGCTATTATAAAAATACGTTGATGAAAGTGCTAGACTTCATTCCGAAAGTCGGTAGTAATATCATTTATGAAATAAAGGATAGTAAGAACAATATTCGCGTCATTGCAAAGGATGTAAGTAGGCAGCGTCAAAGAAGGATTTTAGTAACGTACATCGATAATAATGATGCAGAGAATGAAATACTTGTATGTGACGGAAAGTTATTAGATGCAAATTTCTTATTTACTTTTACATATAAGACAGAAGAATATGTTGTTCACAAAATTTCAATTGGGCTTGGAAAATTATTACGAAACGGCTATGTAATCGCAGATTGGAATATTCGTCTTGAGGAAGATATGTATTATATCGAGATGGATGTATATGATGAGGATTATATAGAGGATCAATACTTACTGTTAGGTGTATTTCATGCGGTTTTGTATGGGTGATAAATGAAAAGTACTGGTATTCTTCATGGGAAGGATACCGGTATTTTTTATGTGGTTCTGGTGTGAAGATTGCATTTTGTCGCTTTTCTTTTTTTAGGAATTTACAGTTATAACATCTCGTATTTTGTTTATAATTGTAAATAGTTATTAAAATGTATAAATGTTATTTCTTTTTTAATAAATAAAAAATATAAAAAGGAAAAATAATGCAACTTTATAACACGCTTATTCGTGTTATATATGAAAGGAGGAGGGGGATGGAAATTGAAGAAATATATAAGGTTTATATAAACGATGTGTACCGGTATTTATTTTCCCTTTCTCGTAGCCATCACGTAGCGGAGGACTTGATGCAGGAGACTTTTTATCGGGCGTATCTTTATCTAGAAGACTATGAAAACCAAAAGGTAAAATCATGGCTTTTTAAAGTGGCATATCATACGTTTATTGATTTTGTAAGGAAAGAGAAAAAAGTATCTTTTGTAGGAACGGAGGAATTAGAGACAATACAAGCAGGGGAATCTACAGAAGAGTATGTAGTCGCAAAAAATAGTTATGAAAAATTAATTCAGATTATTCATACTTTACCAGTGGTAGAGGCACAAGCTATTTTATTATGTGACGTACATCAATTAACGTACGAAGAGGGTGCTACTGTATTAGATTTAAAGGTAAATACTTATAAAAGTCACATATTCGTGGGAGAAAGAGATTAAAAGAATTGTTAAAGGAGGAAAAGAGTCAAAATGACAAATGATAAACCTCATTCTGAACAAGATGATTATAAAGAATTGTTACAAGAAGCTCTTCATCAAAGACCAGATTCACTTCCTGATGGAAAACAGCAGCAAGTGTTGAAAATAGGTAAAAAAAGAGCTCGAATTACGAATGTGTTGATTGTATTTACTTTTTTATTACTTATTCAACCTATTTTATATATATCTACACTTTTATATTATACATTGGCACCTACAAACGCGATGGAGATACGGAATGTAGTAAATCAAACATTAAGTGTAACAGAACCTAATGTATTTATGAAAGAAAGGGACATGGAGCAAACATTGTTACCGCTTAGTTTACAATTGCATTTTGATTTGTATAAAAGGGTAGGAAAGAAAGATATTCGAATAGGAGAAGAGAAAACAGATTATTTATTAAGTAGAGCAACGAAAGTAAGCCGTGAATATACAACAGATGAAAAAATTCCGGAAGTCCCATATATAGATAACGAGGTATTATCTCATCCTAATAATTATAATGTGTCTTATAATAGTAGCGAGGAAGCTCAGGTATTAAAAGGTCTTCCACAAGAATCTGTTGTAGAAGCATATGTATCTTTTAGAGAATTATTAAGTGTACAAGAGGTAACGGATACGTTTCCTACTATTGATATTGTTTGGTATGCCGTGAATACAGGATTAGAGGAGACGCAAAAGAATGATGAGGGTCAGTATGTTGCCCCAATCGGTTTTCCAGCAGATATGATTTCAAGTCCAAGTGGTCCTTTTTTAAGTGACTCACCTCATGAGGAACAATTTATTGATGTTTTAAAGTCATTACAGAAGCATGAAAATTTAGCAGTGAAGCTATCTAGAGCGAAAGTATTAGAGTTGTCACAGCGTATTTCTTTCCTTGAAAAAAATGGGATAAAAACATACGGGGCAGTTGTAACTGGACCTAAAGGAGAAGTTGAAAAATTGATGAGCCATGAAAAAGTTAGAAACTTGAAAGTAGGTGAAGCGAGATTATGGAATTGGCATTCTTAAAAAAAAGAAAGAATCGTATTTATAAACAGGAAACGTGGATGGGTATTATTTCATTAATTATTGCCTTTCTAGCGTTATTGTATTTGAACATTACATTGCTTATTCAAGAAACATTTATAGGCGAAGGTTTTCGAGAAATAGTTGGAGCTGGATTGATGTGTTCAGTCGTAGGCATGCTCACAAAAAGCAAAAGTCGAAAATATGCATTGTGGGCATGTAGTTTATGTGTTTTTATGTTACTGTTTGCTGTATTTGGATTTATGTTAGGTTGGATGATAAGCTTTACGCCATAAATATGTGGAAAAGAGCGAATGTAGATTCGCTCTTTTTTAATGTGTAAAAAGTAAACTAGATAAGAGAAGAACCTATCAAATTTGAAAGGAGAGCACTATGCATCTAGGCTGTGGTTTTGTTGATATGTTTTCCGCTCACGATTCAGTATTATATATTAAACTTGGTGCCCTTTATTAATCCTCAAAAATAAAAACCTCATCAATCGTACTATGTAGTGCCCTCGCTATAACGTGAGCAAGCTGTAAGGAAGGGTTATACTTTCCTTTTTCGAGATGGCTAATCGTTTCACGACGTACACCAACCTTTTTCGCTAAATCTTCCTGCGTCATATGTACTTTGGCACGGTATTCTTTTATCTTCGTTACGAACGCCATGGTGCATCTTCCATTTCATCAACTGGTTTATCGTAAAAGAAGATAGAGAATCCGAATGTAAGAATGAGTGTGCTGAAAATAAGAGCAATATCAATCTCTTGTAGTGTAGGATTCGGAAATAACATTTCAATAAAGATAATGATAGCGGTAGTTAATAACGTAATGATAAAGGCGTTGCGGCAAGATTTATTGACGATTTGTTCAAACAGTTCATCGTGTTGAACCGTTCTATACGTCGTGAAAAAGGAGAAGAAACAGAACAGAGTAAACAATCCTTTTTCATAAAAAAATCCGAGAAACCCAAAGAAACCGAGAAATCCTAAATATTTAATCCAAGTCGTTTTCATGATAGATTCTCCTTTCGATGTTAGAAATAAAGTGAAACTTTAATCAGTGGGGGGTGTTCATCCCCCACTGATTATTAGCCTTCACCAATCGGGCGTTTACGGGCAGCAGGGCTCCCACCTAACTTCTTTGCTCCAGCCGAAATTTGAGGTGGGAGTCTTACTGCCAGTTAATGCGGGATAAATCACTATATGTTATAAATATATCACATATGGAAATTCATAGTAATAATAGTTTTGCGATTTATTTCATAATAATAGTAAAAAAGGTTAAATATTCTGTAAAATGAAAAGGGAAATATCGTAAAATGGATGTAAGGAGGGGGAGGACGAAATGTTAACTGGGATAATGATCGTTATATTACTTGTAGTTATTACTGTAATTGGAACGGTGTTAATTGGGCGAAATGGTGATGCGAATTATAGTAAAGCGACAAAAGGAAATATTAAACGACTTACGATGATTTATATAATACTAGCTGTTGTTTTAATTGTTGGATTAGGAGTTTATATTTATTTTAAAGGTTAAAAAAACTGAAAAATGTAAAAATCTAAAAATATAAGTATGCTATAATGTTAATATAGTTAATTGGTAATTAAGGAAAGGATTGGATGTAATGATCGAAATTTTGAATGTGTCAAAAAGTTATAATGGATCTACCTATGCAGTAAAAGATTTAAGTTTATCTGTACCGAGCGGAGAAATCTTTGGGTTTTTAGGACCGAATGGTGCGGGTAAATCAACGACAATTAAGATGATTACTGGTATTCATGGGGTGGACAAAGGAACCATTACAATCAACGGTAAAGATATTATGAAAAATCCGATGGAAGCGAAGAAAACATTTGGCTATGTTCCAGATAGCCCGGATATGTTTTTACGATTAAAAGGGATTGAATATTTAAACTTTATGGCTGATATGTATGAAGTACCGAAGGAAGTAAGACAAGAACGAATAGAGTCATTAGCGAAGAAGTTTGATCTGTACAATGCTTTATCTGATCAAATTCAAAGTTATTCACACGGTATGAGACAAAAGATTGTTATTATCGGTGTGCTCGTACATGAACCAGATGTGTGGATTTTAGATGAACCGTTAACAGGTCTTGATCCGAAATCTGCATATATTTTAAAAGAAATGATGAGAGAACATGCTGATAAAGGGAAGATTGTATTTTTCTCGACACACGTATTAGAAGTAGCTGAAAAAATATGTGACCGCGTCGCGATTATTAATAAGGGAAATCTTCAGTTTAAAGGGAATTTAAATGAAATGAGAGATCATTTTGAATCCAATGAATCACTTGAAAAAATGTTCTTGGAGATGACGGGCAATGAGTAAAATTTTGACGTTAACGAAAGTATTATTGAAATTAAATTATGCAGATTTCATAACAGATAAAAAGAAAAGATGGGCGTATTTATTTTCATTTGCAGCCATTTTATTTGTAGGTTTTTTAATATTCGGTTCGATGACCCATGGAATATATGAAGGAATGATACACCTCGGACAGGATCCAGGAATTGTTATTGCGATGGGATTAGCAGTTGCTAGTATATGGGTATTTTTGATGAGTATTATGAACATTTTAACAGTGTTTTACTATAGTAATGATGTTGAAATGTTGCTACCGTTACCGTTAAAACCAGCGCAAATTATTTCGGCAAAGTTCTTTACAGTGTTAATTACACAATACGTAATGAGCTCGTTTATTTTATTGCCTATCTTTATTACTTACGGTTTAAAGAGTGGTGCTTTCATTACATATTACATTTATATGATTGTCATTTACTTATTCTTCCCGATCATTCCGCTAGTTTTAGCTTCGTTAATTATGACAATTATTATGAGGTATACGAATATAGCGAAAAATAAAGATCGAGGAAGTATATTTATTGGAATCGTAAGTATACTATTTATCGTCGGAATCAATGTATTTATGCAATGGAGAAATAAAAGTGCAGTATCTGGAGCTGGAGATTCAGTTGCGAATTATCTTACAAATAATCAATCCTCCCTTTTCATACAAATGACAAATTATTTTCCAACTACATATTTTGGTGCAATGGGATTAGTAGAAAATGCATCGTGGAAGGGAATATTATACGTACTAATATACATTCTTATTTCTATCGCATTTTTCGGTTTGTTTTATTACATTGCAGAGCGTACATATTTAAAAGGGGTTATTGGACTTTCAACGAGTACAGCAAAGAAAGAGGTAATTTCAGCAGAAGGTTTACAGAAATCAACAGTACAAAGTTCTCATTTAAAAGCATATGTGAAAAAAGAATTTAAAACGTTATTCCGTACACCACAATTTTTCTTAAACTGTATTGTGCAAACTTTCGTTATGCCAATTATGCTGTTCTTTGTTTTGTTTGTACAAGATGGAAATTTAAAATGGATTACGGAATATATTGATAATCCAGAATCAGCAGGTTTCGCAATTGGTGTTGGCCTTTGTGCATCCTTATTTTTAATGGGGAGTAACGTTATTGCAACAACGTCATTCTCACGAGATGGAAGCTCTTGGTTTGTGAATCGTTACTTACCAGTAAAGGCTTCGGATATCTTTTTTGCGAAAGCGATAACGGCCTGGTTAATTAATGTAGTCATTTTAGGAGTATTCGGTATTACAATGGCATTTGTAGCAGGTATTTCGCCAGTCTTCATGATACTTTGGTTCTTACTAAGTGCGAACGGTTTATTGTTAATTAATTTAATCGGTACACGCTGGGATGCACAAACTGCAGATATTCATTGGGATACAGAACAGAAATTATTTAAAAGTCGATATACAACTTTGTGGAATTTTTTAGCTAATATTTTAATAGCTTTAGTTATTGTAGCGGGTGTAAGTGTATTATACTTCTTCCTTCAAGTAGGACTTTGGATTATGTTTATCGTTTTATTTGTAATGTTTACGATTGTAAATTATATCTTTATTAAAATTTTAAAATTAGGCGCTGAGCGTATATTGTCAAATATTAATTAAAAAGGTAGATCCTCTGTATTCGTGCAGGGGATTTATCCATAGATGGAGGAGAAAAGGTGAAGAAAATAGCAATTGTAACAGGGGCAACTCGTCTGAATGGAATTGGTGCAGCTGTATGCAAGGTGCTTGCTCAAAATGGGATAGACATTTTTTTCACGTATTGGCCTCGGTATGATAAAGCGATGCCATGGGGAATGAATGATCAAGAGCCCTTTTTGTTGAAAAAGGAAATTGAAAGTTACGGCGTTCGATGTGAAATGGCAGAAATAAACTTATCGCAGTCTTATTCGCCTAATCGTGTATTGTATATGGTATCAGAACGTTTAGGGGATCCATCTATTCTTATTAATAATGCGGCGTATTCTACTCCTACGAAAATTGAAGAGTTAGATGTAGAACAGCTAGATAAACATTATACGGTTAATGTTCGTGCTCCTATGCTATTAAGTTCATTATTTATTAAACATTTTTCACTTAAAACGAGTGGAAGTATTATTAATCTTACTTCTGGGCAGTCATTAGGCCCGATGCCAGATGAACTAGCATACGTAGCAACGAAAGGAGCAATAGAAGCATTTACAAAGTCAGTTGCACCAATTGCTATGGAGAAGGGGATTACAGTCAATGCTGTTGATCCAGGACCAACGAATACAGGATGGATTACAGAGGAATTACAGCATCATTTAGTATGGAAATTCCCGCAAGGAAGAGTTGGAGAACCGGTGGATGCGGCACGCTTAATTGCTTTTTTAGTAAGTGAAGAAGCGAAGTGGGTTACTGGGCAAGTCATTCATTCGAACGGTGGTTATTCATAAAAATATTATGTTAACAATTGTTGAGAAATAAAAAAATTAGTAATTATTTTGTTTTTTGTATAAATAAAATGTCAAGAAAGATAAAAAATTGATAGGGGAGTATGTTGTCATTTGTAGATTGTAAATCTTCATGTGACAACATACTCTTTTTCTTTTGCTACAGAGGAGGAAAATGTAGTAGAAAAAACTCGAATATTAAAATGAATTTATCGTTTTTTGTACGTATTATTATGAAGATTACTGTCGGAAAGATGGTGATTCGTATGAAAAGGGATTTTTTAAGGGGAAATAGAATCGTAAAGAGAAGGATAAAATTGTAAACATAGGGGGATTTTTATGAAAATGAAAAAGGTCGCTATCGCATCAGTAGCAATTGGTACAATGCTTACAATGGCAGCTTGTAGTACCTCCACAGATAAAGATGCAGCGAAGAAGGATCAGGCAACTGCACAAAATGAAGAGCAATCGAAAACGACAAGTGCAGATGAAGCGTCAAAAACAACGAAAGATACTGAAAAAGACACAAATACTTCTTCGAATGAAAAAACAGATAAGGATGCAAAAAATACAAAGGAATCATCAGGAACAGAAAGTAACGACAAAACAACAAAAGAAAAAGAAACGACAGGAAAAACGAATGATCAAACTACTAGCGGAAAAACAACAGATCAAAGTACAAGTACAAACAACAACGGAAAAACAACAGATCAAAGTACAAGTACAAACAATAACGGAAAAACAACGAAAGATCCGAAGAAAAGCGTCGCTGTGAAAACAAATGTAAAAGAAGTCGTTACATTAATTGAAAGCTTGGACAAGCAATTAGCTGCAAATCCTAAATTAGAAACAGTTAATAAAATCGGAAAACAAATTAATGAGAAGTGGGATGTCATTGAAAAAGAGTTAGAAGCATCACATCCGACTGAATATAAAACAATTGGCCAAAGTATGTATCCGTTAATTGTAGGAGCGGAGAAAGAAAAGATAGATGTTAATAAAATGAAGTCATTAACGACGAAAACGAAAAAAGATTTAAATCAATTATTAACGAAGCTTTCATAGTTTCAAAAGCCTACTCGTGTGAGTAGGCCTTTTTAGTTTGTTGTACATTCTTGTTGGGTGTTAAGAAATAAAGACTTCATTTGAAAGGAACATCACAATGATAAAAAAGAGTGATAACTATTAAAGATATTCTTTGATAGGAAGTCATATAAAATGCTCCCTTGTATTTATATTTGCAATTTAGTAGTTTTTAAAGTCCATTATTTTCTACAAAAATTTTATTTTGTAGAAAAGGGGAATGGATTGATATGTACGATAAAGAGAAATTTTATGATGAGGAAATTGCACTGTTAATGCAGCAGATTCTTGAAATCTGTAAAAGAGAAGAACTTCCAATGGTAGCTCAGTTTTATCTCGCTGAAGAGTCGCCATATGATGAGGAGTCAGTTACACCATTATATTGCACATCAATTATTATTCCTGGTGATTGTAACGATGAGGAAGGTATCCAACAATTGCAGGATATTGACGAGGTAATGAAATATGGAAAGAATGGTCCTCCATACTTTATGGCAGCAACAATACGAAAAGAATAAAAGAGCAGCTAGCAAAAGCTAACTGCTCCAATCGGTAATATTATTCCAAAAGTACTATTTTTCAAACTCGTCTAGTGCTCTTGCAGCAATTTTGACTTTAGAAAATGCACCACTGTTATTTTTAAATACAATCTGGTATTTACCATTAGGAAGCCAATCAGACCACTCAGTACTAAATTCATTAATAGTTTGTTGTCCAGGTGTTAACTTTCCGTTTGATAACCATCCACCTTTAGAATTATATAAATCATAACTGAAAGTTTCATTACCAATATTTTTAAGGAAAACTCTTAGATCCTTCCCGCCTTCATGGTGAAATTTGTAAATTCCTGAACCGTAAAAAGCGAACTCTTCATTAGCCTCTAAAGCATATTGAACTGGTGGAAGTTGCACTTGATTAGACTCAGTACTTGCAGGACTTACCTTTGTTTCTTCGGTTGCCGCGAATGTTGAAGTTTGACCTAAGCCGATAAGAGATGCAGCAATTACAGGGATAGCTAAGAATTTTTTCAAGATAAACACTCCTTATGGTTTTTAATTGAGATTTGCTCTCAAACACATAATAACCAATTAAGATGGATAGTTTAATAGAAAAATATTATGTTTTACAAAAGTAAGCAATAATTTATAAATAACGCAACATATTGACAAAAAGTTAAATAAAATAATCCTTTTACTCAAAAAAAATCGCCTGTATACTAAGAGGCAATCTTTTTTGAGTTGTTTGTAATGGCTAATTACAGGTTTTAAATACTATTTAGTGTTATTTCTACTTTCCAAAACCTGCTCCATATTATTAGTCGCCCATTCCATCATTAAAAGGATAATTGGACGTAATGACTCGCCAAGTTCAGTTAACGAATATTCTACTTTAGGGGGCACTTCACGATATACCTCCCGATGTACGATGCCATCTGCTTCAAGTTCTCTAAGTTGAAGTGTTAACATTCTTTGGGTGATATTAGGTTTTAATCTTTTTAATTCATTAAATCGTTTCTTACCATCTAATAAATGATAAAGAATAACACCTTTCCATTTCCCGCCAATAACCTCGACGATAGCTTCTACTGGACAAGAATATTTATTTAAAAATGGATAATTTACATCATCTTCTTTTGAACTAATCATAAAAAGACTCTCCCTTAACAATAGTATCTTTTTTGATACTATAGCACATAAATGTGCGTACTTGTATCATTGTTACTTTAAAAATATAATTTGGTTAAATAATAATTTAATGAAAAGGGGATCTTTTATGACTAACACAAAACAAAATACAAAACAAAAAATTATTGAGGCTTTTAACTTTAGACATGCATGTAAAGAATTTGATCCTATGAAGAAAATTTCAGAAGATGATTTTAAATTTATTTTAGAAACAGGAAGATTATCTCCTTCTTCTTTTGGATATGAGCCTTGGAAATTTATTGTGGTACAAAATAAAGAATTAAGAGAAAAACTATTACCATATTCATGGGGAGCAGGTGGGCAGCTTTCAACAGCAAGTCATTTTGTCATTGTTCTTTCAAGAACCATCAAAGATATGCACTATGATGCAGAGTATATTCAGCACATGATGAAAGATATTATTGGATTGCCTGAAGAAGCTCAACAGATGAGATATGAATTCTTCAAAAAATTCCAAGAATCGGATTTTAAATTGTTAGACTCCGAACGTGCTGTATTTGATTGGTCATCGAAGCAATCTTATATTGCTTTAGCTAATATGATGACTAGTGCAGCTCAAATCGGTATTGATTCTTGTCCAATGGAAGGATTCGATAAAGAAAAAGTAGATTCTTTACTTCGTCAAGAAGGAATTTTAAAAGATGACAATCTTGAGGTGTCAGTTATGGTTGCATTCGGATACCGTAAAGGAGAACCACAATTTAATAAAACAAGACAAACTATGGATACTATTGTTGAATGGATTTAATAAGATAAATTTGTATCCATATAACAAAAAAAACGCTACCCTGTCTATAGAAAGGATAGCGTTTTTTTATGTCTGTTTTTAAATTTAGCGAGAATGCTTTGTGAATAGTTGAATTGCCTTTTCAGGTACATAGAATTTCCCGTTGCTTTCTACAACGATGCCTCCTAATTCATAATCTTTCCCACCAATATAGATAATGTTTTTATTAACAAACAATTTGGCCTCCGTATTATTGCGTTTTACTACAAGCACCGGGTTTCGTACATCTTTTTTGTCAATCGTTACAGTTGCACCAATTTGTTTAAAGGATGTTTCAGCATCTAAGAATAATTTCTTAGATAATTCTCCTAATTGAAAGCCCATTGCTTTGGCCATTATTTTCGCAATGTCTGTATTTTGGACTAAACCGTATGGCTTTTGAGGACCGTAAGAGTATAAGAATACATCTTCACCCGTATGACCACCAGTTGTAAAACCGATGTTCGCACGGTTGGCCAATAATTTAGTAAAGATTGGACCTACATCAGTTTTCTTTCGTGCAGCTTTTAACAGCTCTTTTTCATTATCAGTTAGGTCGTCTAAACCGTAAAGTGCAGCGACCTCTTTTATATTAGATAAATCATCTTTTAGTTTATTTGTAGCACCTTCAAGTGTCATTTTCGCCTTTTTCAGTGGGGCAATGTAAGCTGATACTGGTGTAGTATCATAGCCTTTTGTGGTATTGCTGTTACCAATGGAAATACCGCTATTACCATGATCCGCTAAAGCAATGACCATAGTGTTACCGTCTTTCTTCGCAAATTCTAATGCTTCTGTAACTGCATCATCAAATGCCAATACATCGCTAATCATCCCGATTGGGTCATTTGCATGTGCTGCCCAATCTGCCTTACTACCTTCTACAAATAAGAAGAAACCATCTTTATCTTTTGATAATGTTTGAATTGCTTTTCTCGTCATCTGGGAAAGAGTTGGCTGCTTAGGATTGGTTATTATACGATCCATATCGAACGCAAGGGCAGTATTAGAGAAAGAACCCCAGATTTTCTTTGATTTGGAGTTTAATAACGCATCTTTTGTTTCGACAAAGTCATACCCTTTGTCTTGAATCACTTTTACTAAATCTTCGTTGTCTTTACGAATTCCGTTGCTTGTCGTAGGCTGAAGTGCTGCTTTTCCACCACCTAATACAACTTCTATATTTTGATACACTTGCTGTTCACCAAGTACTTCGAAATCTTTACGGTTAACGTGGTGGGCAGAGAAACTAGCCGGAGTAGCATGTTGAATTTCTGATGTAGCAATGATTCCTGTCGCGCGGCCAGAACGTTTTGCGCCTTCTAAGACGTTGGCAACTGGACGAAACTTGCATTCTTCTTTCACTGGTTCTAAGCCAGGTGAATTCACAACAGAAGGTAATACGCCCACGTAGCCTGAATTTGATTTATTTCCTGTCGCTAAAGCTGTGGCTGCTGGTGCAGAGTCCGTAATAGCTGATTCGGCTGAATACGTACGAACACCTCCGGATACAATTTGATCTAGTGCAAGAGGTGAACCTTTATACCAGCGGGCTAATGTTGTAGCAGAAGAACTTGTCCCATCTATAACCATGAAAATCACATTTTTAGGTTGCTTTCCTGCTTTTTTTACCTCAGCTTTTACCTCGTTATCGTTCATTATGATTCCTGTTGCTAATGTAAATAGTGCTACCATTCCCGCTAATGTTAGTCCCATTATTTTTTTTCGAAGAGTAGTCATTGTGGTTCCTCCATAGGTCGTTTTCGATATCCCAATCTAACGTTCGTATGTAAACAAGATTTATTATTAGTAGTACCCCATTGCAACGAAACTAACAATAACTATGGAGTCGAAAAGTTAAATTTAAGCTACTTCTTCAGCAAAATATTCTCTTCATATAAAACTTCTTTGCACCCTTAGTTACATGGTCTTTCCTATAAAAAGAATCTTCTCTTTATTTTATGGGAAACATTTAAAAAAGGATGGTGGGGACATGACAATTGATCGAGTTTGTACAATTGGGCCAGCGAGTAATAATGAAGAAACGTTAGCGCAGTTAATAAACAATGGTATGAAAATTGTTCGGTTAAATTTATCACATGGTACGCATGAAAGTCATAAAGACATCATTCGTTTAGTAAAATCGTTAGACGATTCTATTAAAATTCTAGGGGATGTACAAGGTCCTAAAATAAGATTGGGTGAAATGAAAGAGGAACAAATTACACTTGAAGCAGGGGAGTTATTTACTTTACATACCAATCCAGTTCAGGGGAATAAAGAAGGAGCAAGTGTTGATTATGTGGGGATTGCGAATGACGTAAAAGTTGGAAGTAGAATTCTTATTAATGATGGAGAAGTTGAGTTAATCGTTGAAAAGATAAGTTCGGAAAAAATAGAAACAAGAATAAAAACAGGTGGAAATATTTCCTCTCATAAAGGGGTGAACTTACCAGGTACAATTGTTAGTTTGCCAGCTATTACGGAGAAAGATAAAAAAGATATTCAATTTCTTCTAGAAGAGGAAGTTGATTTTATTGCGTGTTCTTTCGTTCGAAAACCTAGTCATATAAAGGAAATACGAAGTTTTATACATGAACATAAAGAAACATCTCCTAATTTAATTGCAAAAATAGAAACGATGGAAGCAATCGAGAATTTTCAAGACATATGCAAAGAAGCGGATGGCATTATGATCGCAAGGGGAGATTTAGGTGTGGAATTGCCGTATCAATTTATTCCGCTTTTGCAAAAAATGATGATTCGTGAGTGCAATCGAACGAATACATATGTCATTACAGCGACACAAATGCTTCAATCTATGGTAAATCATTCTATTCCTACAAGAGCTGAGGTGACAGATGTATTTCAAGCTGTACTGGACGGGACGAATGCTGTTATGCTTTCTGCTGAAAGTGCGTCAGGAGAGCATCCAATCGAAAGTGTGAAAACATTATGTCTCGTTTCTGAATTCGCTGAGCATGTAAAAAAAGACGGTCCTTTTGCGATGAAAGATGTATTGGAATTGCTGCATAAGTCTCTTTAGTTTATATAGAAGGATTTATCTCTCATCCTAAAAACGTACGGAAAGGAATCAGGATAGGAGGTGCTATTTTAGTATTTACTTACAGATTGAAAGGTGGCATTCCAGCTGCCTATATGAAAGAATCATTATGGAACATGGAGGTCTTTCGGAAATCTAAAGAAGGATTTTAAATTAATTAATCCAATTATCTCATTTAAAATATGTTCATTCCTATTCATAAATGATATCCTTATAGTTGAATACTTTTGCTGAATCAGCAAGAATTTGTTGTTCTTTCTGTATGAATTCAACTTTTTTATGGAAAGATATGTTAGTAAGTGTGCAATTTGAACGTTTTATTTTTTAGAGTATGATAGGAGGAGAATGAATATGGAAGCAATTGAAGTAGGCGAAGTTTTTAGTCTTACCGATGAGAATAATGAAGAACAGGAAGTTGAAGTGCTTGGAGCGATGGATGTCGAAGGTGCAGAATACATTGCAGTTGCCTTTGTAGAAGACATTCAAACAGAAACTGAGGAAGACATTGATATCTTCTTTTTAAAAATAGAAGAAGATAATGAATTCTCATACATAGAGAATGACGAGGAATTTGAAAAAGTATCTGCGGCGTTCGAGAAGATTATGGACGAGCAAGAACAAGAATAATAATAGTTAGACAAAAGAGGGAGATGCATATCTGCCCTCTTTTTTGTATAGGGTTGAAAAATATTTCCCTAATGTCTGTTTACAGTCCACAATCCACTATGAATCATAAACTTCGTTTGTGTTCGTGGAAGCCGCATCTAATAGAAGGAAAATCGACGCTATAATATGTATAGCGATTTGTATATAGGGAAAGAAAGCAACTAGAATAGCCAAGATTCCTATATAATTAGCATAGGCTTTCATGCCTTCCTTTTTAGCTAATACACTAGTGATGATATGTAGTAAAGTAATTACTATAAGTAACGGTATCCCATATAAGTTAACTAGCCCTTGAAATAAATAACAAGGAATTAATAAAAGATGGGAGATACCTGTAGTCCACTTCAATGTTTTTACAACTGCCCTCAAAGTTAATTCCTCCTAAATAATATGTTTGTATGAATATATTACCAAATATAGTGGGTGAATGGATATATTTTTTGTGATTTACATTTAGAGGACACGGTAATTGTATTATGTAAACTTAATGGTTCTTTATTTATGCACTAGAAAAACCACCCAAATGAGGGTGGTTCGTATTATAAATAATTACGTAAAGAAGAAAGGGGAATCTTCACTTCAGTACCTTCCTTCATATTGCGCAATACAACGGTTTCTGTAGATAGTTCCTCTTCACCAATTATTAGCACATACGGGATATTTTCTTTATTTGCATAATTAAGGGCACGTTTCAATTTACGTCCAGCTAGTTCAAGTTCGACTTTTAAGGAAGTAGTAGAACGCAATTGCTGGGCGATTTGTAAACATTGTAATTCTGTCCCGAGTGGAATGATAAAAAGATCTGCTGTAGATGGTATGGTTTCTTTCTGTGATAGAGCTGTATAAATGACATCTAATCCGAATGAAATACCGACTGTTGGATAGTTCATATTATCACCACGGAATGCTCCGATAATATTATCGTATCGACCACCGCTACCGATGCTAGATGTAATCGTGCCATCTTTTAGAAAGATTTCATACACAGTGCCTGTATACATTGTGAGTCCTCTTGCTAAAAACGGATTGAATATCGTATTTTCATTTATTCCGAGAGCGAGTAAGTATTGCTGTAGTTGTTGCAATTCGTTTACTCCATCGGCGACAAGTGTATTATTGAAAGTGTCTTTAAAGTCGGCTATAGGGAGCTTTAGGCAAGATAAAACAGTATTACATATTGTATCGGCCATTTCTACAGTAACCCCGCGCTCCAATACATCTTTTCGTACACCATCAATCCCAATCTTTTCGATTTTATCCAATGATAAAATTACGTCACTCGTTAGTTCAGTAGGGATGTTAATAGACTGGAGAATACCGTTTAATAATTTTCGGTTATTATATTGAATTGTTACTTCTAAGTTTAACGTTCGGAATAGTTCAAATGCCATGCTCATGAGTTCAGCTTCTGCCATGACAGACTCTACACCAACTATATCAACATCGCATTGAATGAACTCACGGAATCTTCCTTGTTTAATCGGACCATCTCGAAATACTTTCCCAATTTCATAACGTTTAAAGGGTAGGCGGATGTTCGGATTCATCGCCACGACTTTAGCGAATGGAATTGTTAAATCGTAACGTAAGGCAAGCTCGCGTTTTCCTTGATCCTTAAGTGTATATATTTCTTTTAAAATTTCATCGCCACCACCGTACTTGTAAGACATAAGCTCATACATATTTAACGTTGGTGTCTCTAAGGGTTTACAGCCATAACGTTCAAACGTATCTTCACAAGCTCTTTTAATTTTATTTCGTAGTACTTGTTCCTCTGGTAAATAATCTTTTGTCCCTTTTACATTTTTCATTTCCACCATAATCACTCCTCTTTTAAATTAAAAAAAGCTATGCAGGTATAAAAATACCCACATAGCTTTATGAACGCTTCGTGGGTCAACAGGAAAAGCCCTGTACCCACGAAGAAAAATTTTTCTTCGGATACACGGCGTTACGTATGATGATGAAGTTGGAAAGAAGTATTAAAAGTTCGCATTAAAAATCTCTCCTTAACATAAGTTTTTCCAAATTATATCAGATGAATTTGGAAATATCAATATTTTCAGTTTTGAAGAATACGTGAAGTTATGTAGGAGAAATTGAAAAGAGTGTATAATAAAAGAAAACTTAATAATATGAAATAACTTTTTAAGGAGACCGCTATGAAAAAAGATAAAACTAATGCGATGCGAATATTAGATAAAGAAAAAATTGAATATTCGATGATGTCATATGATCCGGACGATGGGAAAATTGATGGAGTATCCGTAGCAGAGAAAATTGGACGAGAAGTGAGAGAAGTATATAAAACACTTGTCGCTCAAGGGAATAGTAAGGATTATCATGTGTTCATTATCCCAGTAGATGAGGAACTAAATTTAAAAGCAGCCGCAAAGGCGGTCGGTGAAAAGAAGATAGAAATGATTCCTGTTAAAGATATTACGAAAGTTTCAGGGTATATTCGCGGCGGTTGTTCACCAGTAGGAATGAAGAAATTATTTTCTACATGTATTGATGAAAGTGCCCAATCACTTGAAACAATCATTGTAAGTGGCGGGAAAATTGGAGTGCAAATTGAGCTTAAAGTTGATGACTTGGCGAAAGTGACGAGAGCGCAGTTTGGTGAAATAACGAAATAAGTATACATAGGAAAAGAAGTTCTAATTTTATTAAATTTAGATAAAGATTTATAGGATAATTAGTCCATTATGAGGGCGGATTATCCTTTTTTATTTACATAATGAATGAAATGAAAAGAGAATGAATTTTTAGTTTAATTAGTATAATATGGATGTGTAATTTTAATCATTTGTTTGGCTTTAGGAGGAGTACAATGCCTCGTTGCAAGGACTTTAAATAAATAAGCAGAGTTACTTTTAAAGATAGACAAAGGACGGGAAAGTGTTTTAATGAGGGTTCAAGAAATACCCATAAGAAAGCACATATTGGGGGATGCCAGTATTTTGGAAAACCCCCACGCTAAGAGTATGCAAGATTTTATACAGTTTTTTGGCTAATCCAGTAACAAACAAGAACCCTAAAATCGTGCCAGGATAGGAATGTATAAAAAAATGTATAGATTCATAGAACTAAAAAAGAAGGTTCCCTTGTGAGAGCAGGGTTCTTCTTTTTCCTTGCTACCGATAATGAGACGTTATGTTAACTGATTATGTATACAATATGCATTGTTCCTTCTTCAACTAAAGGGCAGATTAGTTGAAGAAGGAATTTCTCTAAATTTGGAAGAATTAATATTAAAAAATATGTTAAGGAGCTTGTGAATTATATGGAATCCATTAGCAAAAGCGAAGTGAAGCTACGAGATATCACAGAGAAAGATCTACCTATCTTTTTCGAACAACAACTAGATTCAACGGCGAACTATATGGCTGCTTTTACAGCTAAAGACCCCACTGATAAGGACGCATTTTTTGACCATTGGAAAAAAAATATTGCTGACGAGACTATTACAATTAAGACTATATTATTCAATGGCATTGTCACTGGACACGTCTCGAACTTTGAACAGTTCGGCGAACCCGAAGTAAGCTACTGGATTGGGAAGGAATATTGGGGTCATGGTATTGCAACTAAAGCGTTGTCAGAGTTTCTGGAGTATATTAAGGTACGCCCGCTCTATGCTCGTGCCGCTAAAGATAACCTCGCCTCCATTAGGGTATTGGAAAAATGCAGGTTTAAAATCATCTCTGAAGATAAAGGTTTTTCCAACGCAAGAGGCAAGGCTGTTGAAGAATTTATTTTGAAGCTCGAACCTTATGATATGTAATTTAATACCGTAATACGATTGGAGCGGTTCTTGACTAAGAAACCTTCTGTTGTTTAACTAACGGGTGGCTTTAATTGAGCAAGAAACTAAGAATTTTTAACTTCCGCTTTCGAAAATTATGTAAATAAGCTGTTCACTAGATTCTCATAGAAAACTGTGGTGAGATGAAATTTTTGATTTTGAAGCACTTCAAAATCTTAGTTAGATGGCTATGTATCGATACCCCACAATAAAAAGGCAGGAACATATCAAATATGTTCCTGCCTTTTATTTTAGAGAGATGTTTCCTAACAGTTGATTTTGTTAACGAAAGTCGACTTAAAATCTATATTTTGTGTGAAATAAAGTACATATAATAAAAGTATGAGGTGATACAGTGAGAGAAATTCATATTCATAAAATCATTGCGGATAAGAGAAAAGAAAAAGGAATTACATAGGAAGAGTTAGCGGCGTATATCGGTATTACGAAAGCATCTGTTTCCAAATGGGAGACTGGGCAGAGTTATCCGGATATTACATTTGTGCCACTGTTAGCATCGTACTTTAACATAAGTATAGATGAATTAATCTGTTATACACTGCAAATGGAACAGGAAGATATTAAAAATTTATATCATAGACTAGCGGAAGCTTTTAGTGAAGAACCGTTTGATGAAGTAATGATGGAGTGCAGGGAAGTGACAAAAAAATATTATTCTTGTTTTCCATTATTAATTCAAATGGGGCTACTTTTTATTAATCACCACATGTTAACAGAGGATATGGATAGAAGAATTGAAATTTTAGAAGAGGCAATGTATCTCTTTAGCCGAGTGCAGGGAGAAAGTGAAGATGTTTCTCTTGTGAAAGAGGTGGTATCGTTTAAAGCAACTTGCTATCTTATACTCAATAGACCAAATGAGGTGCTTCAATTACTTGGCGAAACGATACGTCCTAACTTTCCAGAGGAAGATTTAATCGCACAAGCGTATCAAATGCTTGGAAATACTGAGAAGGCGAATGAAATGATGCAAATTAGTATGTACCAACATTTAATACAACTCGTTGCGACAATACCGAATTATGTAGTAATAAATGCCTCAAACGCTGAAAAGGTAGAGTAATTGTCTGTAAAAGATCGGTTGTTGTAGGTTAATCTAGTTTAGTATATGGGTTGTGAGTTTTTTAGCGTCGTTATCCATTTAGGAATGATAAATACTAACTATTTAAGTTGTAAAAACGAACATTTTTATTATTATTATTAAAAATGTTCACTTTTAGATTGCGTATACACTAAAAGTTTGTTATATTACCAATATAATAATTTTAAATAACATCACTCGTATATACTCGGTAATATGGTCCGAGCGTTTCTACCTAGTTCCCAATGAAAGAACTGGACTACGGGTTAAAGTATTCGGTCGCTTTCTGTATTGAGCCGCTACCGTTCTATAATTTAGCATTGGCCTCATCTTTTGCTTAATTAACTTTGACTACCGTAGTTCTAGAAAGTAGAGATTTTTCTACAATTTCTAGAGCTTTTTTCTTTGGACCAAAACATCGAGTATAGAAAACAACAAGAGAAAGAGGAGAGATTATTTATGAAGAAAAATCTGTTGAAAAAATATGGTGCCCTAGCAACTACTATCGCATTATCATTCTCAATACTTGCAGGATGTAATGCTAGTCCAAAACAAGCAGCAGAGGCAAAAAGCACTCAAAACCCTATCTTAATTCAAGGTCCAATGCCAATAGAAGCTGAAAAATTTGCAAAAAGGTTAAAAAATGTGAAAGAAGAAAAATCTGGGAGTTTCGTATTTTATAAAGGAACTGTAGACAATTATCCTGTAATCGTTGCGAAAACAGGTAAAGGAATGGAAAATACAGCAGCCGCTACAGCAGTGGCTATTGAAAAATATAAGCCTATAGCGATTATTAACCAAGGAACATCAGGTGGACATGATCCTAATTTAAATGTATTTGATATTGTGTTAGGAAAACAAGTCGCGAATATAGGTTCACTAAAAACAACAAATATGAATGAGAACCAAGGAATTGAACCGGAAAAATGGATATCTATGGACCTGATGGCTTCTGAAGGGAGTGCAGGAGAAGATCCAAATGCTGAGAAAATCCGATACTACGAGGGAGATAAGGATTTACTTGCAGCAGCTAATGCAGTAAAAGATAAATATACAAAAGGTAAAGTGGTCGAAGGTACTATAGGTTCAGCAGACGTTTGGAATAATGAAGTTGATAGAATTAAATGGTTCCATACAAAATACGGTACATCTGTAGAAGAAA
This sequence comes from Bacillus sp. P4_E1, assembly GCF_056401715.1. Lineage (NCBI taxonomy): Bacteria > Bacillati > Bacillota > Bacilli > Caryophanales > Bacillaceae > Bacillus > Bacillus sp. P4_E1. The sequence continues at coordinate 87,562 of NZ_JBFUIV010000017.1, forward strand.
TGGAAGGTGCAGCAGCAGCGCAAATCGCAAAAGCTTATGACGTACCATTTTTAGGGATTCGAGTATTATCTAACAATAAAACAAACGGCGGAAAATACAATCCAAATACAGCGGCGGCAAATCAAGAATATGTATATGAAGTAGTTAAAAAGTATATAGATTCGATACCAAATAAATAGTAGTAGTTCTGTCTCAATATAAAAATGTTATCATTACTTCACAATGTGTTGTGAACTCAGAATTACCAAAGTTTCTTTAATTAAAATAGATTGGTGCCTTACATGGTATCCAATCTATTTTTGTACTTATTCTACAGAGGAAGAAGGGTTTTACACAAAAAATAAAGACAGTCATAGAAAAAAGAAAAGTCGAACGATTTATCAAATATGCATAATTGCATAAAAAAATTGAAATTTATAAGTTAACATTAAACTACTTTTTAATTGTAAAGAATATTTTAATAATCTTTACTAGAGAAGGATATTCCTTGTGAAAAGTAGATAAACAAAAAGTGTGGAAATAATACAGACTCAATAGAGTTTTGTATTAAATAAAAAGAAAAGGATGGGTATGGCTTTCTAAAAGTTTTTGGGGGCTAGAAAGCATTTTTTAGTTAATAGCTTCAAATTATATTTTAAAGGGGAAATGGGTATATGAAGTTTAGAAATACAAGGCTTGCTATGGTTACACTATCTTCATTTTTTATTTTAGGTACTGCATCTCTATCATTCACAGATATCATACACGGTGAAGTAGCTTCTGCATCACCACAAGAGATTATTGTAAAAAGCTATGACGATACATATTATAATAATGCAATAGGAAAAATGGGTTTAGAATTAAAGAAGGAACTTCATAATATTATTGATGATCATACAAAGTTATCATACAGTGCGGTTTGGGAAGCACTAAGAGATACTGATGAAGATCCAAATAATAAAAACAATGTGCTACTCTTATATACTGGGCGTTCGCAAGGGAAACTTACGAATGGTTCAGGAGTTGATAATTGGAACCGAGAGCATGTTTGGGCAAAATCTCACGGTGATTTTGGAACGACTGCAGGAGCTGGAACAGATTTGCATCATTTAAGAGCGACGGATGTATCTGTAAATAGCTCACGTGGAAATCTGGATTTTGATAATGGTGGTGTGAATCATTCAGAAGCGACAGAATGTAAGTACGATAGTGATTCTTGGGAACCTCGTGATAGTGTAAAAGGAGATATCGCTAGAATGCTATTTTACATGGCTGTTCGTTATGAAGGAGACAACGGCGAAATAGACTTAGAATTAAATGAAAAGGTGAATAACAATAAAGATCCATACATGGGTAAACTATCCGTTTTACTAAAATGGAATGAACAAGACCCGGTAGATGATTTAGAGCGAAAGCGTAATGAAGTGATTTTTACAAAATATCAACATAATCGCAATCCTTTTATTGATCATCCTGAATGGGTAAATAAAATTTGGAATTAAAATATTTAAAGGTATTTTGCTTTGAGAGAAGGGATTGATCACTATGATCAATCCCTGTTTATATCTATACTAGAATAAGTGATTTTTATAGGATTGGAGAATAGGATAGATATTTTATCAAGTTAAGTATAATAAGAGTCTTTTAATACGGTCCCCATTCAATATTCACACCAACAATAAGAAAAATAAGTCCGATGATAAACCAAATGAATGCAAGTGGAGCCATGAAGCGAATCCATTTTCCATAAGAAATGCCGCTCGCTGCGAGAACGCCCATTAAAACACCAGAAGTTGGATTGAGGCAGTTCACTACACCTTCTCCAAGCATAACAGCCTGTACTGTAACTTGGCGTGTAATATGCATGAAATCGGCTAATGGAGCTAATATCGGAATGAAAATAACAGATTCTCCTGTCCCGGATGAAATGAGGAAATGTAATGCGGCACTACTTACATACATGCCGAGAACGCCAAATACAGGGCTATGTCCTTTGAGAGACTGTGCGAGTTGATTAACGATTGTATCAAGTAATTTGCCTTGTTCTAAAATGACTGAAATACAACGAGCCATTCCGACGATCAAAGCACCGTATATGAGATTTTGGCAGCCTGCTAGAAAAGTAGAAGCGATATCGTTTGCTTTCATACCACCTATTATTCCCGCTGTAATTGCTATGAATATAAAAGTAGCGGTCATTTCTGCGTCCGTCCAATGTAGACGAAAAGCGCCTATTAAAAATGCAATTAATGATAAAGCCGAAACGAGTAAAATTAATTTATGACGTATTGTCCAAGGAACTTCTGTTTTCTCTGTTTCTTTCTCACTTGAAAGAGCATTACTTGGAAACCAGTTATCTCCGAGTATGCTTCCTTTATTCGATTTTTTTAAGCGTTTTACATACCAATTAATATACAAAATGGTAGCAATTAAAAAAGAGATATAAATTGCCGTACGTAAACCAATTCCTGAAAACATCGGGAGTTCTGCGATTTTTTGTGAAATGCCTAAAGGTGAGGGAGATAAAATAGTAGCATTAAAACCAGCATAAGTGCCTAAATAAATAATTGCTACGCCGACGATAGCGTCCCATTTTAATGTGCGTGCAACGATGATGCCGATGGGGATAAAGCCGATAACTGAGTTCACGATAATACCAGTCGTTCCGAGAATAGAAAAGAGTGCGGCGACAATGCAAATGAAAAGTAATTGCTGATTACGAAATTTGTTAATTACATGATAGATTAAACCGTCAAGAGCACCTGTTTTTTCAAGAATTGCAATGGCTCCACCTGTAAATAAAATTAAGAAGATGATAGGAGCAGCAAGTGTCATTCCTTTTTCAATAGCGGTAAAAAAAGAAACAAACCCTACCGGCGATTGTGGAACAGAATGATAACTTCCTGGTATTGTCGTTGTAACAGTACCGTTTGTGACTCTTTTAAATTCTCCAGCAGGAACGAAATATGTAGCTATTGCACAAAGTAAAGCAATAAAAAATAGTAGTACGTACGCGTCAGGCATTTTAAACTTTCGTTTACTCGGCTGTTTTTTTACCTCGGTCTGCAATTGCATAAAACCCCTCCTTTTTCACCTGGTTAATTTTTAATATTCTGAAATTTATCTGTGAAATAGATTATAATAAAGGTGGCTTCTTAAGGCAATAGTTTTTCTATCCTTTTTCTGCACATACAAATTCTTGCAGCATTAGACAGGGAAACGAAAAAAATCCAAGAATATGTAATATAAAAGGAAAAGAAAAGAGGGAAAGAGATGTGGAAAACTACGGATCTATGTGATGAATTTGAAAAGGAATTACAAATATGTCGCCAGTCTTTTCGGTCTTTCGGGAAGAAAAAACAATTCTATGGGAAAATCGCAACGGTAAAAGTGAAGGATGATAATGTACTAGTGAAGGAAGGATTGCAAACATTACCAGAAGGAACGGTATTAGTTGTTGATGGCGGAGCGTCTACGAATTGTGCGTTACTTGGTGATAATTTGGCAGCTATTGCGCAGGAAAGAAAGCTAGCGGGGATTATTGTGAATGGATATGTTCGTGATTCTAGTGAACTAAAGAATATAGATATTGGTATTTTAGCGTTAGGGACGATGCCAAATAGAAGTATAAAAGAAGGAAAAGGAGAGCGTGGTATTTCATTGCAATTTGGTGAAGTCGAATGGAAACCGAATGAATATGTTTATGTAGATGAAGATGGAATTATAGTTAGTGATAAAAGCTTACATAGTGAGGGATGACTTCTAATAATGGAAGGCTATTAAGCTATTATTCTTAGAAAATAAATCCGATAAAGCATGGACAAAATTCTTTGTCAATAGTAAAATAATACAGAATTTAAAAATTACAGAATGTATAGGTTTATCGATTTACGATAAAGTGAAACTTTAATCAGTGGGGATTTTGTTCATCCACACTGATTATTAGCCTTCACCAATCGGGCATTTACGGGCAGTTGATCCCCACTTAACTTCTTTGCTTTCGCTGAATTTGAGGTGGGGGTCTTACTGCTCGGCGAATAGCGGGATAACTTGAAAAGGGATTAAATTTTGCCTAGAAAAGTGAATGTTATCACAATGGTGCGTTCATAAACGAAATTATTTTTCCTATACAAATATAGCCGCGAATAATGCGGGTAGGAGGTGTTGTACATTTTTGTTCGACACTTACAAAAAGAGAGTGTCAACCGCATACCCTTAAAGGGTCTTTTTTTGTGTGAATGTTAGTAAAGGGAGGGAATTTTGGGATGGCAATGTTAAAGAAATGGCTGCTTACATCATTAATGGCAGTGGCACTTGTATTTGTTTCTTTTGCGAATACAGTACATATTACGTTTGCTGAAGGAAAGACAGCGAAACTTGCAATTATTGGTGAATCACAAAAAGGAATTATGTTATGTCCGAAAGAAGTTTCCATTGAAGATGGAGAAACAGCTTTTAGTTTGCTACAAAAAGTTATGGGTGACAAAGTAACATCTGAAAGTATGTCATTTGGAACGTATATAAAGGGTATCGATGGATTAATGGCCGGAGCAACAAGCGGTTGGTTGTATGATGTAAACGATAAATCTGCAGAAGTTGGGGCGGATAGTTATAAATTAGAGTCTGGGGATGTTGTTGCATTTCGTTACGTTGCAGACTGGAGCAATATGAGTCAACAAACGTTGCAACAAACGTTAGATAAATTTGGCACTTGTAAAACTGTAGAAGAGCCAAAACCAGAGGAACCGAAAACAGAAAAACCAGATGGTAAACCAGAGGAACCGAAAACAGAAAAGCCAGATGGTAAACCAGAAGAACCGAAAACAGAAAAGCCAGATGGTAAGCCAGAAGAACCGAAAACAGAAAAACCAGATGGTAAGCCAGAAGAACCGAAAACAGAAAAGCCAGATGGTAAACCAGAAGATAAAGTAACAGAACAACCAAAGCAAGAGAAAGTCGAAATTCCAGCAGCACAATTAAACGAAGCGATTTCTAAAACGTCAGAAAAGATGTTACAAGATGGAATTGGTAGTGATTGGGTTGCGATTGGACTTGCTCGTTCAGGTGTAAATGTTCCGCTTGAAACGAAAATAAACTATGTTAAGCCAGTAGCTGAAAAGGTTAAGAAGCGTTTAAACCGTTTTTCAGCAACAGATTTAGCTAGAACGATTATTATGATGAATGCAATGAATGTTGATCCTACAAAGGTAGAGGGACAAAATTTAGTACAAAATTTATTTGAATCAGATAAAGTGAATTCCGTTACAGGATACGCATTTACATTACTTGCATTAGATACAAAGAAATATGAGATTCCGGCCGAAGCAAAATGGAATCGAGCTGCTTTAGTACAAGCACTTTTACAAGCGCAGCATACAGACGGTGGCTGGACATATGATAGTTCAAGTAGTAAAGAAAGTGCTAGTAACGTTGATGTAACAAGTATGGTATTAGCAGCATTAGCTCCTTATCAAGATCAAGCAGATGTAAAGCCAGCTATTCAAAAAGCTGTTGATTATTTATACAAGCAGCAGCTAGGTAATGGTGGTTTTACCGCTGATGGACAAGAGAATTCTAATAGTACTGCACAAGCAATTATTGGACTATCGCTAGTTAAAGATGTAGATCACGATCGTCTTAATAAAGCAGTACAAAATTTAATGTCATACCAGCTTCCAAATGGTGAGTTTAAATGGTTACCAAGTGATCAAAAAGGTAGCGGAATGGCTACAGAGCAAGCATTTTTAGCGTTACTTCAGTTTAAAGATCTTGGGAAATCGATTTATGATTGGTCAAATGTAGTAGAGAATGAAATTGATGCGAAACCAATTGTAGAGCCAGAGACAACTGTAGAAGAAAAAGAAGTTGTAGAACAGCCGAAACAACAAGAAGAGTTACAAGAACAGCCAAAAGATGAAAATCTAAAAGTTGTTGTAGATAACGAACGAGTTAATAAAGAAACAAACAAGAATAAGAATCAATTACCACAAACAGGAGCATCTTCTCATAGTGCAGCTACACAAGTAGGTATGGGTGTATTATGTATCGCTTCTGCATATGTATTATGGAGACGTAAAGCAGCTTAACAAAAATTAGGAGCAATCATTTGCTCCTAATTTTATTATAAAAGTGAGGGCTAATAATGAGTGGGGATGAACAAAATCTCCACTTATTAAAGTTTCACTTTAATATGAAAGGTGAGGGACAGCATGAGTAAGATGAAATGGTTCATTTCTTTAGTTCTTTCATTGGGATTATTAGCCGGATGTGAAGAAACGGCTGTAAAACCTGAGAAGAAGGCAGAACCGAAGCAAGAAGAGCAAAAAGAAGTAGCGAAACAGGAAGAACAAAAAGATGTACCGAAACCGGAAGAGAAGCAAGCTGAACCGGAACAAAAACCACAAGAAGAGCAGAAAGATAAACAAGAACAAAAAGTAGAAGAGAAACCGAAAGAAGAAAAAGCGCAGGAACAACCTGAAGTAAAGAAAGAAGAGAAACCAAAGGAACAGCCTGCTGCAAATAAACAACCAGAGCAACAAAAAGTACAAGAAGAGAAACCCCAGCAACAGAAAGCGCCAGAAGTAAAAGAAGAAGCAAAGGTTGTTAATCAGCCAAAAGAAACACCAAAGCAAGAGCAAAAGGAAGATCCGAATAAAGGGCAACAACAGGTAACTGTGCCGGCTCCACCGCAGCCAGAACCAAAGCCAGAACCAAAACCAAAGCCGCAACCGAAACAAGTAACAATCTCCGTAAAAGGTCATGAAGGATACTTATTAGGTGCGAAAAAGGTTGATGTACAAGAAGGCGACACAGTTTACAGTGTGCTCACGGGCACAGGATTAGAGGTTGATGCAATGGGCTCTAAAGGTGATATTTATGTAAAAGGTATTAATGATTTATACGAGAAAGATATTACTACTACTAGTGGCTGGAAATATCGTGTGAACGGTGCTTTTCCAAACTATAGTGCTGGTGTAGTTAAAGTAAAACCAGGCGATACAATCGAGTGGGTGTTTGTATTAAAATAGGAAAGGATCTTCGGTAAAGGACTATGAAAATAAGCTTTTCTTCTTTACATCCTTTTGTTAATTTTTTCTATTATATTGGGGTGATGATACTATGTATGATGTGTCTTCATCCTCTTTTTTTAATTGGAGCGATTATACTAATAGTAATCTTAAATACAGTACAAGGAAATGGCGAGAAAATAAGAAACATGCTGCCAAGTACTATCGTATTCTTTCTAATGGTAATTTTATTTAATTCTTTATTAACGCATAGAGGGGCGACTACGTTATTTTGGTTAGGAGATAGCCGGATTAAGCTTGAGGCAGTTATGTTTGGGCTTGTTATGGGGTTATTATTAGTTGCGATTATGTTTACGTTTGCTTCTTATAACGATATTATTTCGAGTCATAAATTTTTATATTTATTTTCAAGAATTTCACCGAAAGTAGCATTGTTAACGATGATTACAGTGAGGTTTGTTCCTTTGTTTATTAGGCGGTTAAAGAAAATTACACTCGTCCAAAAAACGAAAGGTGTGCAATTAGATTCAGGTTCACTCATTGAGCGTATAAAAAATGGGATGAAATTACTGCAAGTGTTATTAGTTTGTTCGTTAGAAGATGCACTACAAACGGCAGATTCTATGCAAGCTCGTGGGTTTGGTGTAACGAAACGTACGACATATATTCGATATAGAATGGAAAGACGTGATTTGTATACGCTAAGTTATTTAAGTATTCTATTTATAGCCTCATTCATATTTAGTTATTATGGCGGAGGGAAATTGATCATTTATCCGAAAGTGGAATCAATACTATTCCAGCAATACGATGGAATTATGTTTATATTATTTATGATGTTTGTTAGTTTACCAATTATGATGGAAGGAAGGGAATGGATGTGGTGGCGCATGCAGAAATGAAGAATTTATCATTTATATATACTGATGAAAATGAAGAAGCGTTACAGCATATTTCTCTTTCTGTTCAAAAAGGAGAATTTATAGTACTTGCTGGCGGTTCAGGTTCTGGGAAGACAACTTTATTAAAACATTTTAAAAAGGAGTTACTTCCAATTGGCACGCGTTCTGGACATACATATTATGATGGTGCTTTATTAGAAGAAGTACCAGATTTATTATCTGCCCAAGAAATTGGTATGGTATTTCAAAATCCAGAAAATCAGATCGTAATGGATACCGTTATTCAAGAATTAGCATTCTCTTTAGAAAATATCGGGCTACCATCACATATTATTCAACAAAGAATAGCGGAACTCATTAGCTTTTTAGGATTTCAAGATTTGTTACATCAATCTGTTCATACTTTATCTGGTGGTCAAAAACAACTTGTAAATTTAGCTGCGGTGTTAGTCATGCAGCCGAAACTATTATTACTGGATGAACCGACAGCACAACTAGATCCGATTGCTGCGAAAGAGTTTTTAGGATTATTAAAACGTATTAATGAAGAACTCGGAATTACGATAGTTTTAAGTGAACATCGTTTAGATGAAGTTATACCGCTCGCAACACGCGTTGTTTGTATGGATAATGGCAGAATCATTTATGATGATACTCCTAAAAATGTGATAGCGAACATGTGGGAAGTAGAAAAGTTACGTCCATTCATTCCACAAATTCCAAGATTGTTTTTAGAGTGGAATGTGAAAGAGATTCCATTTACAGTGCGAGAAGCGCAAATGAAAATGAATGATTTTTCAGCGATATCATATAGGAATGGGCAAGTAGAACACTATGAAAAGCAAGAAGTAATTTTAAGTGCAGAACATATATCTTTTCAATATGAAAAAAATAGTCCACTTATTTTACGAGATTTAACAGTGAACATCGAAAAGGGAAAATGGACAGCTCTAGTTGGGAAAAACGGAACCGGGAAGTCTACACTGTTAACGATTTTAGCAGGATTGCAAAAAGCTAGAAGAGGTAAGGTAAAGTGGAATGGTAAAGTGGTACATAAAATTGATTCGAAAGAACGATTTAAAAGTATAGGGTACGTATCGCAACATCCGTACTATCATTTTACTTTTGATACAGTATGGGAAGAGGTTTATGAGCGTGCGCGTGAATTATATGGTGAAGAGGGAAAAACAATAGCAGAAGAAATGTTGAAAAAATTCTGGTTAGATTCACTTAAAGAGCGCCATCCACATGATTGTAGCGGCGGAGAGCAACAATTACTCGCATTATGTACAACGTTATTATCAAAGCCAACTTTATTATTACTCGATGAGCCGACAAAGGGACTAGATCCATGGAAAAAGGAAAGAGTAGGAGAGCTATTTAAACAGTTGCAAAAAGAAGGTACAACAATTGTAATGGCAACGCATGATATTGAGTTTGCAGCGAAATACGTTGATCAGTGCATGATGTTATTTGACGGGAAAGTCATTATGAATGATGCACCGAAAGAGTTCTTTAGTGGTAACTTCTTTTATACAACATCTATTAATCGATTCATCCGTAGAGAGTTGCCATTTGCATTAACGTGGGAGGATGTGTACGAAGCGTGTCCAAACGATATGTTGCATTCATAATATTTATTTTTGCGGTTGTAATATGTACACTACTCTTTACGACCTTTATTATGGACGGGTATTACATGGTAAGTAGTTTGTTTTTATTAGCTGTCATTATGTTACCTTTCTATGTTCGTTTTGAAAGGAAGGCGTTTGTTTCACGTGAAATTGTTATCGTTGCTGTGTTAGCGGCGATTGCAGCGGTTAGCCGGGTACCATTTTCTATTTTACCAAGTGTACAACCGACTTCTTTTGTCATTATCGTTTCTGCAATTGTTTTTGGGAGTGAAACTGGCTTTATGATTGGGGCAACGGCGGCTATTGTATCTAATATTTTTTTAGGACAAGGTCCGTGGACGCCGTGGCAAATGTTCTCTTGGGGCATGATCGGGTTTATAGCTGGACTATTACGTAATACATTTTTAATGAAAAAACTGTGGGGAAGACTGTTGTACGGATTTGCCGTTGGATTTCTATTTGGCTGGATTATGAATTTTTGGGGTCTTCTCGGTTTTATACAGGAAGCAACGTGGGAAACAGTTATTGCTTACTATGTCGCAAGTTTTTACTTTGATTTGAGTCACGCGATATCGAATGTTATTTTCCTGCTGCTATTTAGTACGTCATGGATTACGATCCTCACAAGATTTAAAAAGAAATACGGTATATTAGATGAGCATAACGTGACATAGAAAAGCATACTCATATAAGGTAGGGTCGCGACTTACATATTCGTTTGCCTCTTTCATGCTTCTTACATATTGTAAGGAGCATTTTTTATTGTCAAAAAATAGATTCAATATATGTCCGTTATTATATGAAATTATTTGTATAATAGTAGGTGAGAATTATTTTCAAGAGGGAGGTGTATAGTTAATGAAGTTAGTTATTCCGAAGCAACATGGAGCATGGGCGATGCTTGTCATACCATTTCTATTAAGTGTATTACTTGGTAAACCTACTTTTTATCATATCCCATTGTTTTTAGCCTGGTTCTTTATCTATCTAGCTACTTATCCATTTCTCATGTACATAAGGCAAAGAAGAAAAAAAGAATTTCTACACGCTGCAATTGTTTATTTTATCATTGCATTTGTATTTGGGATGATTTCTTTATTATATGAATGGCGAATTCTTTTATTCGCAGTATTAATGATTCCATTGTTTATTGTAAATATGTATTACGCTCGTCAAAAAAATGAACGAGCATTACTAAATGATGTTTGTGCGATTATAGTGTTTTGTATAGGTGGTTTAATCAGTTATTATTTCTCCATGAAATTAATAGATAAAACAGCATTATTCATTACGCTTATTTCATTTCTATATTTTTTAGGAAGTACGTTTTATGTGAAAACGATGATTCGTGAAAAAAATAATCCGAAGTATCGTTTTATATCTTGGGGATACCATATTGTATTAACGGTAATTGTATTTGCTATAAATCCATGGTGTTCACTCATATTTGTACCAAGTGTAATTCGGGCCATTATGTTGTATGGCAAAAAGATTTCTATATTAAAAGTAGGGATTTTAGAAATTGTTAATTCTGTATATTTTTTAATAATAACGGTAATAATGATGAAGTATGCCATTTGAAACAAACTTCCCATCTTTTGATGGGAAGTTTTCATTCTTGTTCTAAAATGTGAACGGTGTAATCGCAACGTTGAAGAGCTTGCTCTACAGCGTAAAGGAATTGTTCAATACGTGCGCGATTAAAATCTTCTTCAACAGTCTGTAATGCATCTTCTAAACAATGTTTCGCTTCTTGTAAGGAATGAAAAGAATCTTGTACGTATCCACGAGCATTCTTTTTCAAAGTAGTAGCCTCCTTTTGTACATCTTTTTGTAGTATGAACAATAAAGAAGAAAATATAATTTTTTATATTTATTTGACAATTATAATAAAATTACGTATAGTTAAATTTAAAGTGAATATTTTCTTATCCAGAGAGGTGGAGGGACTGGCCCGATGAAACCCAGCAACCGCGATGCAGGTGCTAATTCCAGCAGAACATATTTGTTCTGGGAGATAAGACGAAGATATACGTAACTTCTTCTTATCGGAGAGGTTTTTTTGTTGCAAAAAAACCGATTACGAAAACATATAATAAGAAGAAAGGGGTTGCGAAGTACTGTGACACTCGAAAAATACGTAAAACTGCGTAGTACAGTTTATGAATATATGATAGAGCAAGATAAGCCAATATCATTGTTAGATATTCAAGAACATATCGTTTCGCATCATGAAGGAAAATTCACTAAAAAAATGTTACATCAATTTTATTTATCAAGACTATTAGATGAACTCAAACTGGATGGGAAAATTACTTTAGCTGATGATGAATATCGCTATGCTGAAAAAGGGGTATTTTATAAAGCGGGAAAAGGGAGCTGAGCTCTCTTTTTTTTGAAGTATGTAGAGTAAARGACTGCTAAAGCAGCCTGATACAAGGGAATGGTGTTGAGTGTGTAGTGTCAAAGATTGAATGTGCCTGAAAGAGGCACTTCATATCGGCTGCAAATGAAAAGAGACACCTCCGCCGAATAGGTGTCAGTCGTTTTGTCACGTAGACTCGCTACTTGACAGTTATTAGAATAACATGCAGGATTTTGGAAGTCAAAAGGGAATTAGAGGAAGAGGTGTTGTGATGTATGCATACTTATTAAAAGATATAATGAAATGGATTCCAAAGTACATTATAGATAGAGGATATGAATATTATGAAGAGGGACATGTAGAAGATGTTGAAATACACGACAAGAAAGTATTTGCTTTCGTTACTGGAAATGCAGGGAATTATGAAGTGATTATTGATCTTGAAGATTTTGCAGAAAGTAGCTGCGAGTGTCCTTATGAAAATTATTGTAAACATATGGCGGCAGTTGTGTATGAAATTCAAGGTGCTGGTGAGAGTACAGTTAAAGAGCAATTGAAAGGTTTAGAAAGAGAAGAGTTACTAACAGTATTAAATCGTTTGTTACAAAGTTCGAAAAATGTGCAAATTGTAGAGACGATGTTAAAGAAGGGGAAACTTTAACTAAAGAGGGAGTTGTTTTGTAGTGAACGTACTAATTATATATGCTCACCCTAATACTTCAAGCTTTAATGGGGCAATTTTAGAGCATGTGCAAAAAGGACTTGAGGAAACAAATCATTCTGTTACGCTACTTGATTTATATAAAGAACAATTTGATCCAGTGCTTGTATTTAATGAAGAGAAGAAAAGACGTGATTTACTAAATGAAGAAGAGACGAAGCGATATAGAGAATTAGTGCAGAAAGCGGATATTCTTCTTTTCATATATCCGATATGGTGGTGGGGCATGCCTGCTATTTTAAAAGGATTTATCGATCGTATTTTTGTAGCTGGATTTGCTTATAAATATGAGGGGTCATTACCGAAAGGCTTATTTAAAGGAAAGAAAGCATGGGTTATTAATACGTTAGACTCACCGTTATGGTACGTGGCCCTATTATATCGATCAGCGGATTGGATTATGATGAAAAGAGGGGTTTTACGTTTTTGTGGTATTCGCGATATAAAACGTTCTGCTTTTCAATCTGTGAAAACGAGTAAAGTAACGAAGCGTGAAAAATGGCTGTTACAAATAGAAGAAGCGGCTCGTACATTATGAATGAAATCGATCGTATTATAAAGTGTTGCAATTGTGATGACGAACTTTTGCGTACGTATATTAATTGTTTAGTCCAATTGAAGAAATACAGCGAAACGTTTCACCAAATTCAAATACAATTAAGAAATGATTATTTAATAAGAGGGATTTGTGAAAGAGAAGTTGATGAGGTAATAAAGGGAAGTAAAGAATACGAAACGTATGTTCTCCCTAAAGTATTGCAGTGGAATTTCCTTAAGAACAATCCTCATATGATTGAAAAAGTATGTGAAGATTTGTTTACATATGAAGCATTAAATCATGCAGAGGTAGAGTGGAGGAAGGTAATAAGCTGTATAGATAATGAATGATTTATTATATAAAAAAGCTAGTATAAAACTAGCTTTTCGTTTAAATAAATAAGAAACATAGACTAATGATAAATCCTGCATATAGTAAGTTAACAACACAAAATCCCATAATATCACGCGCGCTTAAACCAGCTATCGCTAATGCCGGTAATGCCCAGAAAGGTTGAATTAAATTTGTCCAAGCATCGCCCCACGCAATTGCCATCGCTGTTTTCGCGGCAGGTACACCAAGTTCAGCGCCAGCTGGAATCATAATTGGTGCTTGCACTGCCCATTGACCGCCTCCAGATGGAACGAAAATATTTACAATGCCAGCACTTAAAAATGTAAAGAGCGGGAATGTGGTTTCATTTGAAATACTAATAAAGAAAGTAGAAATAGCTCCTCCAAGCGAAAGACCTTCACTATTTACTCCAATCATCATCCCCATAATTCCAGCATAGAACGGAAACTGAAGTAAAATACCTGAAGCACTCTTAGTTGAGTCAGAGAAAGCGCGAATATATTGAATCGGAGTACGGTGGAAAATAAGACCGGCAATTAATAACATAAAAATAACGATATCAAGCGTAAGGTTAAAGCCTTTCGTACTAAAATAGTTAAAAATATAAATAAGACCTAATAATCCGATGCAAAGTGTAATAATCATACTATTTTCCATTTTTTCAGCGAACGTATTGTTCCCTACTTCTTGAGCGGCAGCTTCTTCATGGAATACGCTAGGATCTACAGTTATTGTATGTTTTTCATCTGGATGCATGGCCCGGTTAATGAGAGGCATCGTAACGAGAAAAATAATAACTGGCACGAGTGCGTATGGTGAGAATAACGTTTCTGTTATTGGAATCGCTTCTTTAATACTTCCAGCTGTCGTTTTAATTAACGTTTCGCCGCCAGTTGCTAACGTAAGAGGGATAGAAGCAGAAAGGCCTGCATGCCAAATGAGAAATCCAGAGTAGGAAGAAGCAATTGCTAACCTATAATCTAATCCTTCTAACTGTCTGGCCACTTCTTTTGCATATAAAACCGATACAACAATACCAAATCCCCAGTTTATGTATGCTCCTAGTAAACTTACGATTGAAATAGCAATAATACCTTGTCCATTTGTTTTCGGTAATTTCGCTGCTCTCGTTAATCCTTTTTTAATAAGAGGAGCGTTTGCTAATGCAGATCCTGTCACGAGTACAAGAGCCATTTGCATAGAAAAGGCGAGAAGTCCCCAAATGCCATTGCCCCAATGCGTAATCATTTCGACCGGTGTTTGGTGCGTTGCAAACATGCCGAAGAAGATAACGAAAACAGTTAATAAACATGATAAAATAAACGGTTCTGGTAAGAAACGCTGCACAAGGGCAACACATCCATTTGTAAATGAACGAAACAAAATAAATCAACCTCCTTATGTATATTTATTACAATGTTCGAGGTTGTTTGAGTAATATCCTTTAATATATGGAAAATTCAGATATTAAAGGTGATTGTCATAATGTCTAGGTAGATTGATAGTCTATGTTGAAATATTATTTCATTTTGAACTGAAATATTTCAAAGAGGGGTAGTATCTATGCAAATCAACTTAAGCAAAGCAAATAGCCCAAAACGTTAAAATTATAGTTTGTATATATAAATCGAAATAGTGTAAAAATATGTGTTTTCGTTTATATCTCTGTTAATTAGATTTGACGAAAACAGAAATTGAAAAGAATGCTCTATATACAAGGGAAAGAGATGGTCATAGACGAATATGTCCATCAAATGACAGTTTATGTAAGAATCAGGTTATTGAAAAAGGATATTAGCTATTTTTAACGAATTCTGAATTACAAACAAAATTTATCAAAAGTGGTGAGATAATATAGAGAATAAAACAAATTTATTTTTGGATATGAAAATGGAAAAATATATAGTTAGCAAGCTTCGAAGTGCCGGTTGTGTTTTTGCAGAAGATGAGACCCGGTTACTTATGTCAGAGGCACTAACTCCAGAGGACCTTATGAAAATGGTAGAAATGCGAGTCAACGGTTTACCTCTGGAATACGTTGTTGGATACACGGAGTTTTGTGGTCTACGAATAGAAGTGGATCGAGGCGTTTTTGTACCGCGTAAACGTACCGAGTTCCTTGTTCATCAAACAGAGGCTCTGTCACGTTCTAGCGATATCATTGTTGACCTATGTTGTGGATCAGGTGCGGTGGGCGCAGCACTGGCAGCAGCTTTGGGACGAGTTGAATTGTATTCTGTTGACATTGACCCTATCGCAGTACAATGCGCTAGCCGCAATGTAACGAATTTTGGCGGTCATGCTTTTGAAGGTGACTTGTATAAAGCTCTACCAGACTCACTTAAGGGCCATGTAAATATCCTAGTTGCGAACGTACCTTACGTTCCTACTGAAATAATAAAGTTTCTCCCCCGGGAGGCACGCCTATATGAACCACATGTAACGCTTGACGGAGGAGAAGATGGTCTTAACATTCTGCGAAGAGTAGCAGAAGAAGCTTTACTCTGGTTAGCTTTGGATGGACATCTTTTGATAGAGACGAGCGAAGTTCAGGCACCCCAGGCCTTTGAAATCTTTGCTGGTGCTGGGCTTAGCACAAAAGTTGCTAGAAACAAGGAACTGGACGCTACTGTCATAATCGGTTCTAATTCTAGCTTTTAGAGTATTACTAGTGTTACGTACGTTTCAAATGTTATGACAATCCAAAGAGAATATAGTGTTTACTGATAGGTGGTAATAGATCAATGAAAAAAGAATGTGGAATAATCATATTGGTTTTGTTTTTTGTTTTGAGTGCTTGTTCTAGTAAAAATAATATTACTTTTAAACAAGCAGATGTTGAAAATGGAATAGTGTATGAATTAATTTCTAAAAATCTTAATATGAACACTGAAATATCTTATAAAATAAAAATGACTAATAATACCGATTATATTATTGTACAAAATAATGTTATGTTTTCATTTCCTAAATCACCTACTGTTTCTGGCCAAACAACAAATCCATTTAGAGTGTTAGCTAAAGGTAATAAGTTAAATATTAAACCTGGGGATAGTATTGTTTTAGAAGTATCATTTTCTCCTGATTTTTATTCTGAGTTTAAGAATACAGAAGTATCTAAAGCAAATCTGTATATAACAGGTTATATCGATAAATTAGCTGATGAAAATCATTTTGATTTTATTAAAAGTATTAATTTAGATTAAAAAAGTGCACCTCCGATTGTTAGACTGTGTCTAATAAACGAAGGTGCACTTCAAAGGAATCAACTTTTTTTATTGAACTAAAGCACTCGTTAGCTTAATAGTAAATGATTGTAACCGGCTATTTCTCCCACAGCTCAATCAATCGACCTTCAGGATCTTTAATCCAAATAAACTTTCCAAATTCACTAATCTCTTCTTTCTTTTCAAGAGGTACACCAATATGTTCAAGATGCTGAATAGTCTCGTTTAGATTATGTACTTGGAAATTCAACATCACTTGTTGTTCTGTTGGAAAATAATTGTCATTTTCAGTGAAGAAAGAAAAGATAGTCTCAGTTCCTAATTCGGGTTTAATCACAGTCCCGTTCCAATTTTCTATTTCAATCTTCAACACTTCACTGTACCATTTTTTTATAACATCAAGATTTTTAGTTCTCCAAAATATTCCTCCGAAACCTTTTATCATTGTATTTAACTCCTATCTATCTTTAAATTTTTAATGACATAAGTTCAACCTTCAATAAAACGCAGTGCACAACGGGAATGGTGATTGGTTAGATCTTTTGCAAATTGTTGATTCGGAAATCCTCTGTGAAGCAATCTCAACCCGCCTGAAGTTAAGGATATATGATGATGGAATCGATAGAATAACATCCTGTTGGGGTCGAGAGTATCATTCTTTAAATATCGATAATAATCCCCAAATCGAAACTGCAAAAAACTGTGCTCATGCTCAATATCAAAGAACTCGGTTCCTTCGATATCAATCAAATAAGGTTCTAGTTTGTCATTAATTAATACATGATCAGGGCCGAGTTCCCCATGTATAAATCCATAACGACTTCTTGATTCAATTTTTGATTCAAGCTCGTACAATGTATCGAGTAGATTGCTATGACTAGCCCTGATGCTGTCAATCAAACTATATAAAAAATCTAACCAAAAGTATAGAATGTTTATTTGTAATTTGTGATGTTAAATTGGGTCTGGAAAAATAGTCATATAAAACCCCGTTGGAGCTTCAATGTTTTTTTGATGAAATCATTCTTACTTCTCAAATACCTCGCCACACAAAAACTTAAAATGTATTACAATGAATCTATACGATTTTTAATCCTTCTTCTTTTCACTAACTTTACCATTATTTTTAATTGAGTATTACTGCCCCGTTAGTTTAAGTAAAAAACCTTCACAATCTCAATGATCTATTCAAACTTGAATAATCTAATTGCCTGGAAACGTTCCTCAACAATCTGTCCCTTTAGTGGAGTAACTTTATTGCTACTCAGCAGTTTCTTAATCCGTCTTTCAGTTCAGATTTTCTTTTCACTATAAAAACCTCTCTTTAGATAAACAGATCTAAAGGGACAAAACATCGCGTCTTTTAAATAAACACCGTGACTTTATTTAAAAGTGATATTAAACATATTCTTCAAATCCTGGAAGCATATGTTTGCCGCAAATGAAAAGAACCATAAGCTTGCCAAACGGCAAAATTATAATTTTGATAGCTGTCGTCATTTTTTATTCATATATTGGAAATGAATTTCATAATGCGGAAAAATAGGGGGATTTATATGTCAAAGTGGCAATCTAAAGAACAATTGGTTCAATTATTAAGCAATCTTGTTGAAATTCCTAGTATTACAGGTTCAGAAGCTGAAGTTATATTGCCAGACTTTGTTGTAGAACAATTATCTGACTTACAGTATTTCAAACAAAATCCGCATCATTTACAAAAAAATCCGACGGGGGATGGACGATATTTTGTTACAGCCCTAGTAAAGAAAAGTGATAGTACGAAAAATACTGTAATTCTTGTTAGTCACTTTGATGTTGTAGATGTACAGGATTATGGAGTGTGGAAAGAAGATGCATTTAACCCTAAAAAATTAACATCTATGTTTTATTCTCATAAAGATGAGCTACCAGATCATGTACGTGAAGATATAGAACAAGGAGATTGGCTCTTTGGTAGAGGAACAATGGATATGAAATGTGGTCTAACTTTACAAATGGCGATGGTTGAGCAAGCTTGTGAAGGAAGATTTGATGGGAATGTTCTTTTATTGGCTGTTCCAGATGAAGAAGTGAACTCTGTAGGGATGAGAGCTGCTGTTCCAAGATTATTAGACTTAGCAAAAGAACATGACTTAGAGTATAGAACGGTCCTAAATTCAGAGCCTATGTTTTCAAGACATCCTGGTGACCAAAATAAGTACATTTATACTGGTTCTATTGGTAAGGTGTTACCTGGTTTCCTTTGCTATGGAAAAGAGACACATGTAGGCGAACCTTTTGCAGGATTAAATGGGAGCTATATGGCTGCATTATTAACAGCGGAATTAGAGTTGAATACGGACCTTTGTGATATTGTAGAAGGGGAAGCGAGTCCACCACCAACTAACTTGCTTCAAAGAGATTTAAAGGAGGATTATTCTGTACAAATTCCTCATCGTGCTGTCACATTATTTAATTTGTTTTTACTAGAAAAAACGATGACAGATGTAGTTTCATTGTTACGCCAAAAAGTAACGAAAGTAGCAGAGAAAATCGAAGAATCGTATGAGGAGCGAGCGTATCATTTTTCTAAGTATAATCCGTTCATACCGCCGAATCTTAAAGTAAATGTATTAACGTATGAAGAGCTTATCGCTTATGCAATTGAACAACATGGAAGAGAAAAAATAGATGAAATTCAATCCGATATTATAAAAAATAGAGAAGATAAAGATGATCGTGCAGTAACTATTGATTTAGTAGACAAATTATCTATCTTATGTAAAGAAAAGGCTCCAATGATTGTACTTTTCTTTGCGCCGCCATACTATCCAGCTGTGAGTTCACGCGACAATCCTTTAATTAAAGAGGTAGTTGTAGAAATGGAAAAGTATGCCCACTATAATCATAGCATTACATTTGAAAACCAAAATTATTTTGGAGGAATTTCAGATTTAAGCTATGTGGGCTTACAAAACCCATTGGATTCAATGAGTTCTCTTGTAGACAATATGCCATTATGGGATAAAGGTTATTCGATTCCACTAGAGGAATTAGAAGAGTTTGACGTTCCAGTATTAAATATGGGACCAGTAGGAAAAGATGCACATCAATGGACGGAGCGTCTGGACGTAAATTACGCATTTGAAACGTTATTAGATATGTTACCTATATGTATTGAAAAACTACTTGTTTCTAATAAAGTTACACAGTCATAGTGTTTGCATAAGAGCGAGAAAAGGACCGTAGTGATACGGTCTTTTTTTCGTAATGAATAGTTTGAAACCTTAGATTTATGAAATTGTGATGTAAGAATTCTCCTTAAAATAGATTCGCAATAAACTATTTAGAGAGAGTAGATATGACTTGTAAACTTTTCGTAACGGTATTTGCTGAGTTTTTGTATAATATAATTATATGAAGTTAACATAACTTATTGTATCAATAATATATATTTGCGTAGAATATCCATTTTAAGATTTTGAAGTACCCCCCTAAATGAAAAATTTATTTCGCTACAGTTAGTTACTTAGTGAAGTCTGCTCATTTTTTTCGTATTAGGGAAGAATGTACTTTTTAACTTGATGGGTATGGGGTAGTACCCCTTGTAGCAAAACCGGAGTGGGAATGATGAGTATAAATAGTTTTGTGAGATTGATAAAGGACGAATTATTAAAAGAGGTAAGCATAAGAAGTGAGGATGAATTCGAGCCTATAGTAGTTAAAGATATTCCTAGACTTTGGAAGTGTTTAGGGACAGGTAATTATGCCGCAGTATTTATGCACAAAGAATACAAAGATTGGGTAGTGAAAGTTTACGCGCGAGAAGGAGAAGGAATTGAAAAAGAGTCAGAAGTATACCGAAGAATCGGAAATCATCCTTCTTATTCGAATCTTATATATAAAGGAGAAAATTTCATAGTATTGAAACGGTTAAAAGAAATTACCTTATACGATGCTATCCATAAGGGGATTAAAATTCCTAAGCAGGTAATCCTTGATATCAATGAAGCTATAGAGTATGCAAGGGAGCAAGGATTAACTCCTTGTGATGTTCACGGAAAAAATGTGATGATGGAAAATGGAAGGGGATATGTAGTCGATGTATCTGATTTCTTAAAAACAAAAGAAGATAGTAAGTGGAGAGACTTAGAAAAGGCATATTTTACATTTTACTTGCCTTTCATTTATAAATTGCCTTTCCCTGTTAAAATACCGTATTTCATGTTAAACATTGTTCGACGTTCATATAGAAAATATAAGAAGCTTACAAAGAAATTCAAATTGTAAAAGGAGCACATACTTATCTTTAGGTTAGATAAGTACTAGTAAACAAAAGGACCGTAAATTTTAGATATGTCTAATATGTACGGTCCTAATTTTATAACTTCATGAAGTAATTTATTTATAAAATGATGTACTATAGTTCTAAACAAATCACAATAATGGATTAGAAGGGGAATAAACTATGTACACAGACGCAATTGAGTATTAAAATTTCAATCTAATTTACCTTTGCATAGATGCAGGTATCAATTAGTTTTTTACCGTCAGCTGAAAGATCTTCATTACGTAATATCCCTTCAAGCTCAAAACCTAGTTTTTCAGGGATCGCACGACTTTTAGTGTTAGTAGATTCACAGCGTATTTCAATCCTTCTAAATTTGAGTAACTGAAATCCAAGGTTTGTTAACTCACTTACTACCTCTGTCATATATCCATTGCCACTAAATTGCGTATTAATCCAGTATCCAATTTCACATTTAGAAATTTTCCAATTAATTCCGTGAAGGCTAGCAGTTCCAATAAAATCATTAGTATCCTTATGATAGATAAGATAGCGAAAGCTTTCTCTTTTCAAAAAATCTATATGGGCATTTCTCAGGAGAATTTCCGTTTCTTCAACAGTAGGAATTGACTGAAATAAAAGCAACCATTGTTTTGATATGATCCCCTTATAGTAGACAGGAAAAAGAAAGCACATTAACCTGTTTACTATGGAGGGGATTTTTTCATGGGAAAAATTAGAGTCACTTACGATGTAGAATTTAAGAAACAAGCTATAGATTTATACTTAAAAGAAGGCATGAGCTATAAAACCATTGCGAAAGAATTAGGTATTCATCACTCGGTTGTAAGTCGTTGGGTGAAACACTTTGAAGC
>NZ_JBFUIV010000018.1:0-108851 GCF_056401715.1 Bacillus sp. P4_E1
CATTTTCCACCTTGCATTCTGTATGACCAGTTGCGTAAGTATACTTCACAACCCCAGCCTCCACAGCCTTTTACAATATCTGATGCATTCCCAAACTCTACTACCTCTGGCGCTACATATTTCTTTTTCATTTTCATTACCTCCGTTTTTTGTTATTTATTACTTCATCTTCTAATTCTTTTCACAAGATTTATTTTTTCATCTCCTTCGTTTATATTTTTAATTGCTTTACACTTGTAGTGTAGTATAAATAAAAATTGAAACACACCTCGCAAAATGGCATACTTTCAGTTTTTTAATAATTTTCCGTTAATTCAACCGAAATATATCTCTCTACCTCCTATAATCCTTTATCAATAGTAGCCCTATACAAATGCAAATCATTTGACTAAAGTACCCATCATAACGAAAATAATTACATCAGTATGTTATTACACCTCGAGAACAAGCTATTCACATATCCACAAATAGGAGGAAGAACAATGAAACATGTAATCGTTTATGCACATCCGAATACAGAAAGCTTCAACCATGCTATTTTAGAAACTGTAAAAAGTGAATTAGAAGAAAAAGGTCATGAAGTACGCGTTCGTGATTTATACGAATTAAACTTCAATCCAGTATTAGGCGCTTCCGATTTCATCTCATTTTCCAAAGGAAATACACCAGAAGATATTAAAGAAGAACAAGAGCATATCTCTTGGGCTGATAGCATTACATTTATTTATCCAGTTTGGTGGGCGGGACTTCCTGCTATTTTAAAAGGATACGTTGACCGTGTATTTAGCCACGGCTTCGCTTATGCTTACGGCGAAAATGGTATTGAAAAACTATTAAGCGGTAAAAAAGGATTATTATTATCTACAATGGGAAATACGAAAGAAGCATACACAGCAGGCGGTATGTTTGACGCAATGAAGAAAACAGCAGATGTTGGTATTTTTGAATTTACAGGAATTGAAACACTTGAGCATACATTCTATACAAGTGTTCCTTCTGTGGATGACAGTGTGCGTAAACAATATCTTGAAGAAGTTAAAGACGTAGTGAATCGTGCGTTTTAATAAAAAAACTCCGGTTATAACAACCGGAGTTTTTATTTCATCATCAATTTCGGAATATATCTTTGAAGAATGCTTTCTAATTCATTCATATCTTCCTGTCTAATAAGTAAATTCACATTATCATTCATTTTTTCTCGCCCGCGATATAAAAATATATTTTCTTTTGGATTTTCCCATGTTGATGTTTTATAGCCTTTTAATTCTTCGTATGAATAATAGTTCAATCCGTCTATTACGCCTTTTTCATATATTTGTACACTTTTAATAAGATTGATCGCTATTAAAATCATAAAACAACTTGCTACAGCATAACTACCTGACTGAATGAGAAACTGTTCAAATGTACCAATATCACCACTTACGTATTGAGCATATATATACATACATTGTCCGATAAAGTACGCTGGTCCAAGTAAGGCAATCCAACGTCGTTTCACCCGAGGATATGCTGCAATAAGCTTTCCCGCGCTTTTTTTCATTTCATTTATTTTATATATCTTCCATAGAACAAAGAATAAAACACATAATGTAAAAATAAACATAATACATGACATCCAGTACACTCTTATCCCCCTTTTTCATCATTATATATAAATTTTACATTTCAAATCCCTATAGTACATATGCAATTGTGCATAAAAAAACAGGCAACCGCTCCCGGTTACCTGCATTTCATTACATCTTCTCAATCCACTCCGTCAAGTTGTGCACAACTTGCGTCGGTTGTACTTCATATTCTGTTAACTTGTCCACAGTTGTTACTCCAGTGTGGACAAGAAGGGTATGCATACTAGCATTTATCCCCGCTAAAATGTCTGTATCGTAGTTATCCCCAACCATTAAAGCTTCTTCTTTTCCTATGCCAAGCACTTTTAACGCTTGTTCCATAATGATTGATTCTGGTTTACCAATAAAGATTGGGTCCACACCTGTTGATACTGCAACAACTGATGTTAATGAACCGTTACCTGGTAATAATCCGCGCTCAGTCGGAATTGCGATATCCCCATTTGTTGAAATAAACGTTGCACCGTTACGCACAGCAAGGCACGCTTTTGCTAATTTTTCATATGTGATATCGCGATCTAAACCAACAATGACGAAATCAGGATTTTCATCCACAATTTCAAATCCCTTTTCCACAAGAGCAGCGTGTAAGCCCTCTTCACCAATCATATATACAGTCGCATCTTGTTTACGCTCATAAATAAAGTTCGCTGTAGCCATACTCGTTGTGAATACTTGCTCCGCTTTCGCTGGAATATCGAAACGAACAAGCTTTTCTGCAACTTGTTCTGGTTTACGAGTTGAGTTATTTGTAACGAATAAATATGGAATACCGCGCTCTCCTAACGCTTTTACGAAGTCGCTTGCTTCTTCAATTTGCTCTTCACCGCGATACATTGTACCGTCTAAGTCAATTAAATAGCCTTTATACATCTGTTTGTCTCTCCTTCTATGCTAACGTTCTCATCTATCATACCACTCTTATATTAACCCCTTTTTCAAAAGAAAAAAACGCTTTACCTTAAAGCGTCCCATAACGTTCATTTTTTCTCTTTTATTTGGTACGAACAATTACAATCGCCCACGCACATGTTCGTTAGCGCTTTCACATTTGCACCTGCTAATAACCGCTTGTACATATCTTTTTCATCTTCACACACTTGCGGGTATTTCTCGGCTATTTCCTTTAACGGACAGTTTTGCTTTTCAAGTATGAAAGAGCGTTCCCCATCTCTCTTTATTTGAACCATATAACCATTTTTCTCTTGCATAGCAGCTATTTCTTGTACTTTATAGGCTAAATTACTTTGGTTACTTATCTTCTTTTTTAACTGTTCTTCCATTCGTTTCGTTCTCGCTTGTAAAACGTAACGAAGTATTTTTTCATCGCCCATTCGAGCTAAATCATCTAATATTTCAATAGCAAACTGCTTATATTCTTTCGGGAATGTATCTTCTCCCTTTTGACTTAATCCATACAAATATGTTGGGCGTCCAACATGCTGCCTTACCATCTTTGAATAAATTAGCTCATCATTTTCTAGTTTACTTAA
Organism: Bacillus sp. P4_E1; assembly: GCF_056401715.1. Classification (NCBI taxonomy): domain Bacteria; kingdom Bacillati; phylum Bacillota; class Bacilli; order Caryophanales; family Bacillaceae; genus Bacillus; species Bacillus sp. P4_E1. Next base: position 3,125 of record NZ_JBFUIV010000018.1, read on the forward strand.
ATGTCGACGAATCGCCATCTCTGTAATTTCTAAAGCTTCGGCTAATTCTGCTACAGTATGCTCTCCTTTTATCTTCAGTAATTGTACAATCTCTTCTCTCGTAGTACGTGCTTCCCCCATAGCTCACCCTTCTCCCTTTTCTTTCTCCTATACAATATAAGATCCCCAAAGGAATTCCCGGGGATCTTATAAGCACAATTATTCTGGTACAAATGCAGATACAGGTCCTAATTCCTTTTCTAAATAACTGTGAATATTCGCTGGGTATTTCTCTACCACGGCGATATGTTTTTGAATCGTCTTATATAATTCATCATGATTCATTTGAATATAATCTTGCGTAAGCATTTTTCGAAGAAGAATAATTTCTTTAATATGCGCTCCCTCTTCTCCACTTATAACTCTCTCGTCCATTAAAATATCAATAATATCTTCGTAACTTCCTGGATCGCGCATAATAAATCCATCAATCATCGCATTCCCTACATCTAATATACAATCGATAATAAGATGCGCCATGCGCTCTAATGCGTAAAATTCAAACTCGGTTTCATATGTCTTTTTCTCTTGAAATGTATTTGTTGCTCGTTCTAAACATACTAGCATTTGTTCTATTTTTTTTCTGTCTACGAAGTACATGAATGTCACCTACCTGGAAATTAAAGCATTTACATTTTAATTGTAACGCTTTCTTCTGAAAAAATCGACAATTTTTCGAATTCACCTTTTCCTCGTTATTTGTTATAGTTATATTTGTATGATTTTTGAAATTGGAGGAATGCAACCTTGGAACGTGAACTCGCACTAGAAATTGTCCGTGTAACAGAAGCAGCAGCCTTAGCATCCGCACAGTGGATGGGCCGCGGAAAGAAAAACGAAGCAGATGATGCAGCAACTACAGCTATGCGTGATATGTTCGATTCAGTAAACATGGCAGGTACAGTTGTAATTGGTGAAGGAGAACTTGATGAAGCACCGATGTTATATATTGGTGAAGAACTAGGAACAGGTAACGGTCCAGAAGTAGATATCGCCGTTGACCCATTAGAAGGCACAAACATCGTTGCAAAAGGTCTTGCAAATGCAATGGCAGTTATTGCAATCGCGGATAAAGGAAACCTTCTTCATGCTCCTGATATGTACATGGAAAAAATCGCGGTTGGTCCAAAAGCAGCTGGTAAAATTAGCTTAGATGATCCAATTGAAAAAACAATTGATATTGTAGCAGAAGCAAACAATAAAAAAATTCGTGACCTAACGGTTATCATCCAAGAACGTGAACGTCATCAAGATATTATTGACCGTGTTCGTGCAAAAGGTGCACGCGTAAAACTATTTGGTGATGGAGATGTTGGTGCATCAATCGCAACAGCTTTACCTGGAACAGGTATCGACTTATTCGTAGGTGTTGGCGGAGCTCCAGAAGGCGTTATCTCTGCAGCAGCATTAAAATGCCTTGAAGGTGAAATGCAAGCTCGCTTAGTTCCAATGAACGAAGAAGAAGAAGCTCGTTGTCGTGAAATGGGATTAGAAGATCCTCGTCAACTTCTTATGTTAGATGACTTAGTATCTGGTGATGATGCAATCTTCTCAGCAACAGGTGTATCTGCTGGTGAATTATTAGACGGCGTGAAATTCCTTGGCGGAGATTTAGCTGAAACATATTCTATCGTAATGCGTTACAAAACAAGAACAGTACGTTTCATTAAAACGCATCACCATTTAGATCATAAACCACACTTAAACTTAGATATTTAATAAAGGAGCCATGTGTATGGAAGAACGTTTCTTTCTGTACGACGATACAGTCGCTACAAGAACTCGTTTCGTTAGCTTTTTGGGGGAAAATGAGCGTCATGATTTAGCGCTTTTATACTCCGATCGTCATTACGGTAAAACGATAGTCCTTGATATGCAAAGCAACAAATTTGCTATCATTGGTCCTGACGATTTAAACGAACAAGGCTACTTAGAGCATGCATTTTCGATGTCTGAAGAAAATGCAGAAGAATTACGCTCATTTTTATTTGAACTTATATAATTTATCTGGTGCACCAGCTATTTTAGCTGGTGTTTTTTTACAATTTATATTTTGAATTTTCAATCTTATGTGTTATACTTATGAACAAATCTATTTGGATGGAAAGGACGTTATCTACGTATGCCAACATTTACTTTGTAGTGGACCAGCAATTGGATAGCATTACTCTCAAAAAAGCACCACGCTTTTTCAAGGGAGTAGTCTGCCCATTCCCATTACAAAGGAGCGTAACGCATCTGTAGTATGATGTTTACGGAGCTTCCTAAGGGAAGCTCCTTTTATTTTTGTCTTTTTATCATGTCTTCATACTGCAAGACATCCAAATAACTGTATTACGTTCCTTTTACCACTACTATAAGAGGTGAAGGAAAATGCAAAAAGCACAACTTTCTTGGAGTTTATATGAAAATGAGCAAAACACAATCGAAAAGTATTGTAAAAATTGCAGACGCACTACCCTATTTACTGACACGAATATTCGTAGGCATAACGCCAACGGAAAAAATATATACCGCTTTGCCATTTATAAATGTCCGAAAGATCATACGTGGAATCAAAAACTTCGTATTTATAAAGCATTTACTGATCACGTTGAAACAGTCGATATGACCCAGCAGGATCAAACAGAAACAACTACTACCATTTCCATTACGCAACATAAAGAAAACGGCATAGCCGAAATAACGATCGTATTAGACATAGTTTTCGGTTCCCACAGGATTGATAAAGTGTTATCCACATATATTTCAGATTGGAGCCGCACTATCATTGTGGATAAAATTAAAAATGGGCATATCCAATTGAACGGACAACAAATGAAACCAAACAAAGCTCTTTCTGAAGGTGATTACATTTCAATCTGTTTGTAAGGAGGACTCTCATGTTAAAGGTGAGAAAAGGTACGATTGATTTATTGAATGACTTAGATGTAATGTAAACAGTCTCCTCATAATTGGTATAATTGCTATGAAAAAATCCTCTTACAATCGTAAGAGGATTTTTTCATTTCTTCACTTTTCGTAATACAAAGTGTGCACAACCGAAGTTACAGTACTCGTATAAATACTCTGATAAAGTACTAATTTTCGTATCATATGTCGAACGTTGATTACTATCATCAAAGAATCCGCGCAATCTAAGTTGCTCATAACCCCAGTCTCCAACGATATAATCATATTTATTTAAAATTTCTGCATAGCGCTCTTTAAGTGCTTCTTCACTAAAACCGTCACGAAAGTTTTTAATTACTTCGTACTGAACATTATTAACGCTCACCGTAGTATGAATCTCTTGCTTTTGCTCCATTATGAACTTCCTCTCTAAGCATTCTTCTTTTTATCGTATCACAAAGCATAACAACCAACAATTTCAAATACAAAAAATTGAAAATTAGTGCATGCTATGGAGAAGGAGGTGCTACATCGTGAAAAAACAAATTATACTCTCTCTTCTCACTCTTTCCTTATTTGCAGGCTGCCAATCAACTAATAAAGCCGAAATGGAGCGTGAAGAAGGAAGTCGTGTTCTTGTTTCCAACAAAAACGACATGTATCATACGGAAAATACAAATACACGGCTCACAAGGGTGGGCTATTCATCTAAACAAAAACATGAAGTATCTAACAAACAAGTAGGCGCCATTAACCGTGAGAAAGTCGCTGAAATGATTACAAGCATGACAGTCAAACTTCCTGACGTCACCAATGCCGCTACACTCGTTACCGACGACGAAGTGTTCGTTGTATACCGTGCAAACACAACAGATCCGAAACTCGTAACAGATCAAGTATATAAAACTGCTTTGTCCATCGTTCCTCGCTATTATAAAGCATATGTATCAACAAACCAAAAGTTGATTTCTCAAATTCAAGGTCTTCAATCTGGTAGCTTAAACGATAAAGAATATGAACAAAGTCTTGATATGTTAAAACGTGAGATGAGCGATAATCCTCATTTGAACAATACAGGGGATCAAACTTTGAATGATATGATTAAAAAATAAAAAGGTGGAGAAAACCTCCACCTTTTTACTATTTCTTACGATTCGCATAAACCTCCATCGCATCACACATAAACTGCGCTAAACCTTCACCAAACTTATCAATATTTTTCGTAAAACGCTCATCAGCAACATACATTTGACCGAGCCCCTTAAAGGCTTCTAATGAATATTCACCAAAGTTTTGCAAGTAATCGTACCATACCCCGATTGCGGATTGCGCCTCTTTAGAATCAGGTGCTCCATTTCGAAGTGTTGCTAGATTTCTGTAAATATTATTAAACTCCTCCTGTTTCTCTTTAGACATCCCCTTCGCTGTTTTATTCGCTTTATCTACAGCCTCATCTCCCCATCGTTCACGTGCTTCTTCTTCGTACGGATTATGGCTGAAATCGAAGCCTTCAAATTTCTCTTTATTCGTCATTTCAATCTCTCCTTTTGTATGCTGAATTGTTTTATTAATCGTCGCTATCACCTTATCTAACCTGGCACGCTTTTCAAGAAGCATTTTCTTATGAAGCTGTAGCGCTTCTTCATGATCAAATGATGGACTCATGATAATTTCTTTAATCTTCTTCAAAGGGAAGCCTAGCTCTTTAAAAAACAAAATTTGCTGCAGTGTCTCTAAATTTTCATTGGAATACAGACGATATCCGGACTCTGTCGTCTCGTCTGGGGTTAATAACCCAATTTCATCGTAATGATGCAGTGTGCGCACACTAATTCCAACTAAATTAGCTACTTCTTTTACCCTCATTGTCATGCGTATCTCCCCCTTAATACATACGATAAAGTATGACGCAACGTTAGAGTCAATAAGTAAATTCATTTATCTCTAAAAGTTTCATCTCTCCCATATTTCATGCATAATAGATATGTACATATATTAGAAAGCGGTGAAAGTATGGTTTCAAATACTGTAATTGCCAGCATCATATTTCAACTCGTTGTTTCGGTTCTGGTCCCAATTATTGTACTCGTTTATTTCCGTAAAAAATATAATATTAATTGGAAAGTGGTCGGCGTTGGTGTTCTTATCTTTATTGGATTTACCCAAATTCTCGAAACACCGTTCCACCTATTTATGCGTGGTAATCCAGCAATCGCTCCATTTTTAGAAAATCCGTATGTCTTTGCAATTTATGGCGGACTAACTGCTGGTATTTTTGAAGAATTAGGACGCTTCGTTGCCTTCTTCTTCCTACTAAAAAAATATCTAGAATATAAAGATGGCTTCGCTTATGGAATTGGTCATGGCGGGATTGAATCCATTTTAGTTGGCGGATTCTCTGCATTGCAGACACTTATATTCGCTAATGCTATTAACAATGGTAGCTTCGCTCAAATGGCAGAAAAACTACCACAATTAAATCTTGTAAAGGATATGTTAATAGAACAACCTGCTTATTTATACTTCCTTGGCAGCTTGGAAAGAATTATGGCTCTTGTATTGCAAATTGCCTTCACAATGCTTGTCGTATACGCAGTAAAACAAAAGAAATACATTTTCCTCGTATACGCTATACTATTCCACGCACTTGTAGACTTTTTCGCAGCACTTTACCAAACAAAAACAATTAACATCTTTGTTGCAGAAGGAATTACTCTTCTCTTCGCGATTGGTGGTTTCATTCTTATTCGTAAAATGAAAGAGAAATTAGTAAGTGTGCCAGAATAAAAAATAACCCACCAGTTGGTGAGTTATTTTTTATATGGATTTTCGTAGTGGTGATAACTTTTCCCCCCTTGCAGCTCCCTCTTTGTTTCTGCATCTATAACGATGTACTTATGAAACTCTTCTATTTCATTTTGAGTAAAAGAAGCAAAAAAGTACACTTGGCGATCAGGGTGAACGAAAGAATCGTCCATCGTCATTTTACTGTGACAGTCGGCATTTGTTTTTTGCCTAAAAATAAATTCCTCATCAGCCACTTCTTTAAATGAAACTTTTTTACGAACGCTATACGCTGCATTTTCATATTCTTTATAAATTTTCTTATCTAACTGTTCATAAAACACATCCTCACTCACAAATGGCTTATTTCGATTGCTTGGATAGTCTAATTTTTGATTTGATTGTGCATATGTTGTGGACAATTGCGCGAGAAAACAAATACTGAATACAATGCATATCATTTTTTTCATAATTGCACCTCAAATTTTCATTATCCACATTACTTTTCCACATACTTAGATCACTATTCCGTTTCCAATAAAAAGGAATTTTTTCCGCATTTGTCGAAGTATATATGGTCAACTTGAAAGATGGGGATGAATTATGAAGAAAATTATTGTAATACGACATTGTTCCGCAACTGGACAAGAGCGTAATGCCGAATTAACAAACATGGGAAGAGACCAATCAAACACCGTTGCTACATTCCTCATGGAAAATCATCTACAAATAGATCATATTATTTCAAGCCCATTTGTCCGAGCTATCGATTCTATTCGGCCATATGCCCTCCAAGCTAATTTATCTATTCAAGAAGATGAACGGTTAGCAGAACGCATATTAAGCACTGTTTCAATGGATGATTGGCTTCAAAAACTAGAATACACTTTTACCAATATAGATATTGCCTTTTCGGGCGGAGAGTCAACAAAACAAGCGATGGATCGCGCCATCTCACTTATTCAGGAAGTTTTAAAACTAGAGCATGACACAACATTACTCGTTACACATGGAAACTTACTTACGCTCATTTTAAAGCACTTTGATCGTACGATCGGCTTTAATGAATGGAAAACTTTAACGAATCCTGATATTTATGAAATTACACTTGATGAACAATCTATCATAAAACGATTATGGGAAGCGCCATCCAAGTAATATCCCTTTCCAATACATTCAGTTGACACCGCGAGGAGATATGGTAGAACTGCAGTAAACATAGAGAGGGGTAACATTCAATATGTACGAAGACGTACTTTCTTTACTACATAAAACAAATGCTTCTTATGAAAAATTTGAACACGAACCAGTACTTGACTATGAAACAGATCGTATCGTTCGTGAAAGACTTGGTTTGCAAGGCACTCCAAGTAAAAGCTTATTTTTAAAATCAAAATCCGGGGAGCATTACGTATTCTTTACGTTAGAAGGCACTCGCCTCAACCGAGGAGAGATGAAGGAAATAACAGGAGAGAACTTATCTCTCTGTTCTCCTAATGAGCTAAGAGAAGAAACTGGTTGCACTCCTGGATGTGTAGCTCCTTTCGGTTATTCACAAGATGTAACGATTATTGTGGACAGTTCAATTTATACTTACGATAAAATTTTAATTACACCTGGTGTACCTGAATTTACAATTGAATTATCCACAGAGGAATTAAAAAAGATTTTATCCACATGTCAAAATAAAGTTTTAGAGTATAAGAAAAAAGAGAGCTAATGATTAGCTCTCTTTTTTCATTATTTCGCTTCTGCTACTTTTTCTTTTGCAGAACGTACTTGCTCGTCCGCATGATAAGAAGAACGTACAAGTGGGCCAGCTTCACAGTGGCTAAATCCTTTGCTAAGTGCAATTTCTTTTAGCTCTGCAAATTCTGCTGGTGGATAATATTTAATAACTGGTAAATGCTTCTTAGATGGTTGCAGGTATTGTCCAAGAGTTAAAATATCCACATTGTTTGCACGTAAGTCATCCATTGCTTCAATTAAATCTTCTCTCGTTTCACCTAAGCCCAGCATAATGCTCGATTTAGTTGGAATATCAGGCTGCATTTCTTTTGCTCGACGTAAAAACTCTAATGAACGGTCATATTTTGCTCTAGCGCGAACTCGGTTAGATAATCGACGTACTGTTTCAATGTTATGGTTCAAAATATCTGGTTTTGCATCCATTAACATTTTTAAGTTTTCTTCTACCCCACCCATATCAGATGGTAATACTTCGATAGACGTGAATGGATTTTCACGACGAACAGCGCGTACTGTTTCAGCAAAAACAGCTGCTCCGCCGTCCTTTAAATCATCACGTGCAACCGCTGTTATAACAACGTGCTTTAAGCCCATTTGTACTACAGAATCTGCTACGCGTTCTGGCTCTTGTAAATCAAGCTCAGTTGGTAAGCCTGTTTTAACCGCACAAAAACGACAAGCACGTGTACAAACCGCACCTAAGATCATAAATGTTGCTGTTTTCCTTACAGCCCAGCATTCATGAATATTCGGACATTTCGCCTCTTCACAAACTGTATGAAGATTCTTAGAACGCATCATTTTCTTTAAGCCTGTATAGTTTTCATTCGTGTTTAACTTAATTTTCAACCATTCGGGCTTGCGCTTATACTCTGTTTGTTTTGTCATGGTTATCAACTCCGCACAATATGAAATAGTTTACCGTGTTCGCTTCTTTCAATGTAACATATCTATTCTAACGTATGAAAGCGATTTGCTCAAATGAAGATTCTAAGATTTTTTCCAATCGTTCCCTATAATGAAATACTCCGTATATCCCACACTAAAAAGAGTGATGTTGTGAAAGGAGTCTATTTCATGCTTCGAAAAATTTCTCTTTTGCTTTCGATTTGCTTTCTTCTCCACCAAAACATCGCTTACGGTGAAGATAATCAGCAAAGCATATATGAAAAGCGCATGGCACTATATAAAGAAACTGAGCAATCTTCCGGTATTCCGTGGTATTACTTAGCCGCAATGGATCAATACGAAAGAAACATACGGAGCGTAAGAAAAAATATACCGAAAAAACCAGATGCCATCATTTCCCTTTATTTCAAACCTGAAATATGGGCTGGACCTGTTAATAGTAATGATACTCTCCCCCATACAATTTCTCTATTTGGCGGAATGGGTTTAGATGGTGACAAAGATGGATTTGCAAATGCAAATAACGACCGTGATCTTCTGCATACAGCAGCAACTATTTTAAAGAAACAAGGAACGTCGGAAGACCGTATTAACATTATGCTTTGGGAATATTATAGACGTGCAAAAACAGTTGAATTAATTACAGAATACGCCCGAATTTATAAACATTATGGACGCATTAATTTAGAAGGTAATGCTTTCCCTCTCCCGATTCGCAGTGACCATAGCTATCGTAGTACTTTCGGTGCTGGTAGAAGCTTTGGCGGCAGGAGGATTCATGAAGGAACCGATATTTTTGCTGGATATGGCGTACCAGTACGATCAACTTGCTATGGCGTTATTGAAACAAAAGGATGGAATCGTCTTGGTGGATGGCGCATTGGTATTCGTGACCTTCATAATAATTACCACTATTACGCTCATTTAGGCGGGTTCTCTAAAGAAATACAGCTCGGACAAATTGTCGAACCAGGAAAAGTAATCGGATTTGTCGGTAGTACCGGCTACGGTCCTCCTGGTACAGCTGGAAAATTCCCGCCCCACTTACATTTCGGCATGTATAAAGACAATGGCTATACAGAATGGGCTTTCGATCCATACATGCATTTAAGCCTTTGGGAACGAAAAGAACGAGCAAATACAAAACGATAACCGTAGCAAATTGCTACGGTTATTTTTATAAATATAAATCAATAGAACACTACTGACTAATTATCCGTTTTCTTTTTATCTGGTACAACAACTCCCCCGCTTCCGTAATAAGTAGGCACTTCACCTTGAACGATGCGCGTCGCAATCGGAATGTTTTGCTTCACTTTAATTTCTTTCGTGCGTAACGGAATCATAACTTGTAACGTCACTTCCACTTCCATAATAATTTTGATCGCTGTATTATTAATTCCTTGCGGCTCAACTAATTGTTTAATATCCGTATTCACATGACCAATTGGCGTAAAATTAATCGGAATATCTGGTCCTATATTACCAAGAAGCGCATTATCAGTTATGCGTCCAAAAGGAACTGACATAGATACCCCATTCTCTTCAAAAATACCAAGTGCTTTCGTATCCCCTTTTTCTACTTGTTGTAAATATTTTTCTATGTATGCAGTAGTCGATGTTAATATTTCATTTACTTGTTTTGTATTTAAATCAATTGTAGATACTTTCCCGTTCCTATCCGTTTGTACTTTCATTAATGAATCTACATCAAACCCTTCATTAATTCGGTCTTTTACCGCTTTCGTCATAACTGCTGTTGCCATTTTATGAGTCTCTGTTTCCCCATACTTAATTAACGTTGGCTGAATACTTTTATTTACAATCCATAAACCTTGAACTACCATTACGATAAAAATAATAAATGAAATAAGCAGTATATACCGAAAGGAAATCGGTCCCCTTCGAAACCGCGAATTTTTCGAACGAAATATGCCCATAAGAAAACCCTCCTTCTTATATTATTTCTATGCAAGAAAGAGGGACGATATATGCTTATCTCATTTTTAATAGTGCATCTTTTCCGATTGTGCCTACCGGAATACCTAAAGCTTCGGCTCCAGTCGTTACTGATTCCAGCGGTGCTTCAAGAAGTTGTTCAATCGTTCTTACACCAACCGCACGGCCAGCAATAATTCCTCGATCACCTAACTTCTCATTTAGAAGACCTACATCTAAAGCACCGCACATAATATATCCTTTATCGCTCATTACAGCTAGCAAATTTGTCTTTGGAAGTTTTACGCTAACAGCAATGAACGTATAGTTATCAATTATAATTGGCTCTACATTAACCATAGTTCACACTCCTCTCTTTCTTATCTTTATGACAAGAGAAAAATGAGTGTTACAAGTTAACTAGCCTATAGTTTGACTGAAGATGTATAAGTTATCAACATGTCTGTTAGTACATCTCTAAGCAATTCCGGCATATAATATTGTTTGTCAGAAAGTGTGGATAGCTCTGGGTATAAGTATCCGAATGTAAACATATCAATCGTCCCTACCGTATATATCCGGTCTAATTCCAGCGATTCGCCGTTAATCAATACATCTTCTAGTAAAATTTTATTCCCTGGAATCGTATCTGGAATCACTTCCAAACCATCGTAAATCATTTTCCCCATTACTTTTCCACGAAATCCGAATCCTTTCACCTCAAGGTTCTCCATATTCGGACGACGCGCTTTCAAAATAACTTCTCGTAACGTTTTTCCTGGCACTTTTAATAAACATGGATTAATTGGATGTGGACAAATTCTGTGAATATCTCCGCGCGTCACAACACCTTCATTTAATCCCTCAAGAAGTACACCAGCATTCACCATCCCAACATCCGCATTACACCACTCTTTAAGTGCACTTGCCAACATATGAGAAAACGTCGTCTCCTTAAACCAATCAACCGGCAATGATTCTTTTAAATGAACGACAGGCTCAGCCATTATCTGTTTACTTTCTTCCTTTAGCATTTCAATTGTGGATAACGGCTCGCTATAAGCACCTAACCGTTCTGTCTTAATCGCTCTACCGTCTTTTTTCAACAGTCTCTTCGTCTCTTTATCCACAGTAAGCTGAACGTGACCAACGTAATGTCCCCACTTTTCACAACAGCAAAGCAAAGTATTATCCACAAGAACACCGCGCTCAAATAAATGATGCGTATGTGCCCCTAAAATAACATCTATATCATAATGCTCCGCCATATACTCATCCATACTTTTTCCAAGATGAGAAAGCACAACAGTAATATGAGCTGTATCCTTAACTTCTTCTAAAATAGACTCTAAATGGATGATTGGATCTTCAATATGCCAATCTAACATATGATAAAACTCTGGATAAGCTACCGTTAATCCAATAAAGGCAATCGTAATCCCATCTGTCGTTGTATGTAATTTATAAGGCTGCGCCCACGCTGGACGTACACCTTCTTTTTCAAATAAATTCGCTACGAGCACCTCAAACCCAGCATCATCATATAGACGATTCAAATGCTCTTTCGCCAATGTAATTCCTTCATTATTTCCGATCGTTACATAATCATATAACGCCTCATTTAATAATTTTGTATTCCCAAGTCCATTTGTCGCTTCCGAAATACTATGAAAACGATCCACATGATCGCCAATATCCACAGTTAAAACAGTCTCTCCCGCTTCCTGTCTTCGCCTTTTCTCCCCTTGTACAAACCGAGAAATTTGCGGCCAATTTTCAAAATGACTATGTATATCGTTTGTATGATAAAGGTGGATGATTGTTTCTTTATTTATATTCAGAGAAAAAACCTCCTCTCAGTTCCTTACTGCCATTTACGCTATACGTACGCAATAATCCTGTAAATACTTTTCGTCTTTTCTTGCTATTCTACATTGTACTCGCATTATAAGAAAAAGCCAAAGATTGCCCTTTTAATATGGAAAACTTTATTTTACTTTTTCTAGTCTGTTGATTAGTTTGAGGGGGGAATTTTTGTGAAATGATTCTAGTTGGTGGGGGGAGGAGATTTGTCAGTATCTTTGTCTTACTTCCATATAGGTGCTCCTCTCGTATTTAAATGTTGAGGGGGATATGAGGGATTTCTTTTGTCTTACTTTGTCGACAAATCGATATTCCTTGTCGAACCGCTGATATATTGAAATAATCGTCGATATATTTCATTAAACACCAACCCGGGTATCTTACAGTCGAACCCGAATATACAACATAAAAAAGCGCCCTGCTATGCAGGGCGCTTTCTTCATACATATATTATCCAGTTCCAGCGGATAGAATGTTCGGTGGCTTCACTTCTTCCTATGAGGCAAAAAGCGCCTCTACGTCAGAAGCTCCATCCCCCTCACATTCTGAACGAGCCGCTTCCACTTTAAATATGTCCAGCTTCGTCTCCTAGACCCTCATGTCTAAGAACCTTCCGCACCAGAAGATAAAAAGCATCTTCTGTGCGAAAGAACCTTAGCCAACGGGTCTGAACAGTCGGCTCCGCATTTCTATTTAACCGATAGAACCTTCCATCTCAAACTTGATTAGACGGTTCATTTCAACTGCGTATTCCATTGGAAGTTCGCGAGTGAATGGCTCGATGAAGCCCATTACGATCATTTCTGTAGCTTCTTGCTCAGAAATACCGCGGCTCATTAGGTAGAATAATTGTTCTTCTGATACTTTAGATACTTTCGCTTCGTGCTCAAGTGAAACGTAATCGTTTTTGATTTCGTTGTAAGGAATTGTATCAGATGTAGATTGGTTATCCATGATTAACGTGTCACACTCGATGTTAGAGCGAGAGTTTTTCGCTTTTGGTCCGAATTGTACGATACCACGGTAAGTTACTTTACCACCATGCTTCGCAATCGATTTAGAAACGATTGTTGAAGACGTGTTTGGTGCTAAGTGAATCATTTTCGCACCAGCATCTTGGTGTTGGCCTTTACCAGCAATCGCGATAGATAATGTTAAACCACGAGCGCCTTCGCCTTTTAAGATAACTGCTGGGTATTTCATCGTTAATTTAGATCCGATGTTACCGTCAATCCATTCCATCGTTGCGTTTTCTTCACAAACCGCACGTTTTGTAACTAGGTTGTATACGTTGTTCGCCCAGTTTTGGATTGTTGTATAACGGCAATATGCATCTTTCTTAATGATGATTTCTACTACCGCACTATGAAGTGAGTTAGTCGTGTAAACAGGTGCTGTACAACCTTCTACGTAGTGTACGTGTGCGCCTTCGTCTACGATGATAAGCGTACGCTCGAATTGTCCCATATTTTCAGAGTTAATACGGAAATACGCTTGAAGTGGTGTATCAACTTTAATACCTTTTGGAACGTAGATGAATGATCCACCAGACCAAACTGCAGAGTTTAATGCAGAGAATTTGTTGTCTGTTGGTGGGATTACTTTTCCGAAATGCTCACGGAAAATATCTTCGTTCTCTTTTAATGCGCTATCTGTATCTTTGAAGACGACTCCTAGATCTTCTAGGTCTTCTTTCATGTTGTGGTATACAACTTCAGATTCGTACTGTGCAGATACACCAGCTAAATATTTTTGCTCAGCTTCAGGAATACCTAATTTATCAAATGTCGCTTTAATTTCCTCAGGTACTTCATCCCAAGACTTCTCAGATTTCTCAGATGGTTTTACGTAGTACGTAATTTCATCGAAATCTAAGTCGTTTAAGTCGCCGCCCCATTGTGGCATTGGCATTTCATAGAACTTATCCAGTGATTTTAAACGGAAGTCTAACATCCACTGTGGTTCTTCTTTCATACGTGAAATCTCTTCAACGATTTCTTTTGTTAAACCGCGTCCAGCACGGAAAATCGAAACGTCTTTATCCTTGAAACCATATTTATAATCGCCGATATCTGGCAGTTGCTTCGCCATGTTGGTGTGTCCCTCCTTATATAACCTCGTTTTTAGGAACCTTTAACATTACTTATCTTCGTTTAAGCCCTTTTCTAACGCTTTCCACGCTAATGTTGCACATTTAATACGTGCCGGGAACTTGCATACGCCTTGTAATGCTTCAATATCTCCTAAATCAATGCTGTCATCATACTCTTTTCCTAGCATCATGTCAGAGAAAATTTTAGAAAGCTTAAGGGCCTCTTCAATTTTCTTTCCTTTTACTGCTTGTGTCATCATTGAAGCTGAAGACATTGAAATTGAACATCCTTCGCCTTCAAACTTCGCTTCTTGTACAATACCCTCTTCTACTTTCATCGTAAGTTGAATACGATCGCCGCAAGTTGGATTGTTCAAGTTAACGGTAACACTATCTTCTAACACGCCATGGTTACGAGGATTTTTATAATGATCCATAATAACTTGACGATATAACGTATCTAAATTATTAAATGACATTTGTGAAATACTCCTTTGTCTTGATTAGTGATTCAACAAATGTATCAATTTCTTCTTTTGTATTATATAAATAGAAGCTCGCACGTGCTGTAGAAGAAGCTTTTAGCCACTTCATAAGCGGTTGTGCACAGTGATGTCCTGCGCGAACCGCAATGCCTTCTACATCTAATACAGTTGCTACATCGTGAGGATGTACGTCTTCAATATTAAATGTAACTAGACCAGCGCGATGCTTTGGACCATAAATTGTAACGCCATCTACTTCTGATAGTCTCTCTAAAGCGTATTGCGCTAATTCATGTTCATGCTTTTCAATATTATGAAGACCGATTTCTTCTAGGAAATCAATTGCCGCACCAAGTCCGATTGCATTACCGATAATCGGTGTACCTGCTTCGAACTTCCACGGAAGCTCTTTCCAAGTAGACTCTTGTAAGTCTACGAAATCAATCATTTCACCACCAAATTCAATTGGTTCCATATTGTTTAGCAATTCTTTCTTACCATATAATACGCCGACACCTGTTGGTCCGCACATCTTATGAGCAGATAATGCGTAGAAATCACAGTTTAAATCTTGTACATCCACTTTCATATGAGGTGCACTTTGTGCTCCATCAACGATCATGATTGCACCGTTTTCATGTGCGATTGCTCCGATTTCTTTTACAGGGTTAATCGTTCCAAGTACGTTAGAAACGTGCATGATAGAAACGATTTTTGTATTCGGTGTAACTGTTTGACGAACATCTTCTAAAGAAATTGTACCGTCTAGTTGAAGCGGAAGGTATTTTAAAGTTGCACCAGTTTTCTTCGCAACTTGTTGCCACGGAATGATGTTACTATGGTGCTCCATGTAAGAGATGACGATTTCATCGCCTTCTTTTACATTATCAAGACCATAGCTAGCTGCTACTGTATTTAATGCAGTTGTCGTTCCGCGCGTGAAAATAATCTCTTCCATTGATTTCGCATTAATAAACTTGCGAACTTTCTCACGTGCACCTTCATACGCGTCGGTAGCTTTCGTACCGAGCGTATGAACACCGCGATGCACGTTAGAATTATATTCTTTATAATAACGTTCTAACGTTTCAATGACTTGAATTGGTTTTTGAGAAGTTGCTGCACTATCGAAATAAACAAGTTGTTTGCCGTTCACTTTTTGATCAAGAATTGGAAACTGTTTGCGTATTTCATGAATATTCATTAGCGAACTTTCCTTTCAATTACCTCAACAAGCTGTGCCTTTACTCCTTCAATTGGAAGCTCATTTACTACAGGTGCTAAGAATCCATGGATGACTAAACGTTCTGCTTCGCGTTTTGGAATCCCACGGCTCATCAAGTAGTATAATTGGTATGGATCTACGCGGCCTACTGAAGCTGCGTGACCTGCCATTACATCATCTTCGTCGATTAAAAGAATTGGGTTTGCATCACCGCGAGCTTTCTCATCTAACATAAGAACGCGAGAAGATTGTTGTGCATTTGATTTAGATGCACCGTGTTCAATCTTACCAATTCCGTTAAAGATAGATGTTGCACTATCTTTTTGTACACCGTGTTTTAAAATCCAACCTTCAGAGTGTTTACCGAAGTGAACAACTTTAGTTGTAAAGTTTTGTGTTTGGTTACCACGACCAATTGTTACTGTTTTTGTATCAGCATATGATCCGTCGCCCATTAAGTTCGTAACGTTCTCTGAGATTGTATTTCCGTCATTCATAAGGCCTAGAGCCCAATCAATGCGGCCGTCGCGTCCAACAATTCCGCGGCGGTTAACGTAAGTTGTTACGTCTTTTGCTAATAGATCAACCGCACCGAATTTCACTTGTGAGCCTTGTTCCACGATTACTTCTGCTACGATATTTGCAATACCTTTAGCATTTTCATTTGCAACGTAGTTTTCTACATATGTTACAGTACTGTTCGCATCAGCTACGAATAATACGTGGTTATATACGTTAGCTTCTTCGCCGTCTACTAAGAATACAGCTTGAAGTGGAGTTTCAAGAACAACGTTTTTCGGAACATATACGAATGCACCGCCGTTGATTAATGCAGCATGAAGTGCAGTTAGACGATGCTCGTCTACTTTCACGCCGTCTTTCATTAAGTACTTTTGTACTAATTCAGCATGCTCTGTTGCAGCTGTTACGATGTCTGTAAAAATAACACCTTTTTCTTTTGCTTCGTCTGCTAAAGAAACGAAAGCAGTTGTACCAGTACGTTGTACTAATACGCTGTTATTTTCATCGATTAAGTTTTTCACTGCTTCTGGAAGCTCTGTTAAAGAACTTACAGGCTCTTGCTTAGCAGCGTCGCCTTTTCCGATAAAGTCCCATTTTTCAATTTTCGTTTTATCAGGCGTTGGCATTGGAAGTTCAGTTGCTTGTGCAAGAGCTTGTAAGCGGAACTCAGTCAACCAAGCAGCTTCGTTTACTTCGCTTGCGCGCTGACGGATTGTTTCTTGATCGAAAGGTAATGTACCGATTGTCATGTTTATGCTCCTCTCTTACGCTTCTTGCTCTGCTGTTTCGTCTTCAATACCTAATTCTTTTTTAATCCAGTCGTAACCTTCAGCTTCTAGACGTTGTGCAAGCTCAGGGCCACCAGATTTAACGATACGACCGTTCATCATAACGTGAACGAAGTCTGGAGTGATGTAGTTTAATAAACGTTGGTAATGCGTAATCATTAGGCAGCCGAACTCTTCGCCGCGCATTTGGTTAATACCTTTAGATACAACTTTTAATGCATCGATATCAAGACCTGAGTCGATTTCATCTAAGATTGCGATTTTTGGCTCAATCATCATTAATTGAAGAATTTCGTTACGTTTTTTCTCTCCACCAGAGAAACCTTCGTTTAAGTAACGTTGTGCCATTTCTGGATCCATTTCTAGGAATTCCATGTTTTTATCTAAAGTACGGATAAATTTCATAAGAGAAATTTCATCGCCTTCTTCACGACGTGCATTAATTGCAGAACGTAAGAAGTCCGCGTTTGTTACTCCGCTAATTTCACTTGGATATTGCATTGCTAAGAATAGACCTGCTAGCGCACGCTCATCTACTTCCATTTCTAATACATCTTCACCGTCGATGATGATGCTACCTTCTGTTACTTCATACTTTGGGTGACCCATAATCGCAGAAGATAAAGTTGATTTACCTGTTCCGTTAGGTCCCATAATTGCGTGAATTTCTCCACCTTTTACTTCAAGGTTTACACCTTTTAAAATTTCTTTGCCATCGATTGATACGTGTAAGTCTTTAACCGTTAATGTAGAACCAGCCATCTCAATACCTCCATTAATCCTCTATATACATTTTAAAAATTACTAAAACGTTCATATTCTCATTTTATTCTCATTCTAATCTTATATCAAATAAAATGATATCGCAAACACTAAGAAAATGTAACAATTTTTTCACAAATGTATATAAGTATTTCCTTTACATCCTCTTATGATACACCTTTCTTCTTATATATATAAAGAAAAAAGGACTGGATGATTCCCAGTCCTTCCCAGCACCTATTCATTTACTGGAAGTACAGCACCTTTATATTCTTTATTGATAAAGTCTTGAATTTCTTTTGAATGCAATGCGTCTACTAACTCTTTAATTTCTTTTTTCTTCTCGTCACCTTTACGAACTGCGATAATATTTGCATAAGGAGAGTCTGATCCTTCAATTGCAATTGCATCCTTTGTTGGATTTAATTTCGCATCAATTGCATAGTTTGAATTAATAAATAAAGCATCACCTTCATTGTTTTCGTACAGCTTCGGTGAAAGTCCAGGTTCTACATCTGTTTTAAACTTTAAATTTTTCGGATTTTCTACAACATCTTTTACTGTTGCTTTAACAACATCTACACCGTCTTTTAATTTAATAACGCCGCCTTTTTGTAACAATGCGAGCATACGGCCACGCTCCGCTACGTTATTACTCATAATAACTGTTCCGCCATCTGGAAGTTCTTTTAAGCTTTTATATTTCTTAGAATAAATGCCCATTGGCTCTAAATGAATTTTTCCTGCATTTACAATTTTGTATCCTTTTTCTTGAATCTCTTTATCTAAATAAGGGATATGTTGAAAATAATTTGCATCGATTTCTTTATCAGCTAATGCCTTATTTGGTAAAACATAATCCTGGAATTTTTTTATCTCTAACTTAATGCCCTTTTTCTCTAATATTGGCTGTGCCTTTTCTAAAATAACAGCGTGCGGTATATTAGAAGCGCCAACGACAAGCTTATTCTCATCTTTCCCCCCGCAAGCAGCTAATGTAAATACAGACAGTGCTGTAACAACTGACAATAGAATCTTTTTCATATGATGTCCCCTTCTCCCCTATAGTTATGTAGTAAAAAAAGGACCGGCATACACCAGCCCTTTTTCCACAATTATTCTTTTACAGGAACAACTGCCCCTTTATATTCTTTAGTAATAAAGTCTTCAATTTCTTTAGAATGCAGTACTTCTATAAGAGCTTTAATCTCTTTTTTATCTTTATCGCCTTTACGAACAGCTACTACGTTTGCGTATGGAGAATCATTTCCTTCAATTGCAATCGCGTCTTTTTCTGGGTTTAATTTCGCATCAATTGCATAGTTAGAATTAATTAGAACCGCATCGCCTTCTTTATTGTTATACACTTGTGGCAATAAACCAGGCTCGATATCTGTTTTGAACTTTAAGTTTTTCGGATTATCCGCAATATCTTTTGGAGTTGCTTTAACTGGCTCTACTCCGTCTTTAATTTTTAAAATGCCTTCTTTTTGTAAAATTGCTAAACCACGACCATGATCAGTAACAGAATTACTCATAATAATTGTCGCCCCGTTTGGAAGTTCTTTTAAGCTCTTATATTTTTGAGAATACACACCAATCGGTTCTAAATGAATTTTTCCTGCTATTTCAAAATCATATTTCTTATCTTTAATCTCTTTTTCTAAATACGGAATGTGCTGGAAGTAGTTTGCATCTAATTCCTTATCCGCTAACGATTTATTTGGTAATACGTAGTCTTGGAATTTTTTAATTTCTAACTCAATTCCTTTTTTCTCAAGTAACGGTTTTGCCTTTTCTAAAATTTCAGCGTGCGGTACGTTAGAAGCACCAACAACAAGTTTCTTTTCATCTTTATCTTTCCCGCCACAAGCAGCTAACCCAAAAATTGAAGTTGAAATAAGTGCTGTAAGTAATAATTTTTTCATTTGAAATATCCCCCTGTTTTCATTATCTTTTATCTATTCGAGTCGTTAAACTATCACCAATCCACTGAATTAAAAATACAACGAGTAATACACAAATTGTCGCAACGATTGTTACATCGTTATTTCCACGCTGGAATCCCTCTAAGTAAGCAAGTGTTCCAAGACCACCAGCACCAACAACACCTGCCATTGCTGTATAGCCTACTAAAGCAATAGTCGTAACCGTAATACCAGATACTAACGCTGGTAACGATTCTGGAATTAACACCTTCAAAATAATTGTGCTTGTTTTTGCTCCCATCGCTTTTGAAGCTTCAATTACACCTTTATCAATCTCACGAAGCGCGATTTCAACCATTCTCGCGTAAAATGGTGCCGCTCCAATAATTAAAGCTGGCAGCGCTGCACTCGCTCCGAGTATTGTTCCAAGAAGAATCTTTGTGAACGGGATTAATAAAATAATTAAAATGATGAACGGTATAGAACGGAAAATGTTTACGAACGCTCCAATCACCGTATTAATCGCTTTATTTTCCCATAAATTATCTTTCGCTGTCATAAAGAGTAATAGTCCTAAAATAAGTCCTAAAACAAATGTGGCAAGTGCTGCGATTGCCGTCATATATAACGTTTCACCAGTTGCTTCTAACATTTGATTCCAATCAATATTTGCGATTAACTTATCCATGTGCAATCACCTCCAGCTCTACTTGATCTTGATGAATCCCTTCTATTGCTTGCTGGATCGCTGTTTCTTCACCATTTAAATGAACGACTAAACTTCCGTAAGATCCGTTATTCGTTTGCGCGATATTTCCTTGCAAAATGCTAACTTCTATATCACCGCGCTGCATTAACCTTTGAAGTACCGGTCTTTCTACCGCTTCACCGACAAACTGCAAACGAATTACTTTTCCATCTGGATACTTTTCTATTAAACTTTCAATCGTTTCATTCGTATCTTCAGAATCAGTTAACTGCTGTACAAATCGTTTTGTAATGTCTTGCTGTGGATTACGGAATACGTCAAGTACTGGACCCGTTTCTACGATCTTCCCTTTCTCCATTACAGCAACTCGATTACAAATTTTGCGAATAACGTGCATCTCATGCGTAATCAATACAATTGTTAAGCCGAGACGCTTATTAATATCTAACAATAAATCTAAAATTTGATCTGTCGTTTCCGGATCAAGAGCTGACGTTGCTTCATCACATAAAAGTACTTGTGGATTATTTGCTAACGCTCTTGCAATCCCGACGCGCTGCTTTTGTCCACCACTTAGCTGAGATGGGTACGCGTCTCCTCTTCCTTCTAATCCAACAAGATGAATTAACTCATCGACACGTTTTCTTCTCTCCGCCTTATCGACACCTGCAATTTCAAGTGGGAATGCGATATTTTCACGCACAGTTCGTGACCAAAGTAAGTTGAAATGCTGAAAAATCATTCCGATTTCTTGTCTTGCCTTACGAAGTTCATTTCCAGTAATCGCTGAAATCACACGATTCGCAATTGTAATTTGGCCAGAAGTTGGTTTCTCTAACTGATTAAACAATCTGATTAACGAACTTTTCCCAGCGCCACTATATCCAATAACACCAAATATTTCACCCTTATCTACTTTTAAGTTGGCGTTATCTACAGCAGTGACATCACCGCTTTTTGCCTTATATATTTTCTTTACATTTTCTAATAAGATCATGATGTTCACCCCTTTTTTAAATAAAAAGCGCAAGCGGCTCGTTTAGAATGTGAAGTGGATGGAGCTTCTGACGTAGAGGCGCTTTTTGCCTCATAGGAAGAAGCGAAGCCATCGAACATTCTAGCCGCTGGAGCTGGATTTCATAAAACTTTGGATAGACTCCGCATTTTTTTATTTTTCATGCGTGTAGTCCATCGTTATAGCTCCTCTTATTATTTGAATGTCCTCCGCATTCAAACAACAAAAAACCTTTCCGCTTCTAGAGAAGCAGAAAGGTTTATATGCGTATATAACAACATTATCCCTCTCTCTCATCTCTCAAAGCATTTGCTTTGCAGGAATTGGCACCATTTCAACATAAGTTGACGGTTGCCGGGCTTCACAGGGCACAGTCCCTCCACCTCTCTTAATAAGAGAAATCAGATTAAATTTTCGTCTGATTTAAAATTTATGAAATTGTCTATATTTTATGAATTGAATTGTATCAATATCCACACGCTCTGTCAACAGAAATTTTCGTAAAAAAAGAAACTTCAGAATTTTAAGCTCCGACTGACATCGGTTTACATATATGAAACATCGATTCAACTAATAACATCGTTCGATACGTTCCAGAATATTGTACCCGTCCATCACTCATTAACTTTTGCAACCTCATATTTCCAGTCACTAATTTTTGTACATCCTCTTCCTCTAAACAAACGATTTGTTCCGTTCCTCTCGCCTCTTTCAAAAGTTCTATATAATCTCTTGAAATTTGTAACGAACAGCATTCATCTCCAAAACGAAAATTAACAGTTCTTTCTCCTTGCCTTAAAAGCGGTTCTAAATGATATTGACCATTAGCGTAATTTACAAATGATTGAAGCAAAGAATATAATTTCATCCTAAACCACATCCCTCATATCACTTTCTATTACATACCATTCCCTCTTATTAAAGGGCAATCCTGTTATTTTCGCTCGACAAATACTGTATCTATCACGCATGTCGACATATTTCCCAAGAAATATGTCGAGGCGGCAAAAACTTTGCCGCCTACTTTAATTCCGTATATAAATATTCAACCGAATGAAATGCATATATTTTCTTCATCAGTGTCCCATTTTCAAAAATAAGTAAACACGGTACACTTTCTATCCCATACTCTTTCGCTAAATGCGGGGCATAATTTAAATCTAACATTCCAATTTTCAAATCTTCAATCGTCATCTCAACGACCGTTAACATCTTCTTTGCCAATTGGCATGTTCCACACATTGGTGTATACACATATAACACTGTTTTTTCTTCATTTCCTATTAGGGCTGTAGCTTCGGCACCTGTCCAATCAATCACTTCTATCATTCCTTACCGTAAATATTCTGTATAAACGTCAATGTCTGCTCCCCATAATACATTTGCTAAATGTGAAGAAGGTGCAGTCGCCACCTCGCGATACGAGCGATCAATATAAATATGCTCTGCTTGCGGAAATTCTTTTCGGAATTGTTTCCTTAACTTTTCTCCTGCATCATCAGCATCCACTAGCACATATACGTCCTTATCAAAAAATTGATCAATGAGCTCATCCATTTTCGACAAACCAATTGTACCATTTGTACAAACAATTTCCACTGGTTCACGAATAATAGATTCAATCTTTCTTCTATCCGATTTACCTTCTACAATAATGACTTTTTCCACATAAATCATATGTCATCACCCGATCACCATATACTATACAACCTTTAACTTAGTATATAGTATATTCGTTATTTTCATGTTGTTTCCTGTTTATTTTTGCAAAAGAAAAGCGCAAGCGGCTCGTTCAGATTGTGAGGGGGATGGAGCTTCTGACGTAGAGGCGCCTTTTGCCTCACAGGAAGACGCGAAGCCACCGAACAATCTAGCCCGCTGGAGCTAGACAATGAAAACCGCAAGCGGCTCGCTCAGCATGAAGCCTCCATGAAAAAAGTTTTTCAAAAACGTTCTCCTACATAATAATTAATATATATGTTTTTAAATTCATTATGTACACAACATAAAAAAGGACAGCACAAAGGCTGTCCTTTTTCTTCGACTATAATTAGTCTTGGTTTGTCATTTCTGCATATTTTTCTGCAGTTAATAACTTCTCAACTTGGCTTGCATCAGAAAGTTCAACTTTAACCATCCATGCACCCTCGTATGGAGATTCGTTAACTAGTTCTGGTTGGTCACTTAATTCTTCGTTTACTGCTACAACTTTACCACTTACAGGTGCGTATAACTCAGAAACTGTTTTAACAGATTCTACACTTCCGAATGGCTCGTCAGCTTGGATTGTTGCACCTACTTCAGGAAGTTCAACGAATACGATATCGCCTAACTCACCTTGCGCAAAATGAGTAATACCGATAACAACCGCATTACCTTCTGTTTTTACCCATTCGTGTTCTTCAGAGTAACGTAAATTATTTGGAATGCTCATGACTGTACCTCCAGTGAATGTATTAATTATGTAAAAATACCTTATTGGTACTTTTTCCACACACTTTCAAACTGCTCTTCGTTAAAACCAAGTGTTACACTCGTTCCATCTGTTACAATTGGACGTTTAATTAACATGCCATCAGATGCTAAAAGCTCATACATTTCGTCTTCGCTTGCATCCTTTAACTTATCTTTTAAACCAAGTTCGCGGTAACGCATTCCACTTGTATTAAAGAATTTTTTTAATGGTAATTCACTTTTCTCATGTAAATTACGTAAATCTTCTTTTGACGGTGGATTTTCAACAATATGAATCATCTCATATGCTACATCGTTTGCCTCAAACCATTTCTTTGCTTTTTGACATGTGCCACATTTTGGATATGAATAAAATGTTACTGTCATAAATTCACCTACTTTTTTACTAACCTTTACCTTTATCATATAGAAAACATTTTATTATTTCAAACGATTATTCGCTAAACTTTTACTTATTTCGTGATAATTTTTAATAATCCTGCTAATTTTTCTTATTTTTCCGCCATTTATTAAGAAAAAATAAATATATAATTTTTTTAAAATTTTTTCTCATCCCACGCCGAACATATATCTTAAACAAACGTTTGATTAATTTCATATTTTTCTACCTCAACCTTTGGAATACGTAGATTCTTTTATACCGAACATATACCTTAAACAAACGTTTGATTAATTTCATGTTTTTCTACCCCAACCTTTGGAATACATGAATTCTTCCATACCGAACATACCTCTTAAACAAACGTTTATTTAAAAATAAAAAGAGCCCTTTTACAGGCTCCTTCATCATCGACTTAAATAGTCCGAAATTGTTTGAAATACTATGATATACATATTATGAATACTTTGATCGGAAACAGTATCATTATATAACCCCATACCCCAATACTGTCCTTCAGGGCTTCCCATGTTTACAAACCCTTGCGTATACATCATCGCTCTATCTCTTGGCGCATTGTCATAATCTAAATCTTTTTCAGTAAAAATCAAATATGGTCTATCCTTTAAACCGATAAAAAACACTGGTTTCTTTAATGATAAAAATAAGTCCGTATACTGTTCCTTTGATGCTTCTTGAAAATATTCTTTCATGACGAGAAAACCATCAACCTTTGCTGATTTCTCGTGCATCTCCTCTAACTTAACGTTTTCAAACTTTATATTTCTAAACGTATCTTTCGGCTTTTCACCAACAACTCCAATTACGAGTGCTCTCCCGTTGTATTCTAATTTCTCTCCTTCTTTATCCTTTGCACACCCAGTACTCACTAGGCATAACAATATAAAAACTAAGAAATAAAATGAACGCTTCATATAGCACCCTCCCCCTCTTTTTAGTCAAGTGACAAAAATGTAAGGTGAATTCAAGAAAATGTAAGTAAAATCGATAGCCCAATTGGATTTTCTATATTATAATCAATTGAATTTATTTACATTACTAAAACATAGGAGATTATCATGAAGAAATTTAAACTTTCATCTCTTCTTCCGTTAAGTTATATACTTCTACTCGTACTCGTAAGTCCCCTTTACGATGTATTAAATAAATCTACTGTTCACGCAGTAGATGTAACAACTGTAGTAGATGATTGGATTCCATTTGTGAAAGCATTTATTATTCCTTACTTACTTTGGTTTCCATACTTATACGGTGCACTTATTTATTACTGTTTTGCTGATCGAAAGCAATATTATGTCACTTTAAGTAGTGTAATTCTTGGAAAACTTGCTTGTTTTTCGATTTATTTTTTTTGGCAGACAACTGTACCACGCCCAACCGTCGTTGGAACAGACGTATTTTCCGAACTAGTCCGCTATATTTATAGTATTGATCATCCAGTAAACTGTTTCCCAAGCATTCATGTCCTTACGACATTTGTAATTATGTTAGCTGCCTTTAAGCGCAAGGAACAGCATACTTTGGAATATTACATCCTTACTTTCTTCGGTACGCTTATTATTTTATCAACATTATTTACGAAGCAGCATGCATTTGTAGACGCCATTTCTGGAATGACGCTCGCAAGCGTACTATACTTCGGTGTCCAGCTCTTATTAGCAAAAGAAACAGTAACAGTTCCAGTAAAACAAAATCATAAAATGTAAAAAAGCAGACTGTGTCTTCTCAGTCTGCTTTTATCTATTATTAAGGAGATTTTCAAATTAAGATTGCGGTACAGTCATATCACCAGAATGAATACGACCTGCTTTTTTAAGAGCAATGTACAGTATATAAGAAACAGCTACTGGAATGATGATATAAGTGATTACCATCGCTGGGACAACTTCCCACCCTTGGCTGGAAATTAAATTAATTGGTGCGATAAGAGAGCTTAATCCAAGACCTGCAATTTCTTTTCCTGCTTCCAGTTGGAAAATTAATGCTGATACTGGACCCACTATAGCACTGGCGACGACAGTTGGGATGAGAATCATTGGATTTTTAGTAATGTTCGGCAACTGTACTTTTGGAGTACAAAGTGCCTGAGCTAATATGCCACCTAAATTATTCTCTTTCGCTGAAATAACAGAGAATCCGATAAACTGAGCAACACATCCTGCAAGTGCTGCACCGCCTGCAACGCCGTCTAAGCTAAGTGCTATCGCTAACGCAGCTGATGAAGCTGGAGAGATAAGTAACAATCCCCAAACTACAGCAATCACGATAGAAGCGATAAACGGGCTACCAGCTGAACTATCTTTAATGAATGCTCCAACTGTATTTAAAACTGGGCTAATATTTTGAGCTAACCAAATACCGACTAAACCAGAACCTAATATTGCTGCAAATGGAACGAGCATCATATCTAAAGCAGTTTTTCCACTTAATCGTTTACCAATATAAACTGCTAAAGTCGCTGTTAATAATGCACCGATTGGTTCACCTGTTTTAATGATGAGACCAGCTTCAGTAATTGAAATTGAACCAGCTCCAATTGCTCCAGCTACCATCGCTGAGAAAATTACGAGTCCGTTTGCACCGAGCATAAAGGCAATCCCGGCTCCAATTGCTGGTGCCATAAGTGATTTTGCAACAACTCCGATTGTAATAAGTAATGGTATATCAACAATTCTTCCTATATTTTCGATCAGTAAACCAATTCCAAGGGATACGAAAATACCCTGTGCGATTCCGGCAGAAGCTTTAAACACACGAGACATTATATATTCCTTCATTTGTTTCACCTTCTCCTATAATTTAGTAACCAATTGTTTTCATATAATCGCGTAAAACATCGTTTGATTTTGCAAAGCGACTTTCTTCATCTTCTGATAAGTTTAGTTCTACCACTTCTCTTACACCGTCTCTAGTAATAATTGCTGGTACTCCTGTACAAATATCATATTCGCCATATTCACCATCTAAAATAGCTGAAACAGCGATAACACGGTGATCATCATTGAAAATTGAGCGAGCAATATAAGCTAAAGAATTTCCGATTCCGTAATAAGTAGTTCCTTTGCGCTTATAAATTTCCCATCCAGCTTTTGCAGTCTTCTCAACAATTTCATCTAAATCTATTTCACCAAATTGGTCTTTTTTCTCTTCTAAAATTTGTAAAATCGGTTTTCCACCAACAGTTACGTGAGACCAAGCAACCATTTGAGAATCACCATGTTCTCCTAATGAATACCCATGAATACTACGAGGGTCTACATGTAACATTTCAGATAAAATTGTTCTTAAGCGAGAAGAATCTAGTGATGTACCTGTACCAATCACACGATTTCTAGGTAATCCAGATAGCTTCCACACTTGATATGTAATAATGTCAACTGGGTTCGATGCGAGTAAGAAAATGCCATCAAATCCACTTTCCATTACGCCGCCAACAACACCCTCCATAATCTTAGCGCTTGCTCCTAAAGTGTCTAAACGACTTTGTCCAGGCTTCGGCGCTGGTCCTGCTGTAATAATGACAATGTCCATATCTTTGCAGTCTTCATAACTTCCTGCATATACTTTTGTTCTTGTATTTGTAAAGTTAATGCAATGTGATAAGTCCATCGCTTCTCCAACTGCACGTTCATGATTTATATCAATTAACAATAGCTCTTCGCAAATCCCTTGGTTTACAATGGAATACGCACAGCTTGATCCAACTAATCCAGTACCGATAATTGCAATTTTTCTTGTGTTTCTATTCATAGCAATCTCTCCTAATTGATCATGTAGTCTATTTCTTTCGTTCTTTACACCCCTAATTATAGAGGTTCTCACGATAGAAACCATGGATACTTTGTGAAATATTGAGCAAAGTTTTTGTCCTTTTTGTGAATTGTTATATTTAATTTTCGTCATATTTGTTACAACTGAAAAAATATTTATTATGTATTTATTGACATATACCAAACAAAAAAACGAGCGAATCCATTCGCTCGTTTTTTTCATCACACTATTCCGCACTTAATTGACTTTTCAATTGCTGCACAATCATTGGATTAGCAGGTGCTGCCGGCTTATAATAACTTTTTTGCTTTGCATATTCATACATATTACGTTGACGGGATTCATCTTGATTACGAATTTGAATTAACGTTTGATGTAACTGTTCATTATCAGACTGAGAAATATAATTTGCATAACTTGTTAAACTTGAATTTAACCCTGCTAAATAATCATTTACCATATCTTTTTCATTCATTTCTCTTTTCCCCCTATCCTAAAAAAGTCATTAATTGCTGTTTCGTATTTCGTGCATCTTGTGCATCCTTTTGTAGCATTTGCTTTAGCTGTGGATCTGTACAAGCCTGTGCATACTGGTCCAATTTGTTAATAATCGTCGCATGACCACCAATTAAATGACGTAAGTTTTCAACTTCAAGCTCTGTTAAGTTTTGCATAAAATACTCCTACCTTTCTTTGTTCATTCACCATTTATTATTTGATTCTTTTTAAATCATATTCATAAAAAAAAGACATCTAGAAATACCACTAGAATGTCTTATAAACACTCAAAAAAATTATGATCCGAATCCAAGCCAAGACCCTTTCGTATTTATGTTTTTCAACTTCGTATTAGCGATATATACATTTCTAAAGCCTACAAAATAATATCATCTAGCAAAAAAGAGCCTCAAAATTATTTGAGGCTCTTTCTCATTAAATTCCTTTCCGCTTCTTCAATCGCTTTCTGCATTTGCACTAACGGATCTTTAATCATCTTCCCATGCCCCGTCGCCAATATAGACGGCTTATACTCCAGCAATTTCTGAGCGCTTGTTAATGAAACTTCTGCATCCCAAGTACCAAACATAGGAAACGGAAAAAGCCACTTCAATTGCCCCGCTACCGCTATCCCGCCCCTCGTTTGAAATGCATCTCCAACAATTAGTGCATCGTTCCTCGTATCTAAAAACGCCATTGAACCTGGTGTATGACCTGGAGTCTCAATCGCTAAAAGAGAACCAATCTGATCACCCTCTTGAAGAAGAATATCTGGAATCGTCTTTATCTTTTTGGACACACCCACTTTTATCGGTGTGTTTCGTTCTCCATTTTGCAGTGCCATATCTCCTTCAAGTAAATGAGCATCTCTTTTAGAAATATAAACCGTAACATCCGGCAGCTCTTGTTTTATCGCATCAAGTGCTCCTATATGGTCATCATGCGCATGTGTAATAACGATATTCGTAATCGGTTTCCCTATTTTTCGAGCCGCTTCTAAAATCTTCTTTGCACAAAATGGTAAAGCAGCATCAATTAAAGTTAATCCTGTTTCTTCTTCGACAAAGTAACAGTTAATTGGAAAGAGACGCGGTAAAAATGCGAGCTGATGAACTGTTCCTACTCTTATTAACTTCATCTCCTTTACCTCCATTAAAAAAATCCGTTTACAAATACATATGTAAAACAGCCCTTCTCAAGAATCCATCGATAAAAAAACCAGCAGCCAACAGGCCACTGGTTCTCTCTTATCTATTAAACTGTATAACGCTCATCTTCTAAAATTTTCGCAGCAATTTCACGTTTCTTCGGAATTACATTAAGTGGTGTGTGGCGAGTTAATTTGCGTAATGATGATAACATCATGCGCAGCATGTCGCCATTTTCAACTGCGATAAGTGTTTCTTTCGCATCTGCTTCGATTTCGTTGAATGCTTCTTGGCAGAATACTTCAGTGTATAACACTTTTTGTTTATTCTTTTCAAGACCAGTTGTTTTAATTGCTTTTTCTGTACGAAGAAGAGCTGATTCCATTGCGTAAAGATTGCTTACGATGTCAGCGATATTCACAAGAATTTCTTGCTCTTTATCTAATGCTTTACCGTATTTTTGAGCAGCTAATCCAGCTACCATTAAGCCGATTTTCTTCGCGTTCTTTACTAAATATTTTTGAAGTGCTAATGGCTCATCGCCTACTTCTTCTGGCATCATCATCATTAACTCTTCTTGTAATTTTTGTGCTTTTTGTAGTAATGGTAATTCACCTTTCATCGCTTTACGTAAGAACGTACCTGGTACGATTAGGCGGTTAATTTCGTTCGTGCCTTCGAAAATACGGTTAATACGAGAATCGCGGTACATTCTTTCAATCTCGTACTCTGCCATAAATCCGTAACCACCGTGAATTTGAACACCTTCATCTACTGTATAATCTAACACTTCAGAACCGAATACTTTATTTAAAGAGCACTCGATTGCATATTCAGCGATAGAAGCTGCTACTGCTTTACCGTCCTTTACTTCTTCTTCAGATAATGTGCTCATGCGGCTTTCGAATAAACCTACTGTACGATATACAGAGCTTTCAGCTGCATATGTTTTCGCTGCCATATTCGCAAGTTTCTCTTGAATTAATGGGAAGCGAGCGATTGGTTGTTTGAATTGTTGACGTTGATTTGCATATTGTGCTGAAATTTCTACTGCACGTTTCGCAGATCCAACTGTACCAACACCTAATTTATAACGACCGATATTTAAAATGTTGAACGCGATAATATGACCTTTACCGATTTCACCAAGTAAGTTTTCTTTCGGTACTAATGCATCTTCTAAAATTAACGTACGAGTTGAAGAACATTTAATACCCATTTTCTTTTCTTCTGGGCTTGTAGATACGCCAGCATATTCTTTCTCTACGATAAATGCTGAGAAGTGCTCTCCATCAATTTTTGCGTATACGATAAATACGTCAGCGAATGCAGAGTTTGTAATCCATTGTTTTTCACCATTTAATACGTAATGTGTACCTTCTGCATTTAAACGTGCAGTTGTTTTCGCACCTAATGCGTCAGATCCTGAACCTGGCTCAGTTAATGCGTATGCCGCTAATTTTTCACCAGTTGCAAGTAGTGGTAAATATTTTTTCTTTTGCTCTTCGTTACCGAATAATACGATTGGTAAAGATCCGATACCAACGTGAGCACCGTGAGTGATTGCAAAACCACCAGCGCGCGAGAATTTCTCTGCGATTAACGCTGAGCTTACTTTATCAAGACCAATTCCGCCGTACTCTTCTGGTACGTCAGCACCTAGTAAACCAAGTTCACCAGCTTCTTTTAAAAGACGAACAGAACGATCAAACTCGTGTTGCTCTAAATATTCAAGCTCTGGAAGAACTTCATTTACGATAAAGTCCTCTGTCGTTTTTGCAATCATTTTATGCTCAGATGAAAAATCTTCTGGCGTAAACACTTGATCAATTGTAATTTCCTCTACTAAAAAGCTACCGCCTTTAACCGCATTTCCTACTGTTTTTTCCATGAAAATTTCCTCCTTCATATTTTCATAAGCCGCTTCTCTCATTTTGAAAGAAGCTGGCTCTCAATTTTATTTTTTATAAACCTTTGTTGCTTCCATTCTTTGCTTTAGCGCCCTCTTGTTCTGAGCAAGCCACTTCCACTTTTTTTATAATCCAGTTCCAGTGGCTAGAACAGTCGGTCGTTTCACCCCTTCCTGTGAGGCAAACAGCGCCTCTTCGTCAGGGCTTCCAACGCCCTCCTGTTCTGAGCAAGCCACTTCCACTTTTTTTATAATCCAGTTCCAGCGGCTAGAATGTTCGATGGCTTCGCTTCTTCCTACGAGGCAAACAGCGCCTCTTCGTCTGAAGCTCCATCCCCCTCACATTCTGAGCGAGCCGCTTCCACTTTTTTATAGTAATTCAAACACTCCCGCTGCTCCCATTCCGCCGCCGATACACATTGTTACGATACCGAATTGTTGGTTGCGACGTTTCATTTCGTGAATAAGAGATAGTGTTAGTTTTGCTCCTGTACAGCCAAGTGGATGTCCAAGTGCGATTGCACCGCCGTTTACGTTTACTTTTTCTTCATCTAGACCAAGTTCACGAATAACTTGGATAGATTGAGAAGCGAATGCTTCATTTAGTTCAAATAGACCGATATCAGATAGCTCTAAACCAGCTAATTTTAACGCTTTCGGAATTGCAGCAATTGGGCCGATTCCCATTACTTCTGGTGGTACTCCAGCTACTGCGAATGAACGGAATTTTGCAAGTGGCTTCATGCCATCGCTCACTGCTTTTTCACGATCCATTAATAGTACAGATGCTGCACCGTCACTCATTTGTGAAGAGTTACCAGCCGTTACAGAACCGCGAACGTTAAATGCTGGACGTAATTTACCTAAAATGTCTAGCGTCGTCTCTGCTCTTACACCTTCGTCTTGTGCGAAAATGATTGTTTCTTCTTGCAGTTTGTTGTTTGATCCAACCGAGCGTAACGTCACATCTACAGATACTGTTTCATCCGCAAAGTTCCCTGCAGCTAATGCTTTCGCAGCACGTTGATGACTTCTTACTGCAAATGCATCTTGTTCTTCACGAGAAATTCCATATTTCACAGCAACTTGCTCTGCTGTATGTCCCATACCCATATAATATTCTGGAGCAGCTTCTACAAGGCGACTGTTCGGACGAACAACGTGCCCCATCATTGGAACTAAACTCATTGATTCCGCTCCGCCTGATAATACAGCTTCAGAGTGACCAAGCATAATGCGCTCTGCTCCGTAAGCGATACTTTGTAAACCTGAAGAACAGTAACGGTTAATTGTAATAGCTGGAACATCGTAAGAAAGTCCTGCTAGCCCGCCGATATTACGAGCCATATTTAAACCTTGCTCTGCTTCTGGCATCGCACAACCGAAAATTAAATCATCAATTGGTCCTTCATAATTCGCACGCTTTAACGTTTCTTTTACTACTAACGCCCCTAGATCGTCAGGACGAACTGTTTTTAATGAACCCCTCTTTGCTTTTCCAATTGGTGTTCTTGCTCCCGCAACAATGACAGCTTCTCTCATGAACGATATCTCCCCTCGTTATTAGTTACGTAATGGTTTTCCTTTTACAAGCATGTGCTGCATTCTTGCTTGTGATTTCATCTCACTTACTAAGCTAATAAATGCTTCACGTTCTACATCTAATAAATACTGCTCATCAACTTCTGTTCCGTACGGTACTTTTCCGCCCGCAATGACATATGCCAGTTTCTTCGCAATGTGCAGATCATGTTCAGAAATGTAACCTGATAAATGCATTGCCTCTGCACCAAGTACAAGCGCTGCATATCCTGTCTCACCAACAACTGGTATCTTTTTGCGGATAGGTGCTTTATAACCTGCTTCATATAAAGAAAGTGCTTTTTGTTTCGCATCATATAGTAAGTGATCACCATTCACACTAATACCGTCTTTATCGCCTAAGAAGTTGTTCGATACAGCTTCTTGTGCTGATGTAGAAACTTTCGCCATCGCTACAGATTCGAATACTTTATTCGCAACTTTTTGTAAGTCAAATTCTACACCGTTTGCCATTTTGTTTAAGTGTTTAATGTATAACTCTTTGTTACCGCCTCCGCCAGGGATTAAGCCAACACCTACTTCTACTAAGCCCATATATGTTTCGCTAGAAGCTTGAATGCTCGCTGCTGGTAAACAAACTTCTGTACCGCCGCCAAGCGTCATACCATATGGCGCCGCTACAACTGGCTTAGAAGAGTACTTAATTTTCGTCATTGCATCTTGGAAGTTTTTCACAACCCACTCAATTTCAAAGTAGTTGTCGTCTTGTGCTTCCATTAAGATCATTGCAAGGTTCGCACCAACGCAGAAGTTCTTCGATTGGTTTCCGATAACAAGACCTTTATAATTTTTCTCTACTTCATCAACAGCGTAGTTAATCATTTGCGTAATATCCATACCGATTGCATTGCTCTTCGAATGGAATTCTAAGCAAAGGATACCATCGCCTAAATCGATTAAGCTCGCTCCGCTATTTTTCTTTAATACGCCATTTTTCGCTTTTAATTGTTTAAGAGAAATTGCCTTTTTATTACGTTCGATTAGCTTATATTCGCCATTATCGTAATAGTAGCTATCTCCGTTATCGTGTTTGTAGAAAGTAGTGAAACCTTTCTCTACCATTTCTTTCACCCAAGTCGGAACAACTACGCCGTTTTCTTCCATCTTTTGAACGGACTTTTCAACGCCGATTGCATCCCAAACTTCAAATGGCCCTTGCTCCCAGCCGAAGCCCCACTTCATCGCTTGGTCAATTGCAACGATATCGTCAGCAATTTCTTTATGAAGTTTTGCAGAGTATAAAAGAGTTGGTGTGATGATGTTCCATAACAACTCTCCTGCGCGGTCTTTCGCGTATACAAGCGCTTTCAATTTATTCGATAAACCTTTTTCTTGTTTACTTAACTCGATAGATGCAGCTTTTAATTTCTTGCGAGCTTCGTATTCCATCGTTTCAGGATTTAGTTCTAAAATTTCTTTTCCTTGTTTTAAGAAGAAGCCTTGACCTGTTTTGCTTCCAAGCCATTTTTTATCAAGCATGTCATGCATGAAAGCAGGTACTTTAAATACATCACGCTCTTCTTCTTGTACATTTTCATATACGTTATTTGCAACGTGTACAAATGTATCTAAACCAACAACATCTAATGTACGGAACGTTGCGCTCTTCGGACGACCAATTAATGGACCTGTTACAGAGTCAACTTCTCCAATGCTATAGCCACGCTTAATCATTTCTTGAAGCGTTACAAGCAATCCATACGTACCGATGCGGTTTCCAATAAAGTTTGGTGTGTCTTTTGCGATAACAACGCCTTTTCCAAGAACGTCTTCGCCAAATAGTTTCATGAAGCTTAATACTTGTGGATCAGTTTCTTTCGTCGGTATTACCTCTAGAAGTTTTAAATATCGTGGTGGGTTAAAAAAGTGTGTTCCTAAGAAGTGTTTCTGGAAGTCGTCTGAACGACCCTCTGCCATTTTTTCAACGGAAATGCCTGATGTATTTGAGCTCACAATTGAGCCTGGTTTACGAACAGCATCTACTTTTTCAAATAGTTTCTTCTTTATATCTAAGTTTTCAACTACTACTTCAATAATCCAATCTACATCAGCTAGACGCTCAAGATCATCTTCTAAGTTACCTGCTTCAATCAGTGCTAAATTTCCTTTCACTGTCAGAGGAGCTGGTTTTTGCTTTAATAGTTTTTGCACAGCCGTATTACTAAAACGATTTCTCACACTTTTATGTTCTAATGTAAGTCCCTTCGCCTCTTCTTCTTTCGTAAGCGCAGGTGGTACAATATCAAGCAATAATGTCGGAATACCAATATTAGCTAAGTGTGCCGCAATCCCTGAACCCATTACGCCTGAACCTAGAACAGCAGCCTTTTTAATTTGGAACATCCATTTCTCCCCCTATTCTTGAATGAATGCTCATTCAATTTTTCGACATAAGTCGCAATCAATGAGTGAGC
Organism: Bacillus sp. P4_E1; assembly: GCF_056401715.1. Classification (NCBI taxonomy): domain Bacteria; kingdom Bacillati; phylum Bacillota; class Bacilli; order Caryophanales; family Bacillaceae; genus Bacillus; species Bacillus sp. P4_E1. The sequence goes on from NZ_JBFUIV010000018.1 coordinate 39,042, forward strand.
CTCTACTAATAAATATATGATACAGTTTGAATTTTCGCAATATATTTATTGATAAAATTTTCTGAAATAAATATATTTCTTTCATTTGACTATGCTATACATGTGTATTTTCTTCATCAAAATGCACTTTTCCTTTTTATAATCTGACGAAACTGGAGGAATATATATGGCAAAACTTAAGAAGAACCCTTCAAAAGCTGGAATTAGCGCAGCAAGTGTAACTGGAAATGCAGGTCCGCATAATCACAGTGTTGAAAAAGGGCGTCAAAGTAATAACCAACAATATAAGAAGCATAATATGGGCGAAAAATAACGGTATATTTTTGGGCAGAGAACGTGGCATAATGATTAATGGCTGCTTTTTCTGCCCAATTTATTTGTACATATGGAAAACAAAAGAGGGAACGACGATGAAACGAACAATAATTATGATTGTAATGATTGCCACACTATTTACAGGGATGATTTTCTTCTCTTATGCACAAAGGCAACAAGTTGTAAGAGCAGATCAGCCTAACATTACTGGGCAATACGGGATTACAATCGATGCAGACACAGGTGAAATTTTGTATGGAAAACGGGAAGATGAACGCTCTTATCCGGCTAGTATAGGGAAAATGATGACTACCTTACTCTTACTAGAAAATGTGAAAGAAGATGAAGAAATTACGGTTACAGAGAATGCGATTAAAACGGAAAGTCAAAGTAAGAAGATTAAGCTTCGCGCGGGTGAAAAATTAAAACGTGATGAGGCATTAAAACTTATGCTTATTATTAGTGCAGACCCAATCGCTGAGTCAATTGCAGAACATATCGCAGGATCAAAAAATGAGTTTGTGAAAATGATGAACGCTAGGGCGAAGGAACTTGGGACAAAACATGCGACTTTCAAAAACGCAAGCGGTGCTGATGCACTTGGAAATAAAGTATCACCATATGACATTGCTATTATTACGAAAGAAGCCTTGAAGTATCCGATCGTTTTAGAATATATGAATTCAATACATACAACACTACATACTTCAGAGCGTTCTCCGAAAATCGCAAACTATGGACGGGAAGAACTATATGATGATTCATATGCGATTGGAAGTAAAAGCGGTTTATCAGCACTCGGAAAATACACAGTCGTAACAGTTGATGAAAAAGACGGTAAACGCGTCATTAACGTCGTGTTATCTTCTACTCGTACGCAGCTATATCCTGATACGAAGAAAATGGCGCACTACGCATTTCAGCAATTAAAATAACCAAGGAGTATTTTCTCCTTGGTTATTTTTTGATCATACCTTTTAATACGAACGCAACGTTTGCTGGACGTTCTGCTAGACGGCGCATGAAATAGCCATACCAGTCGTTTCCATAAGGCACGTAAACGCGCATTTTGTAACCTTCTTTTACTAGCTCAAGTTGACGCTCTGTACGAATACCAAATAACATTTGGAATTCAAATTGATCCCTTGGAATGTTGTGTTCTTCCGCAAGTTTTTTCGTATATTCAATAATCGCTTCGTCATGTGAAGCAATTGCAGTGTAATTTCCATTTAATAAGTGCATTTTAATAATTTTTTTATAATTGTCATCTACATCTTTCTTATCCGGGAACGCTACCTCTTCAGGTTCTTTATAAGCTCCTTTTACAAGACGTAAATTAGGACTATAAGCATTTAATTCTTCCATATCTTTTTCTGTACGATATAAGTAAGCTTGAATAACTGTACCAATATTATCGTATTCAGATTTTAATTGTTTAAAGATATCAATTGTTTTTCCGCAGCGCGTATAGTCTTCCATATCAATTGTAATAAACACACCGTTTTCTTTTCCAGCTTCTAAAATACGGCGCATATTGTTCATTACGATTTCATCAGAGATATCTAATCCCATAGAAGTCATCTTTAAAGAAAGCTGCGAATTAAGACCTTCTCTTCCAATTGCACGAATCGCTTCAATCGATTCGCTAGCCATTTCATTTGCTTCCGCTTCGTTATCAACGAATTCACCTAAATAATCGATCGTTACACAAAGACCTTGCTTATTTAATGCTTTAATTGCAGCTGTCGCTAATTCAATCGTTTCCCCTGCGACGAAGCGACCTGCACCAAAGCGTAAACCGTACTTTTTAGCCAGTTTTGTTAGCGCTTTATTTTTAGATAAGAAAAGAAACGAATTTCGCATTAATTGTTCCATGTAATTCACCCCTACGACTATAATTTATCTGTTTTTTACCCCTCTTCGAAATTATATCACTGTTTAAAATTATTTGATACAAATAATTATTTAGATAATTTATAAAATACTATCAAAACATTTAAAACTCTATATTCTCGTTTGTAAATATGAAGAAACTATTTTTCGACATTCAGAAAAAACGGGTTTACTAGGGAAAAAATGAGCATGCCGAAAATATTCGACATGCTCACAAAACCATTTATATTTCCTGTAAATTATATAAGGATATTAATAACAAAAACTTGAGGTAACATTATCTCAAGCCTTCTTACTTCTCATTTCGCTTCTCATCATTCAGCTTTTTAATATTCGTAATTAACTGTACCATCTCTTCTTTTGCATCTGGATACGTCTCATTCCAATGTTTCACTAAAGCTGGCATCGTCTTAGCCATATAAGAATAAAGTGCCCATTTCTGTACCTGCTCTTTTCGCTCTTCGTTGCTCTCTCCAAGTAATAGTTCCGTGTATTTCTCTAGCAAGCCATCAAACTGCTCATTAAACTTTTCACTCATCTTATTTTCCTCCTATATGAAAAAAGCAGCGAAGATCGCTGCTTTTTCTTATAATTTTGATCGAACAGAGTTTAATTTCTTCTCCATCGTACTTACTTTATCACGGCGATCATCGATACGAATTGTTGTCGCAACGCGCTGTGCACCTTTCGTGTATGGAACTTCATGCATTTGTTGAATGACTTCTAAAATGACAGGAAGATCTCCTTCAATTACTGTATTCATCGGTGTTAATTGATACTTCACGCGATCAGCATTTTTCTCTAGTACCTTTTGTACTTCTGCTACATATTCACTAACACTTGGATTACCTGTTCCTACTGGAATAATCGATACATCAACAATTGCCATAATAATCTTCCTCCTATTACTGCTTCTTATATATCCATTGTCTATTTTACCGAAATTCTCATCATTTTACTAATACGTTACTCTTCTACTTTAAACTGCTCAACCAATCTTTCTAAGTCCTGCATATTCTCTGTCAAACTTTCCATCGTATGAGCTACTTTTTCTAAATGATTCACTTGTGACTCAGTTGCTGCATTTACCTCTTCAGAAACAGCCGCACTCTCTTGACTCGTGCTAGCAATTGTTTGCATAACTTCTGTAATTTCTTCTTGCTCGTGACCTATATTATTTACCTCTTCTACAATTTTTTCAACTGAGGCACTAATAGTATTTACAACTGACATAATTGTGCGGAATTCTGTCTCCGCCTCTGTCGTAACTTTATTTTGTATATCCGCAATGTCTTTCAATTTACTTACAACTTCTACAACTCGCTTTACTTCTAACTGCACATCGCTAATCATTATTGTAATCTCACCCGTTGCCTCTTTTGATTGTTCAGCTAATTTCCGAACCTCTTCCGCAACAACAGCAAAGCCCTTACCTTGCTCACCTGCACGTGCTGCTTCAATTGAAGCGTTTAAAGCCAGTAAATTCGTTTGATCCGAAAGACCTTTTATAAGTTCTACCACATTTTGAATCGATCCAACCCTTTGCTCTAACTTACCGGACGCTTCTTCCGTATGAACAACGATAGAAGATGATTGTTCTCTTGTACGAACTAAATTACGCATCGTATTGAGTCCCTGCTTAGACGCTTCTTCCGCCTTACCAGTCACTCCCTTTATTTCACCAACGGAACTATTCATTTCTCCCATCGACTGCGCCATATTTTCAAGTTGCGCTGAAACCTCCTCTACACTATTAGCAAGAGTAGACGCGCCTCCGCTCACATCATCCATAGCACCTGAAACTTCTCTACTAGCTGCTACAGTTTCATTCGTTAAATAATGCAGATTGTGAGTCGATTTCTGTACTGTCGATACACTATTTTTAATTTTACTTACCATTTCATTCATTTGCTCAACCATATGATTAAAATGATTTGTCAGTTCTCCGACTTCATCCTTACTTGTCACTTTCATTTGCAACGTTAAGTCACCTTCTGCTACTTTTTGAACGTGATTTGTTAATAGTTGCAATGGTCTTGCTAATCTTCTTGAGAATACATATGAAGCTAATATTCCAATCAATAAACTTATACATGCCATTATAATAACTGTATTTCTCGTACTACTTAACAATCCATCAATCGTTTGTTTCGGATAAAAGATTCCTATCTTCCATTTCATCGCTTCAAATGACTGACTATAAACAACTACATCTTCACCTTTTAATGTAGTGACAGCATATTTTGTTACCTCTTTATTTAAACTCTTCATAAGTGGCTCTTTAGAAACATCTTTCCCTACTTTTTCTGGATAAACAAGAGCCATATTTTTATCATTTATAATAAACATTTCTCCGTCATTATTGTATTGAATATTGTGAAGCAATTTCTGAATTGTTCCGAGCGATACATCCATCGCAACAACGCCTAATACAGATCCATCTTGAGCTGTAATTGCTTTAGAAACCCCTACACTTAACTTTCCTGTCGCAATTTCATAAGAAGGTTGTCCCCAATGAACCCTTTTCACATCAGCCTCTGAATCTTTATACCACGTTCTTGTCGTTGGATCATATCCTTCTGGCACTTGCCCACCTTCAGCAAGATTGGCACTTAATGTTTTTTTATCTTTCGTACCAATATATAAATCTAAAATACCGGGATGATTCTTTTTATACTCTGCAAACTCTTTCGTTAAAAACGCTTCCTCTTCTGGAGTAACCCCATCTTGAATCATATTACGAATCATCTCACTGTTCGCGTAATACCCCATATCTTCATCAGTTCTTTGAACAAATGTCGTAAGTTGCTCTGTCACAAGGTCCATCGTATTTTGAGAATACTGGTCTAAGGAACGCACTTCCTTTTCTTTCTGTAATTGATACATAGCTGTACCTAATATTACGAACATCATAGAAATAAGTACCGAAAATACTACTGCAATTTTTAAACGTAAACTTCTCAACATATTCCCTCAAGCATCCCCTTCTCGGTAAAATTTAATCGTATTAATCACTATATTAAGTATAATAGATAAATTAGAAAGCTCAATCCATATAGTTTAAAAAATTGAAATTTATTCTCATTTCAATCAACTTACTTGTTATCTCAACACTTGTGTAAAAACAAATAGTTCATTATCCTTAACATATAATCTCATTCGTTCGGAGGGAACTATGCTACAAAAATTCGGTTTCTCACAATATGAAAGCCAAGCTTATGAAGTTGTCGTATCAAGCAATGACCCATTAGATGCAACAACTATCGTTAAACATTCAGGTGTTCCAAAAGCAAAAATATACGAAGTGTTAGCACGACTCATTGATAAAGGGATGGTAATGGATTCTGTTTCTGAAAAGAAAAAATTGTATACAGCATTACCACTCAAGCTAGCAATTGAAAAGTTAACGACAGAATTCCAATCTAATATTAAAGAACTTGAAAATAATATTTCTAAAAAATCATTTACAGATGACCGCGTTTGGAGTTTAAAAATGCAGTCTTCTATTAAAGTACAAAGTAGGCAACTTATAGAAGATGCGAAAGAATCCATACGCATCTCCGCATGGAACGATACCCTTTTAGAATATCTTCCTTTACTAGAACAAAAAGAAAAACAAGGCGTCCAAGTCGAGTCCCTCATAGTTGGAAAAGTGGAAACTGACTTAGAAAACATGCATTTTTTAATCCCAGCTCAAGAACCTAACGCATTAGAGCGTTATTTACTACTCATCGTTGACGATAGTGAAATTTTATTTGCTGGTGTAGAGCAAGAATCATGGCAAGCGATGAAAACAATGTCACAACCTTTCGTGAAGTTCTTTACGGAGTTCTTCTATCATGACGTTGCACTTGCGAAGATTACAGAGAAGCACCATGATCTCTTTATGCAGGATGAGGAAATTAAGGAATTGTTGATGAAGTTGAGATATTAACAAATCCCAAAATCGATTCTACCATTTGAATAGATAATATAATTTTTCATACAAAAAAAGCTGTACCAAACGGAGTTTTACATACTCATTTGGTACAGCTCTTTTTTACGCTTTCGCTAATTTAATTTTATGTAGTTGGTTTTTCGGATGGTTTTGATTTGTAAATACAGAACGTTCATTTCACGATTTTTTTTGCTCCTTTATCTCCATCAAAAGCTCAATAATCTTCTCATTTTGCTCTACTTGTTTCTCAGAATTTTGATAGATGAAACGAATCCATCTAAATACAAAAATAATAAGAAATAATGGGACTAAAGAAATTTGAAAACCAATAATTGAAAAATTAGACTCCATATACTATCACCTCGCTATATACTCCCTTCTCCATTTCTCTACTAACCCCTGCAATTTTTCACACAAAAAAGAACCTATCAAATGATAGATTCTTCTTTCGTAAGCTGATTCGAACGTCCTCTCGTAATAGAGAAAATCGCACAAAGCAGTGCCAATATAATGAAAACGCCGCCTACCCAAGCGTTATATATAACAGATGATTTCTCAATAACAACTCCGCCCACTGTTGAGCCAAGTGCAATTCCTAAATGAAGTGCAGAGTTATTTAAACCTTGCTGAATACCAGCTGATTCTGGCGCAATTTCAATTAAATAGTTTTGCTGTGCTGGCGAAATTGCCCAGCTCAGCATACTCCAAAGCCCCATCATAATAATGAAAAGCGGGAATGAGAATGTCATCATCGGCAACATAAAGATTGCACATGCAAATACGATAATGATGGAAATAATACTTTTCTTCGATCCCCATTTATCAGCAAGCCAGCCGCCAAGGCCACCTCCAAGTACCGCTGCAATTCCGAAAATGAAGTAAAACACACTAATCCAATTTGCTTCAACATGCATCACATCTTTTAAAAACGGTGTTAAATATGCGTATAGCGTTAAATGACCTGTTAAAAATAAAAATGATGTTAACTGTGCGCTTACAATTTTTTTATCCTTTAACGTAGCAATTTGTTCTCTTATTGATAATACCGATGTCGCTGGTACTTTCGTTAAGAATAATGAAATACAAGCAATCGCCATAACCGTTAATATTGAAATTAATACAAATGGTGCACGCCATCCATATGCATTTCCGAGCACAAGACCGAGCGGTACTCCAAGTACGAGTGATCCACTAATACCCATGAAAATGATTCCAATTGCACGCGCACGAAAATGCGGCTCTACTACACTAGAAGCAAGTGTAACCGATAGTGCAATAATAAGCGATCCACTCGCTGCACAAATTACTCTCGAGAACATTAACATCTCGTAATTCACACTAAATGCCGAAATGATATTTCCAATTAAGAAAATTGATAATGCCACAACATACAATTTCTTTCTTTCAAACTTGCCTGTTAATGCTAATAAAACTGGCCCTGATAGAGCGAATACTACTGAAAATATTGTAATAAGCTGACCAGCTGCACTAATCGACACACCTAAATCATTGGCAACTAAATCAAGCGTTCCTCCTATAATTAGCTCAACCGTTCCGACTACGAAAGCCGCAATAGCTAAAATATATACACGAAAATTCAAGTCTTCCCCCACACTTTCTCTTTTGGTTACTACCATTATAGTAACCAAAAGAGAAAGTGGACGCAAGTACAATTTTTTTACAGCGAAAAAAGCAGGCGTATAATACGCCTGCCCTTCAATCATTAAACTCCAGTTTCTTTCTTCTTATTTAAGTACCAATACACCGGAAGTCCAGTAAATACCATTCCAATTGATAAGAAACAACTTACCGGATCGTTAATAATCGCACTTCCAAGTACAAACAATGACCCTAAAATCGCAACGATTGGTACAATCGGGAATAACGGTACACTATATGCACGCTCTTTATCCTTGTTACGTCTTCGTAAAATGAAGACACCAATAAACGTCATTACGTAGAAAATATAAATAATGAATACGGAAATCTCAGATAGCTTATTCGGATCACTAATAAGCATTAAAATAATTCCTAAAATGATTTCAACAGTAATCGCATTTGCTGGTGTTTTAAATCTCGAATTTTCTTTTGCAATAAACTTAGAAAACGGAAGGTGTTCACGCTCTGCCATCGACATCGGAATACGTGGGAACGTTAAAATCTTTCCATTTAAACAACCGAAAATAGAAATGATAATACCGATACTAATAATTTTCCCGCCATATTCTCCAAGTAACATACCCGCAGCTGTCGCTGTTGCATTTTCTCCAAGGTCTACAATTTTCGCTGCTGGTAATACATTTAATAACGCTAAGTTAATTAACACGTAAGCAGCTGTTACAATTAAAATCCCAACTGTCATTGCCTTCGGTAATAACTTTGTTGGATTCTTCATTTCTCCGCCAATAGAAGCAAGCAAAATCCAGCCATCATAGGCAAATAAAGTTGCTAAAATTGCCATCCCGATACTTTGATTTTCTGATATCGGTACAACTACGTTGAAGATATCACTATTCCCTTTCCAAAACCCTAGCACAACAATTAATATAATTGGAATCATCTTCCCAACTGTCGTAACCGTTTGGACGATGCCCCCATATTTTGTTCCCAAACTATTTATAACGCCTAGGAACACAACTGTTCCAATTGCGATTGGTAAATTCCAGACTTTATCTAAATAGAAAAAATTGATCATTAAAGAACTAAAATACAAACCTAACGTTCCAATAATAGCTGGTCCATAAACAATTGTTTGCATCCAGCCAGATAAATACCCCCAAAAACTTCCGTAAATCTCCTCTAAATACGTATACAACCCACCATTTTTCGGAATTTGCGCTCCAATTTCGGCTACTGTTAAACCACTTGCTAACGTCAACAGACCACCAATTACCCAAGCAAGAATAGCCATATTAGAACTCCCTGAGTAATCTAATACGCTCCCTGGTTTCATAAACACACCAGACCCAATAATAGTTCCTACTACGATAGAAAGTGCTACTGTTAAACCAATTTTGTTTTTCTCATCATGATGCATGCTGCGTATCCTCCTTCCAATTCTAGTGTGATGCAAAAATGAAATAAAAAAACACTCCTCCCTAAAAAAGGGACGAGTGTTGTATTCGTGGTTCCACCCTTGTTTCAATTAGTAAAGTGACACACTTCACCAATTTCTCAAGTCTAAATAACGGTTTTTGCCGGCATGCAATTACTAGATATACGTTCACTGCTGCAGTTCAGAGGTGGTAATCGATTTTCCCGTATTAGGAAGCTCACAGCCAAAGGCCTCCCTCTCTGATAATCGTAAAAAACTGATCATATCCTCATCATCACTTCTTGATGTCGAATTTTGTAGTTGTTTCCCATTATATTGAATTGTTAGAAAAAATCAATATATTTTTTATATAACATAAGAAACATTTCTCTTCTTATATTATAACAGAAGTTACCATTTTTCTCTAATTCCCTAAAAATGGTATAATCAATGTAGAAGGTGTACTAATAATGATTGCTATTTTTTGTATCAACGCTACGGTTCTTTCTTTTATATTCGCTATCATGTATCGATATAAGTATCCTGGTTATAGCATTTTAGCGGTAGCTATTATACCAGCTGCTTCCTTCTACGTATTAGGTAAATACCGATATACTGAAGTGTTTATCGGTTTTGCAATCTTCTACTGCATCTTTGGATACATACTAACAATGAAAAGAATTTCAATGAATCATTAAAAGGGACCGATTTCTGCTTACAGAAATCGGTCCTCGCATTTGTCGTATGTACCTTTCGGTTGCCCACACGAAAGATACTACATAGTTCAATTATTTATCATCTTTTTTCATAAAAAATTTATGATTTGGAAGATCCACATTTAAATCTGTTAATTGTTTCTTTTCCTTTTCTAGAATCGCTTTCGCTTTTTCTTTTGTCACCTCATCTAAGTTTGCAAAGATGTCTTCATGCTTCCCTTTCTCTGGAAGATTCACACCTAGTTTTGTCAATTCTTCTTTCGCTTGCTCACGAGTTAATTTCCCGGACTTTTCTTGCTCAAAAATAGACTTCGCTTTTTCTTTTGTCGCCTCATCTAGATTCGCGAACATATCACCGTGCTTCCCTTTCTCTGGAAATTTCACACCTAGTTCTTTCAACTTCGCTTTCGCTTGCTCACGAGTTAGTGTTCCAGACTTCTCTTGCTTCAAAATTGCTTCCGCTTTTTCTTTTGTCGCCTCATCTAAATCCGCGAACATGTCACCGTGCTTCCCTTTCTCTGGAAGCGTTACGCCTAACTCTTTCAATTTCTCTTTCACTTGCTCATGCGTTAATGCTCCGGACTTTTCTTGCTCAAAAATGGACTTCGCTTTTTCTTTTGTCGCCTCATCTAAATTCGCGAATATATCTTTGTGCTTACCTTTCTCTGGGAATTTCACGCCTAGCTTTGTTAATTCCTCATTTGCTTGTTCGCGAGTTAATTTCCCGGATTTTTCTTGCTCTAGAATCGACTTCGCTTTTTCTTTTGTCGCCTCATCTAAGTCCGCAAGCATGTCTTTGCGTTTCTCCTTCTCTGGAAGTTTCACACCTAGTTCCTCTAACTGTTTCTTTGTATCGTCCATAATCGTTTTTACTTTTTGTTTTGTAGCCTCATCTAAATTCTTCTTTGCAGTTCCTTTTGTAACTTGCTCAGCTGCTGGAGTATTAGTTGCCGCAAACGCTGGTATACCAGCTCCTCCTACAATTCCAAATGATAGAGCACCTGCAATTACTAAATACCCAACTGTTTTCTTCTTCATAGGAAATTTCCTCCTTCATATTTCTAAAGCATGTACACTTTCGTATACAATGCCAATAGTAATGTTGGTTTCTTAAAATTTCCTTAACGATTTAAATAAAAAACACCGCTCATCACGAGCGGCGTTTTTCTAAGCTTTTTGTAATTGTAATTCTTCACGTTCCATTACTTTTCTTAATACAATTGTTTGTGTCATTGTAAATAAGTTACCTGTAATCCAATACAGCACCAGTCCTGATGGCGCCGCAAATCCCATAAATAGAATCATTGCAGGCATCATAATTTGCTGTATTTTCAGCATTTGAACTTGTTCTCCAGGCGTTACATTTGATTGGAACACCTTCATTTGAATAAATGTTGTTAACGCTGCGATAATCGGTAATATATGATATGGATCTGCATGTCCTAAGTTCACCCATAAAAATGAAGATGTACGAATCTCTTCAGTTCGGCTAATCGCATAATACAAAGCAGAGAAAATCGGCATTTGTATAAAGATTGGCCAGCACCCAGCTAACGGATTCCAACCGCCTGATTTCATTAGTTCTGACATTTCTTTTTGATACTGCTTTTGTTTTTCAAGATCTTTACCCACATCACCGTATTTCTGTTTCAGCTTCTGTAATTCAGGTTGCATTTTTTTCATTTTCGCTTGGCTACGATATTGCGAAACAGCTAATGGAATCATTGCTGAACGAATAACGAGCGTCATGATAATGATGGCAATCCCGAAGCTAGCTCCAGGTATATGATGAGCAACAAATTGAATCATAAATGAGATTGGATATACGAAATAATGGTTCCAAATTCCCGTACTATGTGAATCAATTGTACCTGCATTGCTGCAGCCAGATAAAACAAAAACAAGTAATAATGATAAACTAATGAGCCTAGCTCGGTATGATTTTAACATGTTCATTCCTCCAATGTTTCGTAATTAATTAGCGAAACATTGGTGTATACGGACCTACCTCGTCACTCTCTCCACTCGATTCTTGTCTGCGGACAGAACGAATCATTCCATATTTATAAAAAATAGAAAATAGCGGTACATTTCTTGTACCCTCTTCACACGTATCTACTAGTTTAAAAGCTCTCTGTCTACCGCTCGATGCTTGCTGACGCACAAAGCGAGAAACGTTAGCAAGAAAAAAGACTTCTAATACACAAAGCGCTGTCGTTACAAACGATATATATAGAATTGCATCCTGCAATAAAAATTCCATCGCTTCACATCCTTAATAAAGTCATTTTAGCATATTCAGCAAACATTCTCTATTTCCTTTTGTTCTCAAAAGTTTTTTTGCATATTTTCTCAAAAAATTATGCTAGAAAACCAATGTATTCGCTTTCTTTAGTATATTCACACGTATCTTTGAATAGGTTTAATTTGTTAGAAATTTATAAAATTTTTGCATTATAATAAAACTATTGCCAGTTTTTGAAAAAAGCTTTATTCTCTTCTTGTAATCAAAAATGAATATGGAGATGAAACATACTATGGGTCAACTAGGAGACGCCGATTACGTTCCCGACACCGCCTTTTTATCCTTCCCAGCAGCTAAAACATTTCATTTAGAATTCATCATACAGTTAGTTGTTATTTTTATAGCTTCTATTTTGTATGCAATTTCTATGAATATGTTTTTTATCCCGCATAATATGATTAGCGGTGGGTTCGCTGGTGTAGGGATGATTATCGGTTATTTAATGCACTACAATATCGGAGCACTTATCTTTTTACTAAACATTCCGCTTCTTATTTTAAGTCACTTTTACTTAGGAAAGAAGACAACCTTTTTAACGGCATACTTTGTAGCTGTATCATCTTTAGCGATGAACATTATCCCAGTACACCAAGTTTCAGATGATATTTTGCTGTCTTCTGTATTCGGTGGTGTCATCTGCGGTGCTGCCTCAGGAATCATATTCCGATTTGCTTCTTCAACAGGTGGTTTTGATGTTGTTGGATTGATTGTAGCGAAACATCGCGATGTTTCAATTGGAGCAATCATCTTTGGATTCAACTTAATCTTACTTGTTGCAGCAGGATTTATTTTCGGATGGGATATTACGCTTTATACGTTAATTAGTCGGTTTGTAGTCAGCAAAGTAATTGATGCCGTGCATACAAAACATATTAAATTAACGATAATGACAATTACAGAAAAAGGTGAGGAAATAAAAAGCTCACTATTACATCACGGCATACGTGGCGTAACAATGGTAGATGCTGTCGGCGGCTATACAAACCATAAGAAAAAAATGATTTACACTGTCGTAACTCGCTACGAGTTGGGCGAAATGAAACGTATTATCCGCCAAGTGGATAATAAAGCATTTATGAACATTACTGAAACAGTTGAAATTGTCGGCCGTTTCAAACGTATATAAAAAAGCGCAAGGAACTACAATTCCTTGCGTTTTTTATTTTTTACACTTATTACAAAATCAGATAATTCTATTATTGTATCACTAAATATGTTATAATAAAACTAGACTTACAAAAAAGAGTATATAGACTTGGAAGTTTCTCTTATTTTTATAAGCAAAAAGAAACGAGCAGTCGGGTATATTTCAGACACCATACACGTAACGGTTTAAAAAAACCGATCATCTTAGTTATTCTTCACTGATCTTTTTATAAAAGATACGTACAACTAAAATTCACTTCAATATACTATACCTACCTTTTTGACTTCCAAATCATCTTATTACATAAGGAGATGAACATATGAATCCATATATACGATACACACTAGCTGTCCTATTTGCGATCGTCGGCGGCGTGATCTGTTTCTGGACAAACACAGAGCTTGGAGAGAATATCATTTTTAATGGAATCGAAACCCTTGTAAGCGCTTCAATTTTAGGCGGATACATTTTCTTCCTCTTCAATCCAGAAGAAAATGCTCAAAAAACAATGTTATTAACAATGATCGGAATCGTTGGTGGATGTATTTCCTACTCAATGACAAACTATACATTACCACTTCAATTAAGCTCAGCTTTCTTCCACGGTCTATGGACTTGGTTTATCGCATTCTGCCTAGCAGACGTATTCAACCTATTACAGGACACTGAAGAAGAAAATGGTCGTCAAATTGAAAGTAACTCGTAAGCTGGAAGAAATTCTTCCAGCTTTTTTGTTTACTGTTCTTTCCTGTTCATACCCCATCACCAAAATAAAAAGAAGTTACCTCCACGGCAACTTCTTTCCCATATACCCCACTTAGTATTCAATTAAATATATCAACGATTTTTAAAATATATCGATCGTTTCTCCACTTATATCAGCGATTTTTTCATTATATCAACGGTTCGACACTCAAAACGCACAACATGCCTATCCCCCAAGTAACTTACTGCCGAACTCAACGATTAAAAAGATAATTAATAGGATCGCGAGTATCTTTAATGCTACATACGTCACTTTAAAAACAGCATAAATGAGCAAGACTATCAAAATAATCGATAAAATTTCCATATGTATCTCCTCCTATCTCTTTTATTCTACCTGTACTTCGTTTTTTATGAAATCGAATAAGATGACATATAAAAAAGAGGATACCTCACCCATCGTAAGATACCCTCGCCTGTAGCTGCTCAAACCATTCCCTCTCTACTTGTAAATATCCCATTCCACTCTTCTCAGCACTCTCCAATTCTTTATCAGCTTTCTTCATATAACAGCGGGAAGCTTCCATATCGTCCTCTAAATATTTAATAATTCCTTGTGTACGGTAATATCCGTTTAAATCCATTTTGGTAATGGCCTTTGCATGTTCCTTTGCTTCTTGCAGAGAAAGGCTATCCATCTGATAAAGAGCTTTATATAAAAGATACCAACTATGAAAACTACCAACGAAAAATTTATTTTCCTTCGTTACAGATAGCTGAACAATTTGTTCTATATACGGTATCGCTCTTTCCATTCCCTTTTGATCAGCTCGGGCATAAAAGACGAGCATAAGTCCGCTCATTATCTCTCTTATACTTTTATCCTCTTTTAATTTTTCCTCACTAAGTTCTACTAATCTCTCATCCCAATCTTTCGGTCTTTTATAACTAAATAACTCACTCGATATTTGAATCGTATATAAATGCTGCTTAGCTTTTTCATCATCTTTAATTAAAATGAGAAATTGCATGCCATCACTCAGAAGCGTTCCTTTTATCGGCACGATTGTAACTGCAAAAATCACAAAGTGGAAAACGGAAAAATATAAAAGATATTGATAATAGCTCACCATGTATATGTAACCTGAAGTAATACCGAATAATAAACTCATAATTGGCCCGCCTAAAGTCATCCACGCCCATTTCTTTGAAAGGTTCGGTGTCTCTATAGAAGACGGTGCTAACATCACCACACCACCAAAGTACGCCCATAATTTATTTTCTCGAATGCGTAATTTCCCCTTTTCTTTTTGAACAGTGATAGGTCCTACTGTCATAAATTTAAAATTCAAACCACCTATCAAACCAAATACTACGTGCCCTAGCTCATGAATGGCTAACACTAATAATACAATTCCAAATACTGCCGATATATTCAACATTACTTCTAATTTCCCAGTTCGAATTACTCCGTATAAAATGGACAGAACTAGCGCCGCCGTCATGGAACCAGCTGGCCTTCTTAAAATATCCACCTTTTTCTCCCCTTAATAAATCATTTTTCTCTGCATTTCGTACATGAATTTTCCGAGATGCAATATCCAAATAAATGAGATTAAGCCAATTAATACAAAATCGATATCACTAGCCCCTGTATATATAACGGCAGCCCACCATACATATGCCAATATTGTATTCGTAAATTCATATGCTTTATATCCAGCCTCATGCACAATGTGCTTTAATCCTTCATCTGCGTTTTTCGTCCACATTTTCATAGATTCCATATATGTTACACCTTGTTCAGGATATAGCTTATTATAACGATTTTTTGTTATGAGCCCGATAACCACTACAATAGTTAAACAGACAATAGAAGCTACTAAATTCCACACTGCAAATGACACATTTGTATCCTGTAACAGTGCACGTCTACATGCAATAACTGCATATACAAACCATGCCTGCGTAACTATATCACCTACACGTAAATATATACTTATAATGCCTAATTTTCTGCCTTGTACGCTCTCTTCTTCATCGCGTGCTTCCGCTAACATACGTGTATTCTTCCAAGTGTAGTACATCATTAAGATTCCAAAAATAGTACATACACCTATAAATGTATTAGATGATAATTTTCTCGGTTCATTCGAGAGTAAATTTAAAGCTATATAAGATGTTAAAAAGCCACCCATCATACTTAATGCTATTTTCCCCACAAAATCAAATTGTTTTCTTCGTTTACTCTTCATCTTCATCGTCCTCTTCCCCCTCCACCAACATAAATATCTCCTCCACTGGCGCTCCAAAAATTTGTGCGATTTTTAGCGATAACACAATAGATGGCGCATAATCTCCACGCTCAATTAAACTAATGGTTTGCCGTGATGAGCCAATCGCTTTCCCTAAATCCCCTTGTGATAAACGGTGCTTTGCTCGAAATTCCCTCACTCGATTTTGAAGCTTCATGTCTTCCCTCTTTTTCATTTATTTAATTAAAATTGTAAATAATATCCTTATCTTTGTCAATTATAATTGTCATTTTGACTTATATACATGTCAAAAATAAATCTATATTCTCCTAAATATATAACTTAGATAATAGATTTTAATAATCACATACGGAAAAAATAGGAACGTATTATATACCAGCCACCGGTGACGGTATCGATGGAAAAATAAAAGAAAACTGGAAAATACAATAAAAAAGGCAGTGCTTTTGCACTGCCTCCCTAAAATCTGACATAGAATGGATTCCATATTAACTTGCGTTTTGTAAAAATACTCGTTTTAGTTGTTTGCGGAAACGAATGCTTAACGTAATTGCTACAATGACAATCGCTCCGAAAATGATTTTGCCGATATGATCTCCCAGTAATCCGAAAATATCATGTAAGTTACCACCTAACCAGTAGCCGCCAATTAAGAAGAACGATACCCAGAATAAAGCACCTGAATAAATTGTAATTGCAAAGCGGCGAAACGGTAAGTTAATGATACCTGCAAAGTATCCTGTAAAATGACGTACACCAGGAATGAAGAAGCCAATAAAGATAAGGAAATATCCATATTTATCGAACCACATTCTCGTTAAATCAATTTTTCTTTGTGTTAAAAATACGTACTTCCCGTATTTTTGAACAAAAGGCATACCAAGCTTATTCCCTAAAAAGTATTGAATCGTCATTCCTACACTTGTCCCAATAAAGGATAGGATAATTAAAATAGGTAAACTTAGATCACCCTTCTGTGCTAAAAACCCCGCATATGCTAATGTTGGCTCTCCCGGAAACGGAAGTGCAATATATTCTAACAGCAGGCCTACAAGTACTACATAATACCCATATTGCTGAAATAATTCATGAACCCATTCCATGTCATCTCCCCTTTCATTCACGTACAACTTGTTACTATTATTGTATAAAAAAATTGTCGAAATAACTATCACAATAGCTTACATTTTTATTACATTTTTGTAAGGCTCATTCTAAAGTTTTTTGTTCTCTATTTACTTATATCTATTAGCATTTAAAAACAAGCTAACAACTATATATCACGCGAAGGAAATCCATTAATATACATTTTTCATCCAGTTTTTAACACTCGAAAACCACCTTATTTTGTTCTCTATAAAAAACCACCACAAACTCATATGAACTTCATATTAGCTTCATATACGTATTGTAAGATTATATCGGAATTTGTTGAAAAATTTAGCTAATATATGACTAAACATTAAACTGAATAAATATAAGTCGCTTTTCGAAATTGAAAAAAGGGTGAATAAGAAATGGAAGCTTATAAAATGCACGATTTTATTAATACGAATGTTGAATCTCATCAAAATGAAACCGTTTTTAATTTACAAATATGTGAAACAAATGAATTTGACGTAAGTTTAACAAAATCTACAACGCTGTCTTTTATCGTTTCAAAAAAGAACATTAAGATCGTCACGAGAAAATGGGTTAATTCAAATCAAGAAAGCATGATTGGCAAAAGCTACATCATTCCAACGAAAGCTTTTCACTATTTCTTACCGATTATTTCTGAAACTGAAGATGAACTAAATATTCGAGTTCAAAGTTTTGGACTACATGGTGAGCTTTTATTAAATGAAAGATTACTTATTGATAAAAACAACAAATGTAATACAAAGATTACTACCTTCTTTGAAACATTAGATGAAAATGTCAATCAAGCATTACGAGGATTACAAATTCATTGTATGTAAGACTACTACAATAAATAAAAGGAGAATATAATGAAAAAACTATTATTAAGTGCGCTATTATCATTAGGATTTTTAACTCTTCCATTCACTACTGCAGAAGCAGCTACGACGAAAGATCAGCTTATCGTAAACACAAAAATAAATAAAATGGATTATTATCAAGATGGAAAATTCATAAAAAGTTTCACTGTCGCTACTGGAAAAGCAGCAACACCAACACCTAAGGGTACTTTTCAAATCGTAAATAAAATTAAAAACCGTCCTTACTATACAGGAAAAATTAAAGGCGGCGATCCACGTAATCCACTTGGGGACCGCTGGCTCGGATTAAATATGGCAGGAACTTACGGAACAACGTATGCGATTCATGGAACTAACAATAATCAAGCAATCGGGAAAGCAACAACACTTGGTTGTATTCGTATGTTTAACAATGATATTCACTGGTTATTTGAGCGCGTTCAGCAGCAAGCTACTGTCACTGTAAATTAGCCTAAGAACAAGATTTATGTGTAGCCAAGAATTTTATGTCTTGGCTTATTTTATTTATTCATTTACAGTAGCAAAACAACTGTATTTACATATATAATAAAAATAGATTGCATTCAACATCATCTTAACATTGATAAACATGGATATTAAAATTATACAGTTATAATATTTTATAAATTTTACAATACATACTATAATAGAACTACTGTAATACTGAACTATTCAGTGACACTAAACAATCCCCCTTGCTACTTTCATTACTATTTTATAGCGGGGGCTTATTATATGTATAAACAATCTGAGTCATCCGAAAAATGATGAATTCGAATATTGCAGTAAAAAGCGTTATTTAGGAGGTGTTACTATGACGCATATACTGGTGATTGAAGACAACCCAGATATACAAGAACTTATTCGTGAATTTCTAATGGCACAAAACTTTACTGTTGATGTAGTTGGTGCTGGAACAGAAGGCATTCTTCTTTTCCAAAAAAATTCATACGATCTTGTCCTCCTCGATGTAATGTTACCAGATATAGATGGCTATAGTATTTGCAAAATTATGCGAGGACAATCTGATGTACCAATCATTATGTTAACAGGCTTACATAATGAAGAAAGTGAAATTAAAGGATTTGAGTTAGGTATTGATGACTATATTACAAAACCGTTCCATTACACCGTATTTATAAAACGTGTAGAAGCTGTATTAAGAAGGGCAGCAACAAAGGAAGCAGAAGCTGCAACTATACTACAATTCCATGAATTGATGTTAAATTCTACAGCATATGCCGCTTATGTTCATGGTAATCAAATTGAATTGACTACAAAAGAATTTGAAATTATATATACTTTACTGCAAAATCGGGGAAAAGTACTATCAAGAAGTGATTTGTTGAATAAGGTATGGGGCTATGAACATTATGGTGATGTGAGGGTTATAGATACACATATTAAAAACTTACGAAAAAAATTAGAAATTCCTTATATTAAAACGGTGAAAGGCATTGGCTACAAAATCGAATCGTAGCAAAGACAACATCACCAAAAATATATTCATCAAAACCTTATTATTTTGTATTCTGTTATCACTTTGTCTTTATCAAATTATTTATTTTCTAGCCTCAAATTACGATAAAGATCGTTTGAAAGCTTCTGGAACGCAAACTGCGGAACAAGCGGAATCAGACAAACAAAACGACCAAAGTAAAACAAAGCAAAATAAAGCTGTGTCAGAGAGTAGCCTCTCTAATTTTCAATCTTCTCAAATAGACATGAAAACACTCTCTACAGCCATCAATCATCTTTTGCAGCCTAGCCAAACTGCAAAAGCAAACGAACATGCACAAAATATTCCGGGGAAAAGTAACACAACGTCTTCACTTACAGAAGCGGAAAAGCAAGTTACTAACAATGATGCCTTACATACACAAAATGCGGCAAGTAAAGCAAATGATACACATGATAATCCAAAGTTAACAGATGTGTTGCAGCAGTTAGCTCCACATATTGGGGCGACAATGCTTGCATTATCTCTGCTTGGATCTTTAATCTACGCAAAAATAATCGCCAAACCTTTCCGATATATGAGCGATGCTTTAAAAGATATTATGAATCTTGATTTCTCAGATAAAAAGCTACTTAACAAAAATACAGATCAAACAGATTTTAATTTGCAAGTAGCTGCCTCACAAGTACCTACTATTGTGAAAAATTTACATGAAAGCAATCAAGATTTAAGAAATGAACTCAAGAAGGAACAACAGTTAGAACAATCTCGTAAAGAATTTATGTCTATGATATCCCATGAATTAAAAACACCAATCGCAGCCGTTATGGGACAACTCGATGGCATGATTCACGGAATTGGCGCTTATAAAGATAGAGATAAATATTTAAAACGTTCATATGAGATGATGCAAGATATTAACATATTAACGGAAAAAGTGTCAGAATTATCCAAAATACAAAACCCTCAATTTAAACCAAATTTAAAAGTTATCTCATTAACTAATATTATTGAGGACGTTATAAAGAAAGTAGATTATTTTGTATCTGTAAAACAATTAAATGTTCAATCTAACATTAAACAAGATGCACAAATTTTAGCTGATCCTAAATTTATGCAAACTGCTATTTTTAACATTATTTCAAATGCAATTCATTATACAATTGACCATCAGCATGTATATATAAAACTTTATGAAAAGCCAAACGGTTACGCATTAGAAGTATTAAATACAGGTTCTCAAATTGATGAAGATAAACTTGCCCATTTATTTGAACCATTCTATCGCGCAAATCCTGACAAACATGGCTTAGTACAAGGTAGTGGTCTTGGGTTATATATTGTAAAACAAATATTAGATAAACATCAGTTTCCTTATGGAATACAAAACACACCTCAAGGTGTAAAATGCTCCATTGTATTCCCAAAAGCAATGTAAAACCTACTCTAATTTCATACCCCAAATTCATACTTCGTATGAATGGCGGAATTTTGTAGAGTATCTTACTCTGTTTCGTTCGCCCGTTATCCTTATTTGGATGGCGGGCGTTTTTTATTATTTAAAAGGAGGATTTTTATGGAGAAGTTTAAGTATTCATTACTAGTTTTATTCGGCGCTTGTAGCTACGGCGTACTTTCAACTATTTTTAAACTCGGATTCATCGACGGATTTTCCGCACACCAACTATTAGGAGGGCAATATGTCTTCGGATGGATTGGACTCCTTTTACTCGTTCTGTTCTTTTCACGTCATAAAGTATCAAAAAAACAATTCTTTTCGTTACTAACAGTCGGCACAACAATGAGTATGACAGGTATTTTCTATGCTATTTCCGTAGAAGAATTACCAGCCTCTATCGCTGTCGTTTTACTCTTTCAGTTCACTTGGATTGGTGTAGTCATCGAAGCGATTGCCAACCGGACATTCCCAAGCCGTGAGAAAGTTATATCTATTATTATTTTATTTACTGGTACATTGTTTGCTGGTGGAGTATTTGAAGGTCTTGGACAAAACTTTTCTACGAAAGGTATTATTTTCGGACTATTAGCTGCCGTCTCTTTCTCATTCTATGTATTTGTAAGCGGGCGCGTTGCTACAGATGTTCCGCCTTATACGAAAAGCTTTCTTATGACAACGAGTGCTACTCTTATTGTATGCTTATTTTTCCCGCCTACCTTTTTAACGGACGGCGCTTTACAAGCAGGCCTATGGAAATATGCTTTCTTCCTTGGACTGTTCGGGGTTATTATACCTGTCATTTGTTTTTCAATTGGGGTACCAAAAGTCGGAACGGGACTTGGTACAATATTAGGTGCAGCTGAATTACCAACAGCAATTATCGCTTCTATTACACTTGTTCATGAAGTTGTATCGCCAATGCAGTGGATTGGTATTGTGGTTATATTACTCGGTATTTTCACACCACAACTACTTACTGCTAGGAAAGAAAAAAAACATAATCGTGTTCATAGTGCGTGACAACATCAACTTGTATATAAATGTGAATAAAGTTACGATATGTTAAACTTTATTACTACCTTCAAAATAACATATGATATTGCGGCTATTATTCTCGTAATCCTTGCTGTGCTTTTCTTTTTGAAAGATAAGAAAGAGGGTTATACAGCATAACAAAAGACCTTTCATTTATTTGAAAGGTCTTTTCCTTATATTTCACTTTACCGCTCCATATAACTTCTCTACCTCATGTTCAATTTGTTTTACATCGATTCGCTCAAATAATGGCTGTACA
Source organism: Bacillus sp. P4_E1 (assembly GCF_056401715.1). Taxonomy (NCBI): domain Bacteria; kingdom Bacillati; phylum Bacillota; class Bacilli; order Caryophanales; family Bacillaceae; genus Bacillus; species Bacillus sp. P4_E1. The sequence continues at coordinate 61,585 of NZ_JBFUIV010000018.1, forward strand.
TTATCAATTCGGTTTGGCAACGTATTTTGAGGTTCCCAATTTACTTTAACACTCGATAATGTATTTCTAACTCTTTCACTTGAAAACGGTAAAAACGGTTCAAGCAGTTGTGCAAAGTTTGCTATTAGGTAAACACAATTATAAATTGTTTCCTCACATGAAACTGGGTCGTCTTCTCTTTGTTTCCAAGGCTGCTTTTCATCAAAGTATTTATTTGCAAAGCGTACTGCATCAAATATTGTTTCTAGTGCCACCTTAAATTTAGCTTGTTCAATCGCCTCTCCTACACTTTTATATAATCCTTCTACTTTATCTTTCAGCTCTACATCAATACTTCCCTTCGGTACAGTACCACCATAATATTTTTCAATAAACTTTAATGTCCGGTTCACAAAGTTCCCGTATGCACCTAACAATTCACTATTATGACTGTAAATGAATTCACGCCATGAAAAATCAGTATCACGATTTTCTGGTGCGTTAACTGTTAAAAAGTAACGAATAGAATCGGGATTGTAGCGTTCCAATATATCAGGTACCCATACTGCCCAGTTTTTACTTGTCGATAATTTTCTTTTTTCTACTGTTAAATACTCATTCGAAACGATATGACGCGGGATCGCTTCTTCTCCTATTCCAAGTAATACCGCTGGCCAAATGATTGAATGAAACGGAATATTATCCTTACCATGTACATAATATGTTTTCGCTTCTTTATCCCAAAACTCTTGATCATCTTTCCCTGTTTCTTCAGCCCAATTTTTACTCGCCGAATAATATCCTGTCACTGCTTCAATCCATACGTAAATTTTCTTATCTTCATATCCTGCCACCGGAATTGGTACCCCAATTGGTAAATCACGTGACACTGCCCTATCTTGTAATCCTTCCTTTAAATATCTCTCTGTTAATTGAATTGCATTGTCGCGCCATGTTCCTTTCTGCTTTGCAATTTCTACGGCCTCTTTAATTTGCTGCTGAAATTTATGCAATGCAAAATAGAAATGCTCTGTTTCCTGTACTGATGGCGTACTACCACATAACTTACATTTCTTTTCTAACAAATCGAGTGGATCTAAAATAGCGGAACAATCATCGCATTGATCGCCCCTTGCTGCTTCATGACAATGCGGACAAATACCTTCTACATATCGATCCGGTAAAAATTGCGTACACGTTTCGCAATAAGCTTGTTCAACTACTTTTTTATAAATATAACCTTCTTCTAATAGTCGCAAAAAGACTTTTTGAACAGTTTCATGATGATGCTCACTATCTGTACGTGTATAGCAATCATAAGTAAAACCAAGGCTACGAAAACATCGCTCAAACTCTTCGTGATACTTATCAGCAATTTCTTTCACCGTCACACCTTCTTGCTTTGCTCTAATTGCAATCGGTGTTCCATTACAATCACTTCCTGAAACATACAACACATGCTCACCTTTTGCCCTGTAATAACGTGCTAAAATATCTCCTGGTAACAAACTAGCAATGTGTCCAAGGTGTAACGAACCATTTGCATACGGCCAAGCGCCTCCAATAAAAATACTCATCTTATATTCCTCCTTTAAAATATAAAAAGCCCCGCCCTTATCTTAAAAAAGATAAGGGCGGGGCTGTATAAACAGTCGCGGTACCACCTTATTTCGTCAGTCATTCGCATAACTAACCTTAACAAGTACGGAGCTATATGCTCTTATACTGTGGTTTTGATAACGAGTACCAACTCTCGTCGCCGCCTACTATTATCATTTGATAAGTTCAGGACGAAGCTCAAAGGCCATTGTTCAAATGAATATTCTTGCTTCTTCTCAGCTACCGAAGCTCTCTGGAAAGAATGGTTCCATTCTACTTTTCCTTTTCAACGCTTTTATGTATAAAATGTATTTTACGACTTAACAACAGAAAAATCAAACTTTTATTCAAAAAAACAGGAAATCCTACTCATTCACCGAATAACTATACGTTCACAAAAGGAGTGATAAAATTGAATCAAAAACAACTAAGTACTATTAATGAAAAAAGCTGGAACGCAGCTGCTTATGAAGCTTGGACAAATCGCCACGGGGCGCCAGAGGATTATGCGAAAAAGCTCATGGAAGATCCCGTGCGCGAGGTAAATCATTATTTACCTTACATACAATCTCCAAAAGGAAAGCGTATTATTAATTTACTCGGATCAAAAGGAAATAAAGCAGTTGCTCTTGCTCTTTTAGGAGCCGATGTAACAGTTGTAGACATTTCAGCAAGTAATGAAAAATACGCAACCGAACTAGCCGAAGCTGCTGGTGTCTCTATCCAATACATCGTCTCTGATGTACTGGATGTAAATCTTTCCGAATCATTTGATGTCGTATTGCTGGAACTTGGTGTACTTCATTACTTTTTAGATTTAAAACCACTCTTTCATATAATCTCTCACTTACTAAAACAAGATGGGACCTTTATACTACGTGACTATCATCCCGTTTATACAAAATTATTAGGAGTAGATCATCCATCATTTCGAGCAAATGGAAATTATTTCGACGAGGAACTTATTGAAGATGACGTAGCTTATAGCACTCTCCTTACGGGATCACAGAAATACGCTTTACCGAGAACAAAAATTAGGCGCTGGACACTAGGAGAAATAATTACATCAATGGCAGAAACAAATTTCAAGGTTGAAAAATTGATTGAAGAACACGGATCTCATCAAAAGTGGGTTTTCCCTTCTACTGCACCAGAGGGAATTGAAGAGCGTATACCCGGTCTATATACATTAATTGCGACAACATGCAAAAAAGGATCCCTTCACGGATAGGATCCTTTTTTTGCATGCTTACGCATATAAGTTGAGGTTGGAGATTACCATAATTCTGTAGAATAGGACACAAGATATTTCAACATTCGTCTCTGACTTACGTCGTCAAAAAGGGGTATGACCAACATAACGAAGAGTAATGTTTAGTTGATAGTGATAATCGTTATCAACTAATTAGAAGTATACAGGATGTTATTTCAAATTACAATACCATTTCTGATTTTTATTTATGAATTTTTTGATATACAAATGTATACATTTTAAGAACATTTACTCACATTAATCTGCCATATTCCATTATCTGCTATAATTTTCATTGAACAGATTAATAACTTCTTAATTATGTTTTTATTAGTTTCGTTCTCAATATTTATAAATTACAATAAATAGTTTTTCAAAAAAAGGTAGGGGTAACAATGAAATATGTTAGCATTCGAAAAAAACTACTGTTCACACTCTTAAGCATTTCTTCCTTATTTAGTATTGCTCTTATTGTTATTCTTTCATTCGCGATGAATCAAGCAAGTGAAATCGAAACATTAAAGAATGATGTATCGAAAAGAGCAACGATTTTAAAAGAACGTGGCGATTGGTTCCAAGCGCAGGTCGCTGGTTTACAAGAATATTTACTATCACATGACCAAAAAGGATTGGATAAATTCAACCGGGAAGGAAAAAAACTAGCTGATACTAGGGAGAAAGTAACAAGTGATAAAAAACTCCCAGAAGGAATGAAAGAGGCCATTTTAATGGGAGCAAAATGGCGCAGCGTCGTAGATAATGAAGTCCTCCCTCTTGCACGGGAAGGAAAATGGGATGAAGCATCCAAAATTGCTCTTGCTCAAACAGATTATGTAAATGATCTTTTAAGTCGTTTTACTAAATATGCAAATGAAGAAAATGACAAACGGGACGTATTAATTGCTGACGTAGAGTCTTCTTCATCCCTTATTCAATATATTATTTTCTTCTCACTCATTACATGTACATTAACGTCTATTCTATTGGCATGGTGGTTCTCTGGTAAACTCGTTAAACCGATTCGACAAATTGATGCGAAGTTAAAAGAATTAACTTCTCAAGATGGCGATTTAACCGCTAGATTACACGTAACGAGTAAAGATGAAATTGGTGACATCGCAAATTCCTTTAATCAAATGCTTGCTAACTTACAGCGTATAATAAAGCAAGTTCAACAAACATCAACAAGTGTAAAAGAAGCTTCTGAAAATGTGTTTATCGAAACAACTGCTTCTATGGAAAATACCGCAAAAACTAAAGAGACTATGAATGCTCTTGAGCACAATATTCGTTCACAAGTTTCTAGCATTGAAGAAAGTTCAACCGCAATGGATGATATGGCAACGAGTGTTCAGCGCATTGCACAAGCTGCCTCTTCTGCCGCTAGCCTAGCTGTTACAACTTCTGAAAAAGCAGATGATGGAAATAAAGTCATTGAAAAATCTATTACACAAATGCATACAATTAACGAAGCTGTTAACGCTACATCACAAGTGGTAGAGCGACTCATTACACATACGAATCATATTGATACTGCACTTCAATCTATTTCTAATATTGCCGAGCAGACGAATTTGCTCGCTTTAAATGCTTCTATTGAAGCGGCCCGTGCTGGTGAACACGGAAAAGGATTCGCTGTTGTTGCCGATGAAGTACGAAAACTTGCTGAACAATCTCAGCTAGCAGCAAATGACATTAACCATTTACTTCATCAAATTCAAGCGGACACAAAAATAGCAAATGACATGATGACACAAGGTCAGTCAGAGGCTTCTGAAGGAATTACAGTCATTCGTACCGCTGGATCTTCATTCTCAGAAATTGTTAATCACATTAACAATTTCTCTACACAAATACAAGAAATGTCTGCAACTGCTGAAGAAATGGCCGCAAGTTCTGAAGAAATGAATGCAGCTTTAAATAATATCGCTTCTATTTCAAATGAAGTTGCTGCCGAAACATCGAAAACAGCAACTTCAGCTGGTGACCAAGTAAACAAAATGAGTGTCGTTGCTAAAAAATCATCAGAAATGAAAACAATTGTGCAAGAACTTGAAGTGCTCGTTTCTCATTTCAAAACAAATAGTTAAAATGAAAATTTCATTTATACTTCTACGAACTCTAAATTGTTAGAAAGAGCGATTTAGAGTCTCTCTTTTTTCACGCTAAAATATCTCTTTCTATCTCCCATTCTGTCTGCTATAATTCCTAAAGGAAAGAAGAAAGCTTTATTCCAGATGGAGTAAAGCTTTCTTTCAATTTTTTACATTAATTAATTAATTCTAATACTAAGATTTTACAAGGAGGATTTTTATCATATGAATTTTATTAGCATTCGAAAAAAACTAATGTTCATGATGGGAATGATTTGCGCTTTATTCGGCATCGCCTTAGCTTTTATTTTATTCTTTACCATGGATCAGTCTCATAAAGCTGAAACATTACAAAAAGAAATTTCTCCTCTTGCAACAGAATTGAAAGAGCGCGGAGACGCTTATCAAGTACAACTTTCTGCTTTAAGAGGTTATTTACTACAACATGATCAAGTCGAATTAGACAAGTTTAATGAGATGAGTAAACGTCTTGAAGATACAAAAGGGCAACTTCTTTCTAACCCTAACACTTCTCAGTCCGTGAAAAGCACAATGGAATTAGGATCCACTTGGAGAAAGTTCATTGAAGAGAAAGTATTCACTCTTGCAAAAGAACAAAAATGGGAAGAAGCTTTACAAGTAGCTTCTACAGAGAATGGCACTGTTTATAAAGTAATCGGTGATTTCACAAATTACAGTAATGAACAAGCTAAATTACGTGAACAATCTATTGAAAAAATCGATCAATCTTCACTACGAATTGAATATGTTGTCTTCTTATCACTTGTTATTTGTATTGTAACTGCAATTATTCTTGCATGGTGGTTCTCTGGTAAGCTTGTAAAACCAATTCAACAAATTGATACTAAACTAAAAGAATTAGCCTCTCAAGAAGGCGACTTAACAGCCCGTCTACAAGTAAATAGCAATGATGAAATCGGTGCAATTGCATCATCGTTTAATAAAATGTTAGAAAACCTGCAACATATCATTAATCGTGTTCAAAAAACATCTGTAGAAGTACAAACAGCTTCTGAAAATATGCTAGAAAAGACTAATACATCACGCGAGGCAACAATAAGAGTTCAAAGCTCGATGTCCAACTTAAATTCAAGTATTCAATCGCAAACTTCTAGTATGGAAGAAAGCTCGACTGCGATGGATGATATGGCAATAAGTGTTCAGCGTATCGCTGAATCTGCTTCATCTGTAGCCGAACTTGCTGTAGCTACATATGAACACGCTAACGATGGAAGTACTGTTATCCAAAAATCTGTTTCACAAATGACAACGATACATGAAGCTGTAAATGCTACATCAGAAGTAGTCGAACGTCTAATCACCCATACGAAATATATTGATACAGCTGTACAATCTATTTCTAATATCGCTGAACAAACAAATCTACTTGCTTTAAATGCTTCTATTGAAGCGGCTCGTGCTGGTGAACAAGGAAAAGGATTTGCTGTCGTAGCTGATGAAGTTCGTAAACTTGCGGAACAATCAAAAACAGCGGCAAAAGATATTAACCAATTGCTTCATCAAATTCAAAATGATACGGAAACTGCTAACTCTATGATGTCTAAAGGTCGTTCTGAAGCATTTGAAGGCATTACTGTCGTTCGTGAGGCTGGTACTTCTTTCACAACAATTGTTGAACAAGTAAATAAAGTATCAACTCAAATGCAAGACATATCAGCAACTGCTGAAGAAATGGCTGCAAGCGCTGAAGAAATGAACGCTTCACTTAATAACATCGCTTCTATTTCAAATGAAGTATCTAGTGAAACAGCCGCAACGGCACAATCTGCTGAACAGAAAGTCATTGTGATGAATGAAATGACTCTCACTGCAAAACAAATGAAACAAACAGTTGAAGAATTAGATCAGCTTGTATCTCATTTTAAAACTGAATAGCTTTTCAAAAAAATATTCCTCTCTCAGAGAGGAATATTTTTTTGAGCTCATTTCCTGCACTTATCCCGCATATCCGTTATAATGAGAACCGATATCATTAATATTTAGGGGGTGCTACACATGTCACAACAAGCATTTGAAGAAAAGTTATATGCCAACTTAGAAGCTGTTATTGACCCTGAATTAGGTGTTGATATTATCAATCTCGGATTAGTTTATGACGTTACAGCGGATGAAAATAATAATGCTGTCGTTACAATGACAATGACTTCTATCGGTTGTCCAATGGCTGGCCAAATCGTATCAGACGTTAAAAAAGTATTATCAACGAACGTACCTGAAGTAAATGAAATAGAAGTAAACGTTGTATGGAATCCGCCATGGACAAAAGAACGTATGTCACGTATGGCAAAAATTGCATTAGGTATTCGTGATTAAATAAGAAAAAGACCTGACAATCCAGTCAGGTCTTTTTTCTCTTATTATTTTACTCCTACAGCGTCATAAGCTTTCGTTACAGCTTGTACCTCTTTAGAGTTTTTACCGAATAAATCTTCTGCTGATTGAAGTGCAGCTTGGCGCATCATTTTGAAATCAGAGTTTGCAGTTAAATATTTTGTAAGAGCACGATAGTAAATTTTTTCTGTTGCTTCACGGCCCACTCCAGTTACTTTCACATTGTAATGCGTGCCGCCCTCAGAAACTAAATACGCCGCCTTATTGTTAATACTACTGTTAATATGAACGCCGCCATTATCAGCTGTTCCAGTATAACGTTTATTGTAGTGATCTGGGTAACCTTCACCTGGTTTTAATGGGTTTGGAATAGATGCTGGATCCTTTAGAGAACGAAGTGCATCACCAGGTTTACCAGGTGTATAAATATCAGCACCTAAATCCCAGCTCTTCTTCTCAACCATGACGCCCATAATATCAGATAACGATTCATTTAACGCTCCTGATTCATTTTTATATACAAGGTTTGCTGTATGTTCAGTTACAGCATGCGTTAATTCGTGGCCAATAACATCTAGCCCTGCTGATAATGGAATAAATGTCTTACCATCTCCATCACCATACATCATTTGCACACCGTTCCACGCTGCGTTATTCCAAGATTCACCTACGTGAACAGCAGAAATAAGTTTTGCACCTTTATCATCGAAAGAGTTACGGTTAAATGTCTTTTTATAATAATCATATACTTTTCCTGCATTCACATGCGCATCAACTGCCGCTTTATCTTCGAAGAACTTAGATTTACTTCCAATTTCTTCTCCTGTATATCCAAGAATTTGTGAGAATAAATTAAACCAGTCTTCGTTCATATTCTCTGCATCAAATGTATGGACACCTTGTCCTCGTGTACCATCAAATAAGTTGAACGCTCCTGTTTTCGTATCTTGAGCAATTTCAAATGATTGTCTAGCACCTAATACTCCGTAACCAAATCCAGTAATGTTATCTACAGCATTATATTTCTCAATAACATTTCCATTTGTTGCATCAACAAAGTAATGCCAATATCCTGGAGCTGGTTTCGAAACCGACGCTTTTACAAGATATGCAAGATAGTATTGACCATCTTTTTCATACACATATAAATCTTTTTTCACACCATCATAATTCTTTACTTTACCAATTTCTTTCTCAATATTAGCTTTTGCAATCGTTTCTGCTTGTTCCGCACTAATACTTGCAGATGCAGGAATATTTTTATCATCTAAACTCGGAATAACTTGTCCGAAAAATGCTTTTACATTGTTCTCTTTATCAAGCGTAACCGTTTGATCTGAACCATACACAGGAATGTTATTATGCTTCTCAACTAACTTCACATGTGTTGTACCAGACTCAGCATCTTTTTCTTCACCAACGATATTGAAATGTTTGTCAATATTTCCTGCTAGTTTAAACATATCTTTTTTACTCTCTAAATATTGAAAGACCGTCTCTTTTTTATCTAGTCCTTCCGGCGCTTTCCATTCTTCACCTATGTAAGCTGGTGTTTTAAACTCTTGGTGATACTGGATTTTTTGCTCTTCTGCTTTCGTCGTAGTTGCTCCAAATGCCCCAAACCCACTTGCGATAACAGTTAATGCTAATGCTGATGAAATTACTTGCTTTTTCAATCTAACACTCCCCATTTCCCTAAAAGTTTTTAACACCTTTATAAATATTCTGAATAATCTTTCCAATACCTGCTCTCAAAAATTGAGAAAGTTTTTTCTGTTAATTTAACTCACACAAAAAAGGATATCGTTTTCGATATCCTCTTCCCTATAACTTTTCATCTCGCTATTCACATACTTAAAACCGCCATGGGTTAAAGTTTCACTTTATTCCATTTTCATTTCAATCGCTAAGTAGTGAGAGCTTTCTTTCGCTTGAATGTGAATATCTTCTACAGTCTCCGCTGCATCACGCATTACGAGTGTTTCACCGTTTACAACGCTGCTACCTTCAATTTGTACAAGGTACAATTGACGTCCTTCTTTAACAGGAAAATAAATTTCTTTACCAGCTTCTAATGATAAAGAATATAAATTTGCATCTTGGTGAATATGAATTGGTGCATCTCCATCAGAAGGAGATACCATATGGAACCACTCATTTTCACGTTTACTCCAATCAAATTTAAACTCACCATAGTTTGGTTTATGACCGTCGCGGTCTGGTAAAATCCAAATTTGCAATAAACGTAATGTTTCACTTCCTAAGTTATGCTCACTGTGAAATACACCAGTACCTGCACTCATATATTGAACATGCCCACGCTCAATTGTCCCGCGGTTCCCCATACTATCTTCATGTGTTAATTCACCATCTATAACGTAAGAGATAATCTCCATATCACGGTGCGGATGCATATCAAAACCAGTTTGTGGCGCTATTAAATCATCATTCATAACACGTACTGCTCCAAAATTCATGTTGTTTGGATTATAATAATTTGCAAAGGAAAAATGAAAATGTGTATTTAACCAACCGTGATTTGCTCTTCCCATATTTTTATAATCAACTTTTCTAAACATATCCTTCACCTCATATTATCTCAAAATCGAGATATTTATTTTTAATTTTATCACTGCAACTTCTTCAGTAATTCTAATAATTGTTTTTGTTCTTCTCTATTTAACTTATCAAATTGCTCTGCTTGAAATGTTTCTTGCGGCGGGACTATTTCTTCATATAGAACCTTTCCCTTTTCTGTTAATGAAATATATTTCGTAGTACCTTCTTGTTCACGCTGAATCCAATCTAGTTGCTCCATCTTATTTAAAAGTTGAGTAACATTTCCTTTCGTAACAAACAACTTATTTCCAAGTTCTTGCTGCGTTAAACGATCGTTTTCTCCAATTTGAACTAATACATCAAACTGAGCGGCAGATACATTCCACTTTTTCAAATGCTGATTCGTCTCACGAATACTTCTATTATAAAAGCGTGATAAACGAAACCATAATAGTACTCCAAGTCTTTCCCCTGCTTTCATTCCATCACCTCGCTCATTTGATACTATTAGTTTAGAACTAAACTTATTAAAGGTAAACTACTTATTTTTAATTAGCAATAAATAAAAGCACAGTGATTTTTCTCCACTATGCTTCAGATTAAATTTCTATTTTTATATTCATCTAGCTTCCTCTCCGCGAAATGCCTCGCATCTTTCTCAATCCATCTTTCTTCGTATAGTTCATTTCCAACATATAGTACATCGTCCTTATGCTGCATCGCATGCCTGAATTCATGCAATAGCGTTTTGAGCACTTGCTCATACTCTTCCCACATACAAACGAAAATTAATTGTTTTTCTTTATGATAAAAACCACCTACTGGGAATAAAAACTCCTCTTCTTCTTCTCCTAATGATAAAAGTACATGATTCGCATCACACGTATCACAAAAAATAACTGGCGTTGCACTTACTTCAATAAGAGAAAACAAATCATTTCTTAACTTTTTGATATCCCAAGGAAGCTCCGAATCCAACACATACCAATTCTCAACTTGTTGATATACATTTTGAAACTGGAGTTCCATTTCTCAATAATCCCCTTCCTAAACTCCCTTTTCCTATATGTATGCCACAATATGTAAAATATTAAACATATCCTTCTCTAACAAATAACAGCCAGTTATTAATTTCCCATAAAAAAAGGAATCTATTTAACTATAGATTCCTTCACGATAATACCTTATATAAAATCTGACCTTACACGTCAATTGTTTAAAATTTAGCTATTCTTTGTATCCCACTTAAAGATTTTATTTAAAAATTTATATACATTCTTTGACTCTTTGGTCAGAAGTGGACCTAAGATCGATAGTATAAGCACGTATAGTGCTGAGAATGGTTTCAGTACTGACATTAAACCACCGGCGATGCCAATATTAGCCATAATGATTGAGAATTCTCCTCTTGAAACGATTGTTAATCCAATATTTGTTGATGCTTTATGAGATAATCCAGCTTGTCGTCCCGCAATCATCCCTGCTACAAAGTTTCCGATTATCGTCAGAAGTACAGCACCTAACGTTAACCATATTGCTCCGCCCAATGAAAACGGATCGATACTTAATCCGAAACTGAAGAAGAAGATAGCTCCGAAGAAGTCTCTAAATGGAACAACAAGATGTTCAATTCGATCACTATGCTCTGTCTCAGAGAAAACTAACCCTAAAAGAAGTGCCCCGATTGCTTCTGCAACGTGAATTGTTTCTGAAAAACCTGCAATAAAGAACAACGAAGCAAATACTACAATAATGAAAATTTCATCCGAACTAATATTAAGCAATTTATTTAATAACGGCGTCGCCTTTCTAGCTACAATAAAGAATAGAAGCATATATCCTAAAGCAATTCCAATTGAGGTAAGAGCGCCTAGGAAGGAAGCATGATCCCCTAGAACTAAACCAGAGACAACTGATAAATATACAGCAAGGAATATATCTTCAAACATAATAATTCCTAAAATTAATTCGGTTTCATTATTACCAGTTCTTCTTAAATCAACTAATACCTTTGCAACGATAGCACTAGAAGAAATCGTAATAATACCCGCAATAATTAAGATTTCGAGTAACGGGAACCCCATTATAAATCCGTATAATAATCCTAGTGAAAAGTTAATCAAAATATAGATTGTTCCGCCAATCGCGATAGAACGTCCAGATTTAATTAGTTTTTTCATCGAAAACTCTAATCCCAGATAGAAAAGAAGGAACAGAACGCCAATCCTTCCAAGGAAGGATATCACACTTGCACTTTCAATAAATTTGAGATCGATAACACCTATTGTCGGCGCGTGCGGCCCTACTAACATGCCAAGAACAATTAGAAAAGGAATTACTGAGAATTTAAACTTTCCAGCGATTACCGCCGCAATTGCTACTAAAACTAAAGCTGTACCAACTTCAAAAATTAAAGTATCCATCTAGTCAGTCCCCCTATTCGAAAGTAATTCATTAATAATCTTTTTAATTTCTTCTCTCTCACCAGAAACTACAAGCATATCTCCTTCTTCAATCACCGTGTCTGGACCTGGATTAAATAGCTTTTTCATATTCTTTTTCATAACTGCAATTATTGTTACGCTATATGTTTTTCTTATTTCAAGATCACCAATTGTTTTTCCAATTGCTGGCGCTGCATTCTCCACTTTGAACCACTCAATTGCTAAACCTTCAAAGACCATCTCAACATTTTCTAGTGCCCTAGGCTTATATACCATCCCGCCTAATATTGCTGCAATTTGTCTTGCCTCTGAGTCGCGCAATGAAATGCTTGATAGACTTTCTTCATGGTCTGAATCGAAATGATACATTTCTCTACGTCCATCATCATGAATGACGATCACCATCTTTTCGTTACCTTTCGTAACGATTTGAAATTTATAACCAATACCCGGAAGTTCACTTTCTCTAATATTCATATTTAGCTCCTCCATAACTTCTTTATTTAAATTTTCTGTTTTTCTGTCTTTTGTTCATCCAATCAATTTTAGAAATTCTAACCATTCAGGATACCTATGACTTGGAAATCTTTTATTGTAATAATAAGTGGCTCCTAAAAAGATACTTAAAGATGTAATGATAAAAAATAAATTACTTCTTATTTTCAAACTCTTAAGACTTACTTTCAATAAAGATTCTTCTTTCAAATTATCCCCTCTTTTTCGCTTTAAATTTAGTTTTTTAAAATGTAAATAATTCTAAAAATATTACGATGTAACATAATCATAACACAAAACGCATTTAAGTAACATGATTTTTTAGAAAAATTGATTCTGGTATATTTTTTGCATATAATTTTCTTATTACGAAAAAAAGGAAGTGTATTATATGGTTGATATCTTTAGCAGATTCCTTGAAGTAACGAATAATATTTTGTGGTCATATATTCTTATTGCAATGCTAATCGGCTTCGGTCTTTATTTCTCTTTTAAATTAAAATTTGTCCAAATTACTCATTTCGGTGAAATGGTCAGTTTAATTAGTAAAGGGTTCAATCGAAAAGAAAAGAAAAAAGATAGCGTCTCTCCATTCCAAGCATTTTGCTTAAGTGCAGCTGCACGTATTGGTATCGGGAACTTAGCTGGTGTAGCACTAGCAATTTCAATGGGCGGACCTGGCGCAATATTTTGGATGTGGTTTATCGCCATTATCGGTGCAGCTACTAGTTTTGTAGAATGTACTCTCGCACAAATTTATAAAGTAAAAGACGGACGTGGATTCCGTGGTGGTCCTGCTTACTATATGGAAAAAGGCTTAAACAAGCGCTGGATGGGTATTTGGTTTTCACTTCTCATTACAGTTGCATACGGATTAATCTTCAACTCAGTACAAGCAAATACAGTAACAATAGCGTTTGAAAATGCTTTTGGACTAGAGCGAACTATCGTAGGAGCTGTATTGGCTTTATTAGTTGCTGTTATTATTTTTGGTGGTATTAAAAGCATTTCACGTATTACAGAATTGATTGTTCCTCCAATGGCAATCATTTATATCGGCGTAGCTGCTTTTGTCGTTATTAACAACTTCAATATGTTACCAAGCATTTTCATGGAAATATTTAACGGCGCATTTGGTTTAGACCAAGCTATCGCTGGTGGTATTGGAGCAGCAATCAAATTCGGAATTCAGCGCGGTTTATTCGCGACAGAAGCAGGTATGGGTAGCTCTCCTAACGCAGCTGCAACATCAGATGTATCTCATCCTGTAAAACAAGGACTTGTTCAAGCATTAGGTGTTTTCGTAGATACATTCTTAGTATGTACATCAACAGCATTTATCGTATTATGTTCTGGACTTTACAAAGGATCAAATTTACAAGGAATTGAATTAACACAACAAGCATTAAGTTCACAAATTGGATCGTGGGCTAGCACTTTCTTAGCGATTATTATTTTCCTATTCGCTTTCAGTTCTTTACTTGGAAACTACTATTATGGTGAAACAAATATCGCATTCATTAAAGAAAGCAAAACATGGCTAATGATTTATCGTGTTGCAGTTGTAGGAATGGTTTTCTTCGGATCAACCGCTGCCCTTCAAACAGTTTGGAGCTTAGCTGATTTATTCATGGGACTAATGGTACTCACAAACTTAATTGCCATCTCATTCCTTAGCAAATTTGCCTACTCAGCATTAGTAGACTATATAAAACAAAAGAAACAAGGAAAAGATCCTGTTTTCGTCGCGAGTTCTATCCCTGGCTTAAAAAATACAGAGTGTTGGGATGGGCAAGATTTAGAAGAGAAGAAACAAGCTATATAATAATTAAAAGCGGATGCGGCTCGTTCAGAATGTGAGGAGGATGGAGCTTTTGACGTAGAGGCGCTCTTTGCCTCGCAGGAAGAAGCGAAGCCACCGAACATTCTAGCCACTGGAGCTATATATCAAATAAAAAATCCCTATTACTTCACAGTAATAGGGATTTTTTATTTACAACAGTTCATAATTTGTTCAAATTAATTCCAGCAAAAGGGTTGATTTATACAAATTACTAGATTATAATAATTATAAATTAGTAATTCATATAAAATAATAACTCAAGAGGAGATTGATCATAATGAATACACAAGTAATCGAAGCATTAAACAAACAAGTAGCAAACTGGAGCGTTTTATTTACAAAACTACACAACTTCCATTGGTACGTAAAAGGACCTCAATTCTTCACACTACATGAAAAATTTGAAGAGCTTTACACAGAATCAGCTACTCACATCGATGAAATCGCAGAACGTATTTTAGCAATTGGCGGCAAACCAGTAGCAACAATGAAAGAATACTTAGAACTATCTTCTATTCAAGAAGCAGCTTACGGAGAAACTGCAGAAGGGATGGTCGAAGCAATCATGAAAGACTACGAAATGATGCTAACTGAACTGAAAAAAGGCATGGTAATCGCTCAAGAATCTGACGACGAAATGACATCTGACCTACTACTAGGCATCTACACAGAACTAGAAAAACACGCTTGGATGCTACGTGCATTCTTGAATCAATAATAGATTAAAAGCAGAAGCGGCTCGCTCAGAATCGCAGGACATTGGAGCTCTCGACCTTGAAGCGCTTTTTACTTCGAGCGAGAGAGCGAAATGACCGGAGATTCTAGCCGCTGGAGCTGGATATCATTTAAAGCGGAAGCGGCTCGTTCAGAGTCGCTTTTTTTCTATGGGGTTGTCATGCATATTAGTACATGAAATTTATATCAGCGATTTTCCAATTATATCGACTTACCGACAAATCACGACAATATTAGCCCCCCCCCTCTCCTCTACTTTTATCAATATATTACAATCCCTTTTATCCCGCATTAACGGGCAGTAAGATCCCCACCTCAAAATTCAGCGAAAGCAAAGAAGATGGGCGGTGGATCAACTGCCCATAAAAGCCCGATTGGTGAGGGCTAATAATCAGTGGGGGATGCCCCCACTGATTAAAGTTTCACTTTATGTTAAAATATAGGTAACACCCTTTAGTAAACTAGATCCAAAAAAGCTTTTCCATATTCATCATTTACTACTTAAATGGCGGGAGTGGTTCAGTTGAAAGACTACTTAATTAGAGCATTTTTTGCGTTAATAACAGTTGGGATTCTCTTACTTATAGCTAATATTTTCAATATACGTGTCGAGGTTAAAGACTATGCTTTCCTCGTTGTTGTAGCTATTGGTGGCGGTTGGGGTGGCTGGTACCTGTATAAAAAACAAAGTAATCAAAATGATAAAGGCATTCCGAAATAATATGGAATGCCTTTTTTCTCTAATACATAATTAAGCTTAAACCACTAATAAAAGCAGTCCCCAAAAACATCATACAACCCATATTCTATAGTAAATAAAAAGAATTCATTTTGAATATAGAAATAGTCCAAAATCTTGCATAACAGAGGTATGCCCCATTTGCCGCAACATTGTGGCTATATTCCCACGGTGATATGCTCCGTGGGTGACGACGTGTAGTATTGTTTCAGAAACCGTCGTATCCAGGAGCCCAGCATACGGATTATCAACCTCAAACACTTTTTCATAATCTTGTTGACTACTTAAAAGTTCTTTATATCGTTTAGATAATTCATAAAAACTAGTTTTCATTTCCTCAATATTTTTTGTTTCTAGCTGTTCTTTCAATTGGTCTGTGTGTACCATTGCATCACTCATACTTTTGCCAGAAATGATCTCGAGCCATGCTAAATCTGTGAGGTATATGTGAGACATTACTTTTGCCACCGAAGAAAAACCACTCTTAACTTCCTTATGGAAAATGTCTTGCGGTAGTTCTTTTAAGCGATTTAAAATAACTTCATTTGCCCATAAGTGGTAGTTATACATTTTTAATACAGAACGACCCATGCCCATTTCTCCTCCAAATTTCATTTTAATGATTAGATTATGATACATAGCTGCTTAAAAATTCCCAAAGGATTACATCTATAAAATTTATTCTGATTACGATTAAAAAAACCTCTATTAACTTCATAAAAACATTCGCCATCTTCCACAATCTGACCCTTTAACGGAACAATTCTATGTCACTCAATAATTCCTTACTCACCGTTTATTCAGATGTTCTTTTTTTAAGTCAGCAAAACATACCTCCATCTACTTCCCCTCTTCCAACGATTTCACATCTCGCTATCAATATATTTAACCAAATTAAAAACACATGTCTTTTTGCGATAAAAAGACATGTGTTTCCAAAATCCACTATAAAAATGTACTATGATAACTGCTTCCACTTTGTCCCCAAAACAGGACGCTCATAATTTTGTATTTCATGAATTAATTTATCTGCCGTCTCAGCTGAAACGATCAACTCTTTATTCGATGGGTTCATAAAGCCTTCTTCCGCTGCGCGATCAACCATTTGCAGAATTGGTCCGTAGAAGTCTTTAATATTTAATAAACCAACTGGCTTATCATGTATACCAATTTGTGACCAACATACAACTTCAAATAGCTCTTCAAATGTTCCGTATCCGCCTGGTAATGCAATGAAAGCATCCGCAAGCTCTGCCATTTTTGCTTTACGTTCGTGCATCGTTTCTACTTCAATTAATTCTGTTAATCCTGTATGAACGATTTCACCACGGAATAAACCACGCGGCATAACACCTGTTACACGTCCACCTAAACGAAGAACTTCGTTTGCTACTTCTCCCATTAATCCAACGCATGAACCGCCGTATACAAGCTCATAATCGTTCTCAACAAACATTTTCCCTAACTCTATTGCCTGCTCCTTAAATTCTGGTCTTTTCCCTAAATTTGAACCTGCAAACACACAAATCTTTCTCATTCCTACACCCCGAAACTATATATTGTTATGATACAATGGGTATTGTACAACATATTGAAGGGATGAGAAAGAAATGGATATCGTCGCATTTCAAAGATGGGTGGAGGAATTTTACGAAAAACGAAGCTGGTCACAGTACAACTCCTTTATTCGCTTAAATTTCTTAACTGAGGAAGTTGGGGAAGTTTCACGCGTTGTTCGCGCAATTGAAATCGGTCGTGATCGCCCTGATGAACAAACAAAAACACAAGAAGAGCTAAAACAAGAACTAAAAGAAGAACTTGGTGATGTACTATCTAATCTTATTATTCTTTCACAAAAATATGATTTGGATTTACAAGACATTATGGAAACACACGTCACAAAGCTTTCAAAAAGATTCGAAACATCTAAATGAGAACATTATCAATTGTGATATAATGTTCTTGTCAAAATAATAAGGGGGATTTTATGTTATCTAAAAAATTGCACGACGCACTAAATGAACAAATGAATTTTGAATTTTACTCTGCCCACGCTTATATGGCAATGGCTGCTTACTGTACAGCGGAAAGCTACGATGGATTCGCTAACTTTTTCCTTGTACAAGCTGAAGAAGAGCGTTTCCACGCAATGAAGCTTTACAACTACATTAATGACCGCGGCGAGCGCGCTATTATTACTGGATTTGATCATCCTAATAACGAATATGATTCTGTATTGAATGCTTTTGAAGTAGCACTTGAGCACGAGCGTGAAGTAACGAAGCGCATTTATCACTTATCTGATATCGCTTGGGATGAGCGTGAGCATGCAACAATTACATTCTTAAAATGGTTCGTCGATGAGCAAGTAGAAGAAGAATCTTCATTTGATAGCATCATCCAAAAATTAAAACGTATTACAAGCGATTCAAACGCATTATTTATGCTAGATGCTGAATTAGAGAAACGTACATTTACGCCTCCAGCTGAGTAGTATTCCAATCACCTTAATGAATGTATTAAGGTGATTTTTTATTTTCTCTTTAGCTTAAAATCACCTTAAATTTCCTCATATTTGACATAGTGCCAACTATAAAATGGTATTATTTTCAATATAAAATGATATAAAAGGAGAGAAAAAATGAATCAACGTGTAGAAGTTGTTGATGCAATGCGTGGTTTTGCTTTATTTGGTATTTTACTTGTTAATATAACATTAATTCAATTCGGGTTCTTCGCTAATGAAAAACCATCCTATATATTTGGCGGACTCGATAAAGGTGCTAATTGGTTTATTCAATTTTTTGGCACACAAAATTTCATTTCTTTATTCTCTTTTTTATTTGGTCTTAGCATTATTTTGTTACAAAAAAGCATTGTCGCAAAAGGAAAAAAGTTTTCCCCTACATATTTACGTCGTATTCTTATTCTTTTACTACTAGGTTTTATTCACGGCGTGCTCATTTGGTCAGGGGATATTTTATTCTCATATGGCCTCATCGGGATTTTCTTACTGATGTTTATAAACAGAAAGCCAAAAACATTATTAATTTGGGCAACTATTCTACTCGCACTCCTTACACTTATGACTTATTCAACTGACCCAAATACAAATGTTACTGATTTTGCTCCTTATATTGAAAAAGAACATAAAGTTCATGAGACTGGAAGCTATATGGATCATGTCAACTTTAGGTTAACTGAAAATCCTTTCGAATATATAGGCATTGACGGTTTCTTCGGATTAACCTTTATAACACTTTTCACACTCATTTTCCTATCTCCACTCTTCTTAATCGGTATGTACGTAGGAAAAAAAGGATGGTTATTTGAGATTGATAAGCATATCTCTGCTGTCAAAAAGGTCTGGATTCTTACTGGTATTTTCTCTTTTACAATCAAAACTTCAGCTATGTTCGTTAAACATCCTATTTTACTTATGTTACAAGACGGCCTTACACCAGTAACCATGACCTTCTTTTACGGAAGCACAATTATTTTATTATTCCATTACAAAAAAGCAACCCGTCTACTAACATATATGGCCAATATGGGAAAAATGTCGGTTAGTAATTACTTAGCCCAGTCTATTATCACAACAACAATTTTTTACGCATACGGCTTTGGCTTATTCGGTAAAATAGGATATTTCTTCGGTATTCTTTTAACGATTGGAATCTATACAATTCAATTATTTGTTAGCACATATTGGCTGCGAAAATATCGAATGGGTCCTGTTGAGTATATATGGAGGCTTGGAACTTATTTGGAGAAACCACAATTTAAAAGAGACTTAGATAGAGCAAGTTAAATAAAAAAGCAATGAGCCTACGCTCATTGCTTTTCTTAATTTATTAAAGCATAACCCCAACGATAATCGCTGATAATATACTTACTAACGTTGCACCGTATACAAGTTTTAATCCGAATGAAGATACAACGTTTGCTTGTTTGCCATCGATACTCTTCGTTGCACCTGCGATAATTCCGATTGATGAGAAATTCGCAAATGATACAAGGAAGATAGATAAAATACCTACTGTACGAGCTGATAAATCACCAGCTACTTTTCCAAGGTCAAGCATTGCAACGAATTCGTTCGTTACTAATTTCGTTGCCATAATTTGTCCTGCCGTTAGCATCTCTGATGTTGGAATACCCATTACGAATGCTAATGGTGAGAAAACATATCCTAAAATGCTTTGGAATGTGATTCCGAAAATTGAATCGAATACACCGTTAATTGCTGTAATTAATGCTACGAAACCGATTAACATTGCCGCTACTGTTACAGCGATAGAGAAACCAAGCATAATATATTCGCCTAACATTTCAAAGAATGTTTGTTTTTTATCTTCTTGTAATTCTAAAATGTCGTCTTCTTCTTTTACGTCATACGGATTAATAATATGAATGATAATAAATCCACTAAATAAGTTTAGTACAAGTGCTGTTACTACATATTTTGGATCAATCATCTTCATATAAGAACCAACGATTGACATCGAAACTGTTGACATTGATGATGCACAAAGTGTGTATAAACGATTTTTCGGTAATTTGCTTAATTGATCTTTTACTGTAATAAATACTTCACCTTGGCCGACAATTGCCGCTGCTACTGCATTATATGATTCAAGTTTTCCTAAACCGTTAATTTTACTTAATACGAAACCGACCGCACGAATGATAATCGGTAAAACTTTAATATGTTGTAAGATCCCGATTAATACTGCTAAGAAAATAATTGGTAATAATACCGTTAAGAAGAATGGTGCTTGTCCATCATTTGCTAGACCACCAAATACGAAATTAACCCCTGCTTCCGCAAATTTTAAAATAGCGCCAAATCCATCTGCAATCCCTTTTACTAATACAAATCCGACCTTTGTATTTAGTAAGAAATACGCAAGTACCAATTGAATGACAAGCATAAGTGCAATTGGTTTATATTTAATTTTCTTACGATCTGAACTGATAAGGAACCCTAGTACAAATACTACAAGTAAACCGACTAGAAACATTACGATTTTCATATGTGAATCCTCCACTTCTCCCACGAGTTATCGGTCGTATAACGTATAACGAATGACGTCTGACCATTGATGTTAAAAAAATTTAAAACCCCTAAATATTATTCAACTGTTTTCTAAAATCAGTAAGCGTTTACATAAATTGCAATTTATAAAAGGTAGCTTCTTCTCTCCTACCATACTTGAAAGTCTGAAATTGATACCACCTACAAATCAAATTGTAAGCGTTATCTAATCGAAATGCAATATAAATTTTAAAAGATTTTTATATGTTAATATATTCCTAACTAATTGGTTTTTTCATGCAAATTTACCATAAAAAATAGCCCTAGCTATAAGCTAGGGCCATCTTTGTTTATAACATAACACCAACGATAATCGCGGATAAAAGACTTACTAATGTCGCACCGTATACAAGTCGTAATCCGAATGATGAAACAACGTTTGATTGGTTTTCATCGATCCCTTTCGTTGCACCTGCAATAATTCCGATAGATGAGAAGTTCGCGAATGATACAAGGAATACAGAAAGAATACCAACTGTACGAGCTGATAAATCACCAGCTACTTTTCCTAGATCAAGCATCGCAACAAACTCGTTTGATACTAATTTTGTTGCCATAATTTGTCCCGCTGTTACCATTTCTGCTTGCGGGATACCCATTACGAATGCTAATGGAGAGAAAATATATCCTAAAATAGCTTGGAATGTAATACCGAACACTGAATCAAACAAGCTATTGATTGCTGTAATTAATGCTACGAAACCAAGTAACATTGCTGCTACCGTAATCGCAATCGTGAAACCAAGCATAATATATTCGCTTAACATTTCAAAGAATGACTGTTTTTTCTTATTTTCTAACTTCAGTGTATCTTCTTCTTCTGTAATATCGTACGGGTTAATAATATGAATGATAATGAAACCACTAAATAAATTTAATACAAGTGCTGTTACTACATATTTTGGTTCAATCATTTTCATATAAGAACCAACGATCGACATCGATACTGTCGACATGGAAGATGCACATAGTGTATATAAACGATGTTTTGGGATTTTACTTAATTGATCTTTTACTGTAATAAATACTTCTGCTTGCCCAACAATTGCGGCCGCTACTGCATTATATGATTCTAATTTTCCTAAACCATTTACTTTACTTAGCATAGTACCAATAGCACGAATAAATATCGGTAAAATTTTAAAGTGTTGCAGAATTCCGATTAACACTGCAAAGAATACGATTGGTAATAAAGCTGTTAAGAAGAATGAAACCTCTCCTTTATTAACAAGACCACCAAATACGAAAACGATTCCAGATTCCGCGTATCCAAGAAGCGCTCCAAATCCATCTGAAATTCCTTTTACTAAAATATAACCAATTGGCGTATTTAATAAGAAATACGTTAACGCTAGCTGAATAACAAGCATAATTGCGATTGGTTTATACTTGATCTTCTTACGATCAGAACTTATAAGAAAGCCGAGTACGAATACAACTAGTAGTCCTACAAGAAACATAACAAACTTCATTAATAAAATCCTCCATTTAACTCTTCATTAACGTTGAACGTCTGACTACTCAAAACAAGGAATAATCCGAACTTTCCATTTCTCCTCCAAAACCTTCAATTGGATATGAAAAACCATAAAATCTCTTGTCTCAAAGCCATTTTCCATTCTAACACAAATTATAACTCACATCCGCATTTTTCTTAAAAAAATACATTTTATTATAAAACACTCATTAATGTTCGTATTTTCCCTCTTCCTTTAGTTTATCACCATAAAAAAAACGAGCATCAAATTTCTCTGATGCTCGTTCCTTTTTATTATACAGCTTTTTCTTTATCTGCTACTGCTGGCTTGTCCCAGCACTCTGTATTGTTTAAACCCGGAATAGACTCCGCATAAAAGACAGGATCTTTTCCTTGTTTCTTTTGTTTTACGTAATCTGATAATGCCGCAAAAGCATACTTAGAAAGGAATACAATCGCCACTAAGTTAATAATAGCCATGATACCCATGAATAAATCTGCTAAGTCCCAAACAATTTGAATTGTTGCTACAGAACCTAACATAACCATACCAAGTACCGCGATTCGATAAACATTTAGTAAAACTTTACTTCCATTTAAAAACTCAATATTTGTTTCACCATAGTAGTAGTTACCTACTAATGAACTAAATGCAAACAAGAAGATTGCAACTGCTACAAATATAGAAGCCCACGGTCCGATATGTTGACTTAATGCTTGTTGCGTTAATTGAATTCCGTTTAAATCAGCCGCTCCAGGCACATCTGATAATAAAATGATAAATGCTGTACAACTACAAATTAATAATGTATCTGTAAATACCCCTAAAGTTTGAATGAAACCTTGTTTAACTGGGTGCGTTACGTTTGCAGTCGCAGCTGCGTTTGGCGCACTACCCATACCTGCTTCATTTGAGAATAATCCACGTTTTACCCCTAGTAAAATCGCAGCTCCTAATCCCCCGCCCACTACTTCTTTAATTCCGAAAGCATGTAAGAAAATTTCTTTAAATACATATGGAATTGCCGTAATGTTTGTTACAACAACGAATAATGCCACTGCTACATATATAATTGCCATTACTGGAACAATCATTTCAACCGCACGTGCAATACGTTTTACTCCGCCGAAGATAATGATTGCAAGTAAACCAGCCATAAACAGACCTACAAACTTACCATCTGTGTTAAATGCTCCATCAAAAGCCGCGGCTACTGTGTTTGACTGCACGGCGTTGAAAATTAATCCGAAACTAACTGTTATTAGAACAGAGAAGACAACTCCTAGCCAGCGTTTCTTTAAACCCTTTTCCATATAATACGCTGGACCACCGCGGAATGCGTTCCCATCTTTCACTTTATAAATTTGCGCTAATGTGCTCTCTACAAATGCAGAAGCACCCCCAATTACCGCGATTAACCACATCCAAAATACCGCTCCTGGTCCACCTGCTGAGATTGCGATAGCTACACCAGCTAAGTTACCAGTACCTACACGAGAAGCTGTACTCATACAAAATGCTTGGAATGACGATACACCACTTTTTTCTTTTTGCGCTTTTCTTGTTTTTGAACTCGCTCCATCCCCAAGTAAACGAATCATTTCTCCAAAGTAACGTATTTGAACAAACTTTACTCGGAAAGAAAAATAAAGCCCAAGTCCAATTAGCATTGCAATAATAATATATGACCAAAGAACATTATTTATATCCCCAATAACACTAGTTAAAAAATCCATCATTGCGTTCCCCCTCTTCATAACACTAAGAAGATTATATTCTAAAAACTTTTAACAATCAAGAATTTTCGACAAGAAATGTAAGGTTTTATAACATGAAAATGTTAACAATTATAACATCCGTATTTTTTATAAAAATTATATTAATCATCTTTTAGCCTTAATATCATTAATTACAACAAAAAAACGAGCATCGAATTCATCTCGATGCTCGCCTTTTTATTATACTGCTTTTTCTTTATCTGTTACCGCCGGCTTATCCCAACACTCTGTGTTCGTTAAACCAGGAATAGAATCTGCACTGAATACCGGATCTTTTCCTTGTTTCTTTTGTTTCACATAGTCCGCCAACGCAGCATACGCAAATCGGCCAAGAAGTGTAATCGCAATTAAGTTTGTGATTACCATTAGACCCATAAATAAGTCTGCCATATTCCATACAACTTGAAGCGTCGCAATAGAACCGAATAATACCATTCCCACTACCGCAATACGGTAAATCGTTAACCAAGTTTTACTTTGCTTAATAAACTCAATATTCGTTTCACCATAATAGTAGTTTCCTAGAAGTGAACTGAAAGCAAATAAGAAAATGATAATCGCTAAGAAGCTACTTGCCCATGGGCCAATTTGTGAACTTAATGCATTTTGCGTTAATTCAATACCTTCTAAATTTGTTGCTTTATATGCACCAGAACATAGTACGATAAACGCTGTTGATGTACATACTAAGAACGTATCTACTAAAACACCGATTGTTTGAATAAATCCTTGTTTCGCTGGATGCGTTACATCAGCTGTTGCAGCCGCGTTTGGCGCACTACCCATACCTGCTTCATTCGCAAATAATCCGCGCTGAATACCAAACTTCATTGCAGCACCGATACCGCCACCTACAGCTGAATCTAAACCAAATGCCCCTTTAAAGATTTCTGTAAACATATCCGGTATTAAATAATAATTTTTAATAACGACGAAAATTGCTACTGCAATATAAATAAGCGCCATTGGCGGAACGATCATTTCAGACATACGCGCAATACTTTTTACACCACCAAAAATAATAACCGCAACTAATACCGCTAACACAATCCCAACAACGTAACGCTCAATACCAAAAGCATTTTTAAATGCTAATGTAACTGTATTTGCTTGTACAGAGTTGAAAATTAATCCGTAAGTAATTGTAATTAGAATAGAGAACCAAATTCCCATCCAACGTTTATTTAAACCTTTTTCCATATAATAAGCAGGACCACCACGGAAGCCACTGCCATCTTTTATTTTATAAATTTGCGCAAGCGTACTTTCTACGAAACTTGAAGACGCCCCAATAATCGCAATAACCCACATCCAAAATACAGCTCCAGGTCCTCCCATAGAAATAGCTAGCGCTACACCAGCTAAGTTCCCGATACCAATACGAGCTGCTGAACTCATACAAAATGCTTGGAATGACGATACACTTCCCTTTTTACGTGTCTTTCCAGTTAATCCATCACTCATTAATCGAACCATTTCCCCTAAATGAGTAATTTGTACGAATTTCAATTTAATAGAAAAATAAAGACCTAAACCAATTAACATTGCAATAAGAATATATGACCAAAGAATTGTATTCGTTGACGAAACAAATTGCTCTAAAATATCCATACAATTAACCCCTCCTTTTCTCCATAAAACGAATTATATTTAAAAAACATTTAAAAATCAACATTTTTCGACAATTTACGCTTTTCCAAATGTTAGTGATTTATAACGTAACAATCTTTTTATGACTCTCCTCCCTCTAACTGTGCATACTAAAACAAAAAGTAAATCTACAAACTACCCCATTGACAAAAACACCAACCTGTAACTATAATGATTACATCAGGTTGTAACAAAC
This sequence comes from Bacillus sp. P4_E1, assembly GCF_056401715.1. Lineage (NCBI taxonomy): Bacteria > Bacillati > Bacillota > Bacilli > Caryophanales > Bacillaceae > Bacillus > Bacillus sp. P4_E1. Next base: position 87,896 of record NZ_JBFUIV010000018.1, read on the forward strand.
CTTATTACAACAAATTCATTTACTTTCAGATATACACTTTAACAAAACACTTTGGAGGGATTTATTATGAAAATCGGAATCATCGGAGCAACTGGTAAAGCAGGAAGTCGTATTTTAAAAGAAGCATTAGATCGCGGACATGAAGTAACTGCAATCGTAAGAAGCGCTGCAAAAATTACAGAAGAAAATATAAAAGTTTTAGAGAAAGATGTATTCGCTCTGACATCTAATGACCTACAAGCATTTGACGTAGTTGTAAATGCATTCGGCGCTCCAGGAGGCGAAGAACACCTTCACGTAGATGCAGGAAATGTACTAATTGAAGCTATGAAAGGTGCGCCAAATACAAAATTACTTGTAGTTGGCGGCGCTGGAAGCTTATTTGTAGACGCAGAGAAAACAACACGCGTATTTGATACGCCAGGTTTCCCAAATGAATACCTTGCAACAGCTCAAAACCAAGGTAAAAACTTAGAAATCTTGCAACAAACTAAAGATATTACTTGGACATTCATCAGCCCTTCTGCACTATTCGCATTAGGAAAACGTACTGGTTCTTATACAGCTGGAAAAGACAACCTTCTTGTTAACTCAAAAGGTGATAGCTACGTAAGTTACGAAGATTTCGCAGTTGCAGCACTTGATGAAATCGAAAATCCAAAACACGTAAACGAACGCTTCACAGTAGTTTCTGAAGCTGAGTAATAGAAAAAAATGCGCGTAGATCCAATATCTACGCGCATTTTTTATTACAATATTCCCTTTACTAGTTCTAATCCACTTTGAGTGATTTTAAATGCAACTTCTGCTGAGGCTACTTGTTCTGCTAACTCATTCTTTTTATACCATTTCAGACGACTTGGTTCTGCATGATACACTTTTACAACATCCCCATACTCAAATGGAGTACCATTTACTTGTTCTGCAAAATTCTTTGAGGTTTCTTGACCGTCTGCTGATATATGCTTTTTCTCATTTCCATTTTGATCGTAAATCGCAAAACCTAAATACTGTTCATTCACAAAACGATAATGAATCACATCATTCGTAAATGTTGCATGTAATTTCTTTTCGTCATGATTTAACGTAACAATAGAACGTGTAACATTGGACACACCTTGATACACCAGGCTATCTCCATACGTCACTTCAATCGGTACTTCTGTTATTGTCTTATTCCCAAAACGATCTTTCGTCTCTACTTTTACTTTTTGCTCACCGAGTTTCATTGTGTCTGGTTTCTCTACAAATCCAATTACTTCTCCGTCTTTTACTTCAACAAAGTTTTTCACTTCTAACTTTTCAGCATCTGTTCCGATTACTACTTTTTGCTGTACTGCCTTTACTTCTTGTAGAGCTTCTATTCTTTCAAAACCTTTTTCTGTTACTTTAAAGAATAATTCTTTTTCTACTTTCGCCTTACCTTGACCAGTAAAGTTATTATTTTGATACCAATTAAATCGATCCGATTCTGCATGATACACTTTTACAACGTCACCGTATTCAAATTCTAAGCCGTTAATCGCTTTTGCAAACTCTTTCGTGTTTTCAACACCTTTTACAGTCGCTTTCTTCTTCTCTATTCCTTTTTGATCTAATAATGTAAATTCAAAGTACGTTTCTTCTTTAAAATAATGGTGCACCGGATTCGAATCAGCTGTCGTACTGAATTTTTTCTGATCATGTTGCAATGTTACAATCGATTTAATATCAGTACTATAATTTAGCCCTTTAAATACCAAGCTATCTCCATACGTTACTTCTAGTGATACTTCCGTTACTTCCTTATTCCCGAAACGATCTTTCGTTTCTACCTTTACTTTTTGTTCTCCGATTTTTGATGTATTTGGTTTCTCTACAAATCCAATTACTTCTCCGTCTTTTACTTCAACAAAGTTTTTCGCGTCTAACTTTTCAACTTCCGTTCCAATTTCTACTTTTTGCGGCACTGGTGTTACTTCCTGCTGAGCTGCCATTCTTTCGAAACCTTGTTCCGTAATTTTAAAGAATATTTCATGAACGCCATACTGTGCATCCACGAATTCATTCTTTTTGTACACTTTAAATCTATCAAATTCTCTTTGATATACTTTTACTATGTCGCCATATTCAAAAGCCATTCCATTGAATTGTTCTGCGAATGCTTTCGTATTTTCAGACGCTTTTACAGATACTGCTTTCTTCTCTTTTCCAACTTTATCGTATACAGCCATTTCCATATACTTCTCGTCTGCAAATGAAGTATGCATTTTACCTTCTGAATCTGTTGTACCGAATTTCTTCTCTTGATGATTTAACGTTACAACCGATTTAATGTTTGTTCCTCCGTAACTTGTACCAAAGAACATAATGCTATCACCGTAAATTACTTCTAATGACACTTCCGTCACTTGCTTATTTCCAAAACGATCTTTCGTTTCTACTTTTACTTTTTGTTCACCGATTTTTGATGTATTCGGTTTTTCTACAAAACCAATTACTTCTCCATCTTTTACTTCAACAAAGTTTTTCGCGTCTAACTTTTCAGTGTCTGTTCCGATTACTACTTTTTGCGGTACTGCTGTTACTTCTTGTAAACTTTCCAGCTTTTCAAAACCTTTTTCTGTAAGAGTAAAGAATCGGTCCTTTATAATCTTACCTTCACCTTGACCAGCTAACTCATTTCCTTTATACCAAGTCAACGTGTGCGGTTCTGCATTGTATACTTTCACTACATCCCCATATTCAAACGAGAGACCATTTAATTCTTTTATAAAGGATTCTGCATTTTCTACTCCCTTTACTTCTAGATGCTTTTTCTCTTTCCCGTCTTTATCATATAAAGCAAATTCAATGTACGTCTCATCCTTGAAGTATGTATGCACTGCACGGTTTGTTCCAGTTGCCGTAAATTTCTTCGCATCGTGCTGTAAAGTTACGACCGCTTTTAAGTTACCTATGTCTGTATAATTTAACCCTCGGAATACCAAGCTATCTCCATACGTAACTTCCAATGGAACTTCCGTTACTTTCTTATTTCCAAAACGATCTTTCGTCTCTACTTTTACTTTTTGTTCACCGATTTTTGATGTATTTGGTTTTTCTGCAAAACCACTCACTTCTCCATCTTTTACTTGTACGAAGTTTTTCGCTTCTAACTTTTCAGCATCTGTTCCGATTACTACTTTTTGCGGTACTGCTGTTACTTCTTGTAAACCATCTTTAAATTCGAACCCTTGCGGAGTGATTTGGAATAATTTTTCTTTTTTATTTTTAGCATTTCCTTGATCTACAAGTGCGTTATTTTGATACCACTTCAAACGGTCTGGTTCTGCATGGAATACTTTTACTACATCACCATATTCAAAATCCAATCCATTTAGTTCAAGCGCAAATCGTTTTCCATTTTCTTGCCCTTCTGCCGATACACTTTTCTTTTCAATCCCATTTCGATCATATACCGTTAAGCCCATATATTCTTCTTTTTCAAAACGGTAATGTATTTTATTATTAGTAAAGTTTACATTTAATTTTTTTTCATTGTGACGAAGCATCACTGTCGACATTACTTCATTTGAAAGTCCTTGAAAAATTATACTGTCACCATAAACTCCATTAACTTGGACAGGAATTGAATTTTTATTTCCTTTTTCATCCTCAATTTCTACTAACACTTCCTGTTTTCCACTCTCTAATTTAGGCCATACAATCTTACCTGTTACTTTTACATTCTCACCTAAATTTTGAACGAGCTTACTTGCTTCATTCTCATCAGACTCTGTACCAACTACAAGGTTTTGCACCTCATTAGCAGGTTCACCATACGGAACCTTATACGGTTCAACTTGCTTTTCACGAATATCATTACTATCTGTAGCTTTCCAGATTTCCTTCTCTAATTTAGGTAACTTTAATTTTTCTATTTTCTCTCTAATATCATTATTTGGCGTTAATCCCCATTCCTCAAAGAAAGGAATTAAATTTTGCCCTACCACTTTTGATGTCATATAAACAAACATTTGCTTTTTCTCTTCATCAGACGCGGGTATTTCACTCTGTGGTAACAAACGATAAGCTTGATGTAACCTAGGATAGAAATGTTCTCCATACACTATATTTAATTGCCAAAACATTGTAAGAGGATTAATGTCATCAATGATCCTTTCTGCTTTAGGCTTCTCTAAATATTCAAATGAGTTTTTATAGTGCTCATCCATTTCTAATCGGTTCCCTAACGCCTTTTGAACGGCTAATGAGTAAATATTTACTGTGACTTCGCTTACTTTAGACCACTTCCAAGGTGCTTGCTGATGTAAGTGTCCAACTTCATGCCATGGTCCCCATCCATCCTTTTCAAGCACTTCTATATCTAAAACTCTATTCATTGCGCTTGGAATATACCCTGTATGATAATTTGTCGCAAACATAAAGTCATCTTCAGGATTCCGTTTTTCAACAAACTGAACATAATGAGTTGGAGATTTTGCAACCCCAACACCGTCCTCAGATAATCCTGCCACTGCGTTTTCCAAACGAATAATCTTATCGTGTAATTTCATTAGCTCTGTTGGATCCGTATTCTTCATATATTCCTGCACAGAATCGTAAGTAGTAGTAATTAAGCTTCTCTCATCTTTTAATTCAACTGCATAAGGATCCTTATATTTTTTTAACATTTCATCCCAATCTTTTTTCGTATGCTTACCTAAAATAAACAAAGGGAAGTGGCTACCACCATTCGTAACTGAAGCTGTTACATTACCTTCGCTATTCATATTGTAAAAATATAAAATACCGCCTCTTGGGGATGAAATAACGTTTTTCCCTGGTTTTAAATCAAACTCTTCTGGACCCTTTTCATCATAAGATCTTGTTCCTATGAAAGCTTGAAGAGACTGCGTTCCTTTTATGTCGATTGTAATCTCTTCATTTGGCGCTGCATAAATTCCAGTCGGCTCATTAGCAGAAAGTTTCCAAGTAACTCTTAAACGGTTATTTTCTTCTTCCACGCTACCGTTCCCCGGCAACTGAAACGTTCTCTGCTCAAACTTATTCTCTTTAACCTCTTCTAAATTCCCACCCTTGTTCTCTTCCAAAGGCGCCGCATATCCTTTTGATGCTTCGAAAGCTACTGGTGATAATAATGTAGATATACATATGCCAGCTACTAATACCCTACTCGTCTTTTTCTTCGACATAATCTGTGTCCCCTATTCTTTTTGTAATGCAAACCACCATAGATATATTCATTTACTGCAAAATCAATCTATCTTTATACAACCATTTAAAATACACAACAAAACTTCGCTTACCAATACCACTTACCTTTATTCCCTATATGTATTCGCTTTCTTATATAACAAAAATTTTAAAGTCTAAAATTCCTCCTCATCTTTCTCTATGTTTTATGATGAGTTCTCCTTTTTTCATCGCGGGATAATGATAAGAAATACATTTTAATAGGTATTGTTGTCTATACATGAAAAATGTGTATAAAAATATCGTTTTTTTACAATTCATTCATAGGCATCCATCTATGGACAGTTTTTCCAAAGTGAATTGTACACGATTTCTTTCTTGTTAGATAGACATTTCAATTAGATTAATATTACAATTTCATGAATTTAATCCAAAAATCTTAATGTTTAGATTTCTAACTTTAATGCTATTTTAGAATAAAAAACCCGCCTGAAAGATACTAATCTTCCGGACAGGTTTTTATTAATCCAACATACGTTTCATTATAAATCCTTTTCCGTGTAACCACTCATCCTCAATTTCACCTGTTAAATGGAACCCAATTGATTCATATAATTTTTGCGCAAGTTTGTTTTCTGGATGTATGCTTAAATACATAACTTTGCAATTATATTCTGTTGTAAAATGCTCCATTAACAAACGCAATAATGGTTTTGCATACCCTTTTCCTTGGCATGCACTATCGATGACAAATTGATTTAAATATACAGCCTTTTCTTCTTCCTCAAACCAGCCATACATTGCATACCCAATAGGTATATCACCATCATACAGACCTACGGAAACCGCATCTTCTTTATATTTTGTTTCAGCATCAACTAAACAATTTTTAACTGTACTTTCAATAAATTTATGCTGCTGTTCTGTTACTTTTAAGTTAGCAATTTCATGCCGATTTTCTGTCGTTATTTCACAAATACGAAGTTTCATTTTTCATCTCTCTCTCTAATTTCTTGTTTCATTATACCGTACTGATCAAAACATTAATGCTGGCGATGTAAGAAATCCGAAGCATGCAAACAAGAACATATATTGTAGCAATACAAGAAAATATATTTTCCTCCATAATTTTCTTTCACTTGAATTTAACCTTTCAAAAAATATCCCCACTCGTTTTTCTAATATAATAATTTGATATATGTACACATTAAGTCCAAACGGTAAAAGGAAACTAAGCCCTCCCCACCACCAAGACTTTTCATACTTATACAGAAGGATCGCTATATAGACTTGTGAGATAAAAAGAAATAGAGCAATCGCTATAAGTACTATCGTTAACATTACAATATCTTTATCGATTATAATCCCCTCCTTTTTACATCTACAAATAACCACCAAACCGTACATTGTAAAAGCGTCAGCCATATAATGAAAAGTACCGAAGATCCATTCATTGCATATACAAACTGTCTTACTAAAGATAATGGCTCTGTAAATAAATGAATCGAATGGAAACGCAAAAACCTTCCAATAAATATCCCGATACTAGAAAGTAATATAAAAACAAAGAGCATACCTTTTCTCCATTTCGTCTGTAAAAGATTGTTCACTTGTTTCAGCATAAGAATGTAATAATAAATTGCGATTATGACTCCACTTGTTAATACAAAAAAGTTTTTCCACTCTTCCAGTACTAGCCCTTTTTTATAATTAAACTCATATATATTTAAATGAATTAAATCTGTTACTACATAAAACACATTCGGTGATAGTAGTATGAAAATAATATAAAATAGGCTACTCACCGGTATTTCACTTTTCTGTTTCACTTTAAATAATGGCAATAAAAAAGAAAGTTCTAGTGCTGCAAAGGCAAGGAACATATTCAAAATCATAAACGAGTATTTTATATCAAAAATAATTAAAATAGACAGGTAAATAAAAAAACTAATTCGCGCCTTTGAACGTTCATTCACGGTGTATCTCCCCTTATATATCGTAAATTATTTCTTAATTTTAACAGCATGTTGCAAAAACTATAATCTAGATACATTACAGCAACCTTACAAAAATGTAAGCATACAAAAAAAGCACTGGAACATACCAGTGCTTTTCTTTAATCTTTTATCTTTTATCTTGATTTGGTTTATGTGGTTCGTTTGGAGTATACGGTTTATTTGGTTTATTATCATGACCATTTGCTTTTTTCCAACTTACCGCCAACTCTGGACTTGTTTTTTCTTCACTACGCTCAAGTAATACAACTGCATTTTGAATTGTCGGTGTTCCTTTATGAGCAATCCCTTGTAATTTCGTTAAATTTCCTGATACTTTAAAGCTAAATCCACCCGCTGGTGTTTGTTTCGGAATTAAAATGCGGAATTTCTCTCCTACATTAAATTCAGTTTTCGCTTCGCCTTTTTCATTTGCAAATTTCGCGCCTTCTGGAGCACCTGTTGCTTGCACCTTATACGTTCCACTTTTCGCATTTGTTTCTACTGTATATAACCCTGTTTCAAAGAAATCATTTTTCAATACTGCTTGTTGTTCTTCTGATGGTACTACACTCATCGTAATTTCTTGTAGTTCTTCACTAGCGTTTGCTTTCGCAACGATATCTTTCGTTACTTTTTCTACATTTTTATTACGGAAATCTAAATCGTTAATATCAATTTGTTTTAACGCATTCCACACCGCAAGCTGCGTTGCGTAATGTGCCTCTCTCCAATCGGAAACACCTAATTCTTGTGGGCTCTTCTGTGGATACCCGTTTAATAGTACACGGTATACGTTAATATCTACTTTACCCATTTCAGGTAAATCTTGGCCGCTCGGAGATTTCAAATCTACATTTAAGCAAAAAGCAATTTTTCCATCTGCTGTTTTAATAAGCTCTGTTCGAATTGGTTTTTTCTTTGACTTACTATAACTCCAATCCATTTGATACTTCGTGTGATCCATAACCTCTGCGGATGCCTTTTGAAGTGGGAATAATAAGTTCGCAAATACAAATAAAACACTCAAAAAAGCGGCCATTAGCTTGAACGATCGTTTTATATTCATGTCTACAACCCCTTATAAAATAACAAATTTACTACTATGTATTATTTAGTTAGAAAAGTTTTTTATGCATAGACAAAACAAAAAAGAGTGCAAACTTTTTTGCACCCTTTGAACTTACCTCTATTAGAAATCAAAGTTATCAGGATCTGGACCAACGCGGTGGTTCTGATTTAAAGCATCAATCTTTTCCATATCTTCTTTTGTTAATTCGAAGTCGAATATATTAGCATTCGCAATAATACGCTGTTCTTTCGTTGATTTCGGAATCGTTACAACTTCATTTTGAAGATCCCAACGTAAAATGATTTGCGCTGTTGTTTTACCGTACTTATCAGCAACTTCTTGTAAAGTTTCATTATCTAATAATTGCCCTTGCATAAGTGGTGACCATGCTTCCATTTGGATTCCTTGTTCTTTACAGAAAGCTTGTAGTTCTTTCTGCGTTAAACGCGGGTGATACTCTACTTGGTTAATCATCGGCTTAATTTCCGCACCTTCCAGTACGTCTTTCAGATGATGGATTTGGAAGTTACTTACGCCAATTGCACGCACGCGTTCTTCTTTATAAAGTGTTTCTAACGCTCTCCACGAATCTTTATATTTCCCTTCAACAGGCCAATGGACAAGATATAAATCTAAATAATCTAGTTCTAATTTTTTTAAGCTCTCTTCGTATGCAGCAAGTGTCGTTTCATATCCTTGATCTGCGTTCCACACTTTTGAAGTAATGAATAAATCTTCTCGAGAAATTCCTGCTTCTTTTATACCAGCGCGAATGCCTTCTCCAACTGCTTTTTCATTTCCATAAATCGCAGCTGTATCAATGCTACGGTATCCTTCTTTAATGGCTACTTTCACAGCCTCTACAAGTTCCGGTCCATCTTCTACTTTAAATACACCTAAACCGAACCAAGGCATTTCCACACCGTTATGCAATGTTGTTTTACTTTGTAAATTTTTCATTATATTTTTCTCTCCTTTATTTTGCTTGATCTCTTTTTTCTAAGTTCATACTCCAAGCTGTTAAAATAACAGCGCCTACTACCATAATGCCGCCTACCCAAGCTGTATGAATTAATCCTAACGAGTTCGTTACAATACCGCCCAAATAAGCCCCAAGAGCAATTCCTGCGTTAAATGCTGCAATATTCATTGCTGATGCGATATCAACGGCACTCGGCACGAAACGCTCAGCCAATATAACGACATACACTTGTAGTCCTGGAACATTCATAAACGCGAATAGCCCCATAAAAATAATTGTGATAAGCCCCGCTACTTGAAACGGCGCTGTAAATGTTAATACGAATAATACAATTGCTTGAATAAAGAACATGTAAAATAGTGCACGAATTGGATTATGATTCGATAATTTTCCGCCGACCATATTCCCAATCGCAATTGCAATCCCGTACACTAACAAAATGATTGTAACGGTACTCGATTTAAATCCTGTTACTTCTTGTAATAGCGGAGATAAATACGTAAATGTTACGAATGTTCCTCCGTATCCTAATGCAGTAATGACGAAAACAAGTAAGAGTCTTCCGTTCGTGATAAGTTTGAATTGATCACGAAATGATACTCGTGTACCCTTTTTTAAGTTAGACGGAATTAACATGCTGTTTGCGACTAAGGCAATAATTCCAATGACCACAATCACCATAAAAGATGCTCTCCAGCCAAATTGTTGACCAATAAACGTTCCAATTGGTACACCTGTAATCGTCGCAACGGTTAAACCAGTAAACATAAATGCTATTGCACTAGCACGTTTATTCTCTGGTACAAGTGCAGCCGCAATTGTGGATCCGATCGACATAAAAACGCCATGTGCAAACGCAGAGACAACCCTCGCGATAAGTAACACAGTAAAACTTGTTGCTACCGCTGCAATCCCATTACCGATAATAAAGACAATCATAATCCACATTAATAATGTTTTTCGCGACATACTAGCAGTTAGCGAAGTTAAAACAGGAGCACCGAATGCTACCCCTAATGCATATAAAGAAACGGTTAAACCCGCTGTTGTAACAGAAACATGTAAATCTTCCGAAATAGATGGTAATAAACCGACACTAATAAATTCGGTTGTACCAATTCCAAACGCACTAATTGCTAGTGCTAATAAAGCAAACATACTTCTTCGATTCGTCTGTACCGCTGAAGAAGATACTGTATATGAATTCAATTGAACTCCTCCTTAATGCGAGAAATCCAATCATAATAGTGTGATAAAAAGGCCTTTTTATCTTCTACAAAAATAATGTTACTGCTGATATATGCTATTATGAATGGCTTCACTCTTTTTTTGAAGAACGCACTTTAAAGTACGATAGGTACCAAAAAGTAACATAGGCACTTTTTAGTACCGTACTACTCATTTCCCTCTTACGTATGCTATTATGGAACATATTCAACATGATAAAAAGTACGTACTTTAAAGTGCTATAGGTACTTTTTAGTAACATTTAAATTATTTGGCTTCTTTTGTTGGAGAACTGAAATCTACATTCATCAAAGGAGATTTTTATATGAAGAAATATAATATTCCCGTTGAAGCGACTTTAGAGGTTATCGGCGGAAAATGGAAAGTCGTTATTCTTTGCCACTTAACGAAAGGTACAAAGAGAACGAGTGAATTAAAACGTCTCATGCCTGGTATTACACAAAAGATGTTAACACAGCAATTACGCGAATTAGAAGAAGACGGAGTTATTCAAAGAAAGGTATACAATCAAGTACCACCGAAAGTAGAATATTCTCTTACAGACTACGGTTGGTCTTTAGAATCCATTCTTGATTCTCTTTGTACTTGGGGCGAATGCCACCTTGAAAAAAGCGGTAACACATCAATGCTAATTACAGAAGGTGAACAATAAAAAAAGGAAAAAATGAACATAAATTTGTCCATTTCCTCCTTTTTTTCTTTATATATATGTACATTTTTAAGATAGATAAAATAATTTATGCGCTTTCATGCCTTGTCAGTACTAGGTTACAGAATCAATATCAAATAATTAGGAATCATTTTTATGTTAACATACGTGTATATAGTATATAATATAGGATATATATTATATACACTTTCCGATAAGGGAACTTTCCATTATGCGGACAAGCCATGTATCGGACAGTTCATAAATAATAGGTAGGACATTATGGTTTTGGATTTATGATTTCAGCTTACTTGCTGTCATAAATTTAAAGGCATTTTATTGTGCTTTGTGAAACTTTGTATAAAGTTTCATAAGCGTTTACTATCTTACCTATAAAAAATAAGAGTATTGCTATCGTAAAGGAGAATTGGAGATGCCAGAAACTATGACTCAAACAAAGCCAGAACAAGAAACTGTACAAATTTCTGCTAGCCAAGGACAACTTGATGTACTTGATCAGTTGTTAAAACCTGAGGTACAAGAATCATTAACAACACTAGTAGAACAGCTTCCAAAATTAACTGAGCTTGTTAACATTTTAACTAAGTCTTATGACTTCGCTCAAACTGTTGCTACTGATGAAGTATTAAAAAGCGACACTGTTAGTGCAATCACAGAGCTTGTAGAACCTGTAAAAGATACAGTGAAAAGCATGGCTGCAACTGCTATCGAAGCGAAAGATCGTGCTGATGAAAGCAACGAAGTTATCGGCCTGTTCGGTCTATTAAAATTACTAAAAGACCCACAAGCACAAAAAATGTTCCGCTTTGTGAACGCATACCTTCAAATTAGTGCAGAACGTAACAATAAATAATTTAACTTATAACAACAATTAGTAAAGACGGGGGATATCATACTATGTCAAAACAAATTGTCATCTTAGGCGCTGGTTATGGCGGTCTTCTTGCCGCTTTAAACGTACGTAAATATTACAGCAAATCAGAAGCACAAGTTACAGTGATTAACCAATACCCAACGCACCAAATCATCACTGAACTACACCGCCTTGCAGCTGGTAACGTTGCTGAGCAAGCAATTGCAATGCCACTTACAAAGCTTTTCAAAGGTAAAGACATCGATCTTAAAATTGCAACAGTTGAGTCATTCTCAGTTGATAGCAAAGAAATCAAACTAGCTGGTGGCACTACTTTATCTTACGATGCACTTGTAGTTGCTTTAGGAAGTAAAACTGCTTACTTCGGTATTCCAGGACTAGAAGAAAACAGCATGGTATTAAAATCTGCTGCTGATGCAAACAAAATCTACAAACACGTTGAAGACCGTATTCGTGAATACGCTAAAACGAAAAACGAAGCTGATGCTACAATCGTAATCGGTGGTGGCGGATTAACTGGCGTTGAGCTAGTTGGTGAGCTTGCTGACATTATGCCTAAACTTGCAAAAAGCCACGGCGTAAATCCAAAAGAAGTTAAACTTCTTCTTGTTGAAGCAGGTCCAAAAATCCTTCCAGTATTACCAGACCACTTAATCGAACGTGCAACTGCTAGCTTAGAAGCACGCGGTGTTACATTCTTAACAGGTCTTCCTGTAACAAACGTTGCTGGTAATGAAATCGACTTAAAAGACGGTCAAAAAATCGTTGCTAACACATTCGTTTGGACAGGCGGCGTACAAGGTAACCCATTAATTGGTGAATCAGGTCTTGAAGTAAACCGCGGTCGTGCAACTGTTGATGCACATCTACAATCTACTTCTCACAAAGACGTATTCGTTGCTGGAGACAGCGCTGTTGTCTTCTCTCCAGACGGTCGTCCATACCCACCAACTGCACAAATCGCTTGGCAAATGGGTGAGTTAATTGGATACAACTTATACGCAGCACTAGAAGGCAAAGCATTCGAAGAGTTCGCACCTATCAACTCTGGAACACTTGCTAGTCTAGGACGTAAAGATGCTGTTGCTACAATCGGAGCAAGCAATACTCCGCTTAAAGGTTTACCAGCATCATTAATGAAAGAAGCAAGTAACGTTCGTTACTTATCACACATTAAAGGTCTATTCAGCTTAGCATACTAATCTGAATATAAGCCCGAATCATGCCCTGCATGGTTCGGGCTATTTTTATCCCGCTATTTGCGGGCTGATAATCAGTTTGGATGAACAAAATCCCCCACTGATTAAAGTTTCACTTTATCCGTAATTTTCTCTAACTTATTTATTCGGCAAAAGAATAATATAACCTCTTTAATTATCAAAATATACTGACTTTTTTTATGTCAAAATTGTGTATATGAAAAGAGCGGAAGTAGATATCTTCCCTACTTCCGCTCTTTCACAAGAACTATTCTCCTAATTCCACTAAGCTGTAGTTCTTCTTCCCTTTACGAATAATGATGAATCGTCCATCAAATGAATTTTCTACAGTAACATCCCTACTGACATCCGTTACTTTTTCACCATTCATAGATATAGCCCCATTATTAATATCTTCACGCGCTTGACGTCTAGAAGGTTCAATTCCTAAATCAACTAGCCACTCTACGATATTTTTCGTCTCTTTTGAAGATTGGAATGTCGGCATCTCTTTAAAGCCTTGTTCAATTTCATCAGCTGTTAACGACTTAATATCTCCGCTAAATAACGCTGCTGTAATTTTAACTGCCTGTAAAAATGCTTCTTCTCCATGAACGAATTTCGTCATTTCTTCCGCTAATACTTTTTGTGCTTCACGTTTATGAGGCTCTGTTTCTACCTTCGCTGCTAATTCATCAATTCGCTCTTTCGTTAAGAACGTAAAGTATTTCAAGTATTTAATTACATCACGGTCATCTGTATTCACCCAGAACTGGTAAAATTCAAACGGTGTTGTCTTTTCCGGATCAAGCCAAATAGCACCACCTGCTGATTTACCAAACTTCGTACCATCTGATTTTAATAATAATGGAATCGTTAATCCGAATACTTTCGCTTCATGACCTTCTAACTTACGAATTAAATCTAAACCACTCGTAATATTTCCCCATTGATCACTACCACCAATTTGCAATTGAACATCTTCTTTTGTGTATAAATGATGAAAATCCATCGCTTGCAAGATTTGGTACGTGAATTCTGTGAAAGAAATCCCTGTATCTAAACGACTTGCGACAATATCTTTCGCTAACATGCTATTTATGCTAAAGTTTTTTCCGTAATCACGTAAAAACTCGATAATGTTTATTTTATGTGTCCAGTCATAGTTATTTACCATCTTCACTTCGCTATTCCCGCCAAAGTCAAATAGATTTTTCATTTGTGCTGTTAACGCATCTACATTATGCTGCACCACTTCTAACGTTTGTAGTTGACGCTCGGATTGGCGACCACTCGGATCACCAATTGTCCCTGTTGCCCCTCCGATTAAAATAACCGGATGATGGCCAGCTAATTGAAATCTTTTCATCATCATGAACGGAATTAAATGTCCAATATGCATACTATCACCAGTCGGATCCACTCCGCAGTATAGTGAAATCTTTTTCTCTTCTACTAACTTACGTAAACCTTCTTCATCTGTCTGTTGATTCACAGCACCGCGCCATTCTAATTCATCAATAATATTCATCTTTTGTCATCCCCTTTATTTTTTTGAAAACAAAAAAGCCCCTATGTCTACGATAGACATAGGGACGATTATTCACCGTGTTACCACCCAGTTTGCATAAATAGCATAGCTATTCATACCACTCTTAGCAATAATATCGATTGCTAGTCCGCTTAGCGTTACCTAAGATACTCCAGAGTGTAATTCACAAGTTTGTTTGTGCTAGGTTCCAGCAATCCCTAGCTCTCTTTGATAACAGTGACAAACTGCTACTGGGCTCTTTCAACGTATAATTTATTTGTTAAATTATTAGCCATTATATTGAATCAAAATCAAATTGTCAACAATACCCAAATGTTATTTCGAAATAATTCATACTTTTATACGTTTTTTATTCAAAGATTACTGTAGATTTTCTCCAATAATCCTTACTTCTCTCTCTAATTTCACACCGAATTTTTCTTCAACTGTCTTTTGTACAAAATGAATTAAATCGATATAATCTTGTGCAGTTCCGTTATCAACATTCACCATAAATCCAGCGTGTTTTAAAGAAACTTCAACTCCGCCAATTCGCTTACCTTGCAGTCCTGATTCTTGAATAAGCTTACCCGCGAAATTATTTGGTGGACGCTTAAATACACTGCCACATGAAGGATACTCTAAAGGTTGTTTTGACTCACGTTTAAACGTTAAATCATCCATTTTTTCTTTAATTTCTTCACGCACACCTTCTTGAAGCTCAAATCTCGCTTCAAGAATAATGTAATGGTTGTTCGCAAATACACTCTTACGATATCCAAATTCAAATGCTTCTTTCGTTAAAGTACGTAGCTCTCCATCACCTGTCATTACGACAGCTTCTGTTAATACAAACGATACTTCACCGCCGTAAGCACCAGCATTCATATATAACGCTCCGCCAACTGAACCTGGGATACCACAAGCAAACTCAAGACCCGTTAAATTATGATCTAATGCAATACGTGATACATCAATAATTGCTGCACCACACTGTGCTACAATCGTCGTTCCTGTTACAGTAACACCTGTAATATGAATTAAACTTACTGTGATTCCACGAAGACCACCGTCTTTAATAATAACATTCGATCCGTTTCCTAAAAACGTAACTGGAATATTGTATTGATTCGCATACTTTATAACTTCTTGAATTTCATCATAATTCGTAGGAGAAACGAACACATCCGCTTTCCCGCCCACTTTAATATGCGTATGATTCTTTAACATTTCATCTTGCTTCACATGACCTTCAGGCAATACTGTACTTAAATATTTATAAACCTCGTGCATATTCATTTTACGATTCCTCTATTTCTATAATCTTTTTATCCCGCTATATACGGGTCCATAATATCCCCACGTAAAAATGCATTACAGAACAACAGCTAACGTGGTGAATACAGTGTACATAAAGCACACCTATAAACCTCTTAAATTATAAGAGGTTCCACTCATATTAAAATATATATCGCATAATAAAGCAACCCAAATGGGCTACTAAACTTGACATGTAACCATATAGACAACAATTTGTAAAATATATAGGCTTTTCAAAGTAATACCCTTCAATATCTTACTATACCATACGAAAGAAAAGTGGTATTTTTTTGTAATCTTTACTTTATTTTCATCAATAAAAAAGAGCACATCCCACAGAATGTGCCCTTTCTATACTTTTTAACTTATTTTTCGTTCTCTTCTTTTTCCTTATCAAACCATAATAGCTCATCGTCATCAACTTCACCATTATAATTGATTAGAATCTCTTCTCCCGCTTTTATATCTTTGTAAGCAAAGAAGTTAAACGTATGATTCTCGAAGACAATATCATACGTTGCATTCGGATTATATGCATGATTAAATAACATGCCGTATCCTAACAGGAATGCCGTATGATTTACCCCATACTCAAATGCGTAGTCAGCAAGTAACGTTTTCTCAATGTGTTCATGCTGTTCATTCGGATAAGAGATAACTGGTGCTGAGTGTATCAACTCACCCTTTTTAATATCACGAGTTGCAAATACACCTCTATTAAATTCTCCATCACTAAGTTCAGAAGTCTTAACTTCAATCATATGCGTCACCTATATATTTCTTTCTTCGAAGTATTTTTCTCCTTAAGCTTGGCAGAAAATGCGGAGAAAAGCAATTAAATTCCTACCAAGTGGTCTTTTTCATCGATATTACTTTTCTAAAATATCTTCTAGCAACTTCACTTGCTCGCTAACAGTATGTAACGTCTTCACCGATGTATCATTTCGATGCTTTTCTTCTTCAACACTCGCTAACACTTCTTCCGTAGCTGCAGAAGTTTGTTGAATTACGTTAGAAGCATGTGTAACGTCCTTTACGATATTCGTCGTTTTAGCTTGGAAACTTTCTTGATGACCAACAATCTCCCTCATTACATCATTAATCGCATCAATAAACTTCCCTAAATCCGTTACATTCGTCAAAACACTTGCTAACATTTCGTTACATTCTTCTTGTACTCTTTCTGACTTCTCTACCTGCACTTCTACTTTACTTGCTTGATTACTAAACTCCTTCAAAATCCCTTGAATTCTCCCCGCAGAACGATTCGATTCTTCAGCAAGCTTTAATACTTCATTCGCTACAATAGCAAAACCTTTTCCATGCTCGCCTGCCCTTGCAGCTTCAATATTTGCATTTAAAGCTAGCAAACTCGTCTGACTTGAAATATTCGTGATTACATCTACAATTTCATTAATTTGTTTCGATTGTGTCATTAATTCTCTAAATATCGTTCCTGATTGTGAAACAACATCATTTAAACTTCTCATGTTAGCTTCAAAATTTCTTAAAGTATTTACACTACCCTTTGAGATTTCCAAACTTTTATCAACACGCATCGACGCATTTCTTACTTGAGAGATGATTTGGTCAATATTTCCCTCCATATCATTCAATACTTCTACTGAACGTGACATCATCTCTGATTGCGATTGAGTTCCCACTGCTACTTCTTCAAAAGCAAAGTTAATTTCACTCATTGACTCCATCGATGTATTCATATTTTGTCTTAAATGATTGAAATTACTATCTAACTTCACAACAGTTTCCTCAATAAGCCTTTGCGTTTCTTCTAACTCCTGAGCTTTCTTCATCACCGCTTGCTTCTCATCCCTTAAACGAGCCAAAAGATTAGAACCAATCTTTGTGACACCCCACATAGCGATCGTTACAATCGCTAACAAGCTTGCGAAATTTGCAGCTTCAGATGACGCTGTATACGCAAAAAATTGATTTGGCCAATAACTACAAAGTATAAATGTAACAACAACTGCTACCCCGCCAAGAATTAAAATAAGACGTTCACTCAAATAAATAAGTGAAACCGCTAATGTAAAATAGACCATTTGAAATACAGCTGGGCTTTCATTAAATGCTTGTACCATAATGAAAGACATAATAAGTAGCATACATGTCATGATGTATTTATACATTGCTTCCATACTTTCTATAAAAGTAAGCAGCGTTCCAAATACTACGATAGAAATACCACACATCCAAAATGCTATTGCTCTCTCTGTAAAAATATATCCGTAATACCCAATCGCTATTATCCCAAGGAAGAAACTACACATCGTGATAAATAGCAATAAATGATTTTTTTGTGATTCTTTCTCAAGGTTAGAAAAACAAGTTCTCTTTAACCACTCCATATATGAAGCCCCACCTTCTACTCATACGTATCGATTACTTCAGCTTGAATACCGCACTCACTGGGTTATGATCGCTATTTTCAAACTTCAAATCTTTCCCTTGTACATTTACAATTTCAACATTCGGTGAAACGATAAAGCCATCAATAATCGTGACGAAATTTTCACCTTCCACATATTTCTTCACATCATCTCTCACAGTCATAACAGACGGATCTACAGCCCACTTAAAGCCACCATCAGTAAAGTCCTTTGGTAACTCTACTAACCACTCAGGACGCTCTTTCACGAACTTCGGATCACTTAACTGAGCGTTAGAAATTAATTGATTCCAGTCTCCGCCCATTATTACATAATCACCATTTTTATAATGCTTGTTCATATATTCTTTTAAATACTCCACTTGCTGCTTTCTAATTTTTCCGCCTTCATCATAAGCAGACAAATGTAAATTTACGAGTCTAACAAATTTCCCATTATTAACAGGAATTTTATGTTCAACAATCGCTCGGTCTAAATCAAATAAACGCTTTGGCCACGGCTCCATTCCAGGAAGCTGAAATCTCTTCGCTGTTTGAACCGTATATTTAGAAAATGTACTTAATCCAGCTTCAGCATATCCCATTGGACTTGTGATTGGTACAGGAACCCATTTTGTATCATAGTTCTTTCCGAACGAAGAAGCATAATCAGGTAGTCCTTTTTTCAAAAATTCATGCCCATTTACATCAAATGATCGCATTGATTTTATATCTATTTCTTGTAATAGCACAAAATCACTATTCTCATTTTGTAAAAACGAAAGCATATTCTTTAAGTTAGTTTCCGTTTGTTCTTTACTACTTGAACCAGATCCTTTTCCCCCATCCATAAAGAAGTCTTGATCCTTATCTAGTCCAGCATATCCAATATTAAATGTTGTAACTTTAAATTCATTTCCATGCGCAATTACGCGCTCCTTATTGTTTTCCACCTTCAAGCTTATAACATCAGCCGGCTGTTCTTTTGTAAGTGTCATATAAGCTAAAAACCCACCTACAACTCCCACACCTACTAAAATACATATAAGTACTATTTTTAATAACTTTTTCAAACAAACGACTCCTTTTCTAAAACATACGATTTTACTTTTCTTTATTTTCAGTTAAATAAAAAAATGACAGACATACGAAATATTTTATCACACTGAAAACCTTATATCACTATATTTAGTTTATGAGTAAGGATTCCTTATCTTAAACTATTATATAAATACAAAATGCACCAACTTCTCCACTGGAAATTAAACGCAATGTTTAGTACACTATATGTAATAATCATAGGTGATGGAGTTCGCCATAACCGCTGCTTAGCTAATGACTCCTACCAGTATAACTACTGGTAGGAGTCTATTTTTTTGAGCAAGCTATTTAAAGAGGTGAGAAAATTGATTTATATTATCGTTGGCATCGCTGGCATATTAGGAGCCCTTTCCCGCTATTATTTAGGTCTTACTATTCATACATTTTGGCATCATTCTTTTCCATTAGCTACATTACTCATTAACTTAGCCGGCTGCTTCTTATTAGCATGGCTAACTACGTATATCGCCCGGCTAAACATCTTACCTTCAGAGGTTATCACAGGCATCGGGACTGGATTCATCGGTTCCTTTACGACGTTTTCAACATTTAGTGTAGAAACTGTGCAATTAATCAATCATTCTGAATGGAGCACGGCTTTCTTATATGTATCATGTAGCATACTTGGCGGCCTCATTATGTCTGGACTTGGCTATACACTTGGGGATTTCTTAATTAAGAAACATCTTACGGAAGGTGATTACTCATGATGGGAGCTTTATTAGTCGCAACAGGAGGGTTTTTCGGTGCGATTACACGATTTGCAATTAGCAATTGGTTTAAAAAAAGAAATAAAACACCCTTTCCAATTGCTACATTCCTTATTAATATAACAGGAGCATTTTTACTCGGGTATATAATTGGCAATGGAGTCTCTACAGAATGGCAATTATTATTAGGAACTGGATTTATGGGCGCATTCACCACATTTTCGACACTTAAATTAGAGTCCATTCAGCTTCTCAATCGCAAAAAAATTTACACATTCCTTTTATATTTAAGTACTACTTACATAATTGGTATCCTATTCGCATTCCTTGGAATGAAGCTCGGTGGAATATAAAAAAGCGACTCTATTGAGTCGCTTTCTTTCATAAGAAGTATGTCCCGCCATATGGAATGGAAAATAAAGTGAAGGCTAATAATCTGATATGATCCCCTTATAGTAGACAGGAAAAAGAAAGCACATTAACCTGTTTACTATGGAGGGGATTTTTTCATGGGAAAAATTAGAGTCACTTACGATGTAGAATTTAAGAAACAAGCTATAGATTTATACTTAAAAGAAGGCATGAGCTATAAAACCATTGCGAAAGAATTAGGTATTCATCACTCGGTTGTAAGTCGTTGGGTGAAACACTTTGAAGCTGAAGGAATCAAAGGACTAGAAGAAAA